>QNCL01000008.1 GCA_003645805.1 Candidatus Omnitrophota bacterium
CTGATTTCTCGGGAGAACCAGCCTCCAGTAAGGGCATCTAAATTAGCAGTAAGTTCCTCTAATTTTAATCTTTGCTCTATCCTCTTTTTCTCATCTGCGGGAGGAGAAAGAAAGAGATCTATCTTCACCCTCTTTCTCTCAAAGTATGTCCGTGTCACCTCATCCAATATATCCTCTCGTAGTTGCACCATCAACCTTGAACGAGTATCAATATCTACCTGCTCTGAATTCCAGATAAGGTCTCCTAACTCCCAAGTCAGGGAGACATCCCATCCCAGATTATCGTCTACAGTCTTATCATCAGGACCGATGTGGTGCTTTCCTGAAGAACTCCCCCAGATGCTATCAGAAAGCGTCCGATTCTTGGCTCCATTTACCCCGATACTCAGTTTAGGAAGGATGGCACGCCGAGCAGAAAGCCTTCGCCATCGCTTTATCTTCTGCGGATGCACCTCTGCATATTCAATTGCCTTCTCTTGCACTTCCTGAATAGTAGGCTCATAGGCAAATAATCGGGAGATTCTCCTTTCCCAACTCACCTTCTCCTCTGAGTACCCCTTTTCTTCTACCTTCCGCTGAAATACCCCTTTTTTGGTAATAGCATACAAACTCCCTCTTGCTAAAACAATCTTTCTAATATCCAGAGAAGAAAGCCCTTGGTGAAGGGGTAGACATTCTTGCTCTCCTAAAGACAGTTTGAATACTCCTTTATCTGTTCCTAAGTATAAGATTCTCTTTCTCTCTTCTAAAGCAAGAGAGCGGATATCCACACCACTAAGCAGTCCTATTCTCCACTCCTCCCAACTCTTTCCTTTATCTGTGCTCTTCAGAAGACAATCTTTCCCTCCTAAATATAAACCCTCCAAACCTATCTCCAAGTCCTTTAACCTCCTTTCTTTCTCCTTCTCCTCTTCGGCAAAAGAAACAAGCAGGCGTTTCCAGTTTCTTCCTCCATCCTCTGTGCTAAAAAGTCCTTTCTCTGTAAGGGCATATGCCACCTCAGGGTTTTCTAAATCAACCTGCACTTGATAGACCTCTATCTCTGAAAGCCTTCCTTTAATCTTTCTCCATCTTTGCCCATTTCTGCTCTTGAATAATCCTCTCTGAGTGCCTAAATAGAGCAGATTAGCGCTTCTACTTTGGGCAAAAGAAAGAACATTATTTGCTTCTCCCTTACCTTTGAATACCCTCCTCCAAGTCTCTCCTCCATCTTTGCTCAGGAACAATCCCTTCTCTGTGCCTGCATACACAAGGTCTTTCTGCACCTGCAGAAAGTTTACCTTTCCCATCCCCGGCACAGCAAACACTTTGCTCCAACTTCTACCTCCATCTATGCTTTTGTAGATAAAATTTGAACCCAAATACAGAACATCTGGGTTTTGAAGATAGATCCCTATGCTGGTTATCTGTGTATCTGCTACTCCTCTTATTCTTCTCCAGATTTGTTCCTGAGCAAAGACAAGAGAAAAGGGAAGAAGGGTAAATAAAGATAGGAATAGAATGAATCTCATTTTTGTTCTACCCCCTTTATAGATTCACTGTCTTGAATTAAACGAACCAAAAATGGCATTGAAGGACTTTCGCGGGCATACCGTTTTAATTTATCCTCTATCTTCTTCTCTAAAAGTTCCCTTATTTTTTGTGTTTGCGTTTTAGATAAAGCCATATTTTTCTAAAAGTGCTTAATGAAATAATAGATGCTTTCTGAGAAACGAGCATTATCCCGCTCGGTTCTCATAAGAACTGGCCTGTGATAAATTTTTTCAATTTTATATCCACAAGCCGCCGCTACTTCCGGGTATAGGTTGTCTCTGTCATTCACTACTACAAAAATTTTTGCTTTTGGTTTTAAAAATCTATTCATATTCTGAAACACTGCAATTATGTCTTTTTTGTACTCCTCTTTAGCCTCTCTACTTCTGCCTTTTGAGGCAGAGCCAATTTCCTTAAATCTATTATCATCAAAACCAAAAAGTTCATAAGCATATCTATGTTGATCATGATAATCAATTAAACCAACATATGGCGGAGAGGTAAAAATTCCATCAAATTTACCGCTTTTATAATCTTTTACTTTGCTAAAATCTACTTCTCGAGAATCACCTTGAATTATCTCCATTATGGCATCTGTTCTTATTTCGTCAAACTCTTTTATTCGCCTTATAGTATCCCAACTATAGCGATTGATAAATTTCATTGCTTCATTTATTGGTTCACATATTCTTTTATGTTTAATGCAATAATACTTTTCTCTGATTGGTTTTTTGGGTCTAGCCAAGTCATAATGGGAGACTAAGCGAGCGCTTCTGGTAGCTCTGCTGAGAATTATTTTCAACACATCTTGGTATTTGTAATTCTTTATCTGCTCTCTATAGAATAAAACTTCTTGTAAGGCTCTATCTGAAAGCCAAGTATTAAGATATTCGCCATTTGTTTTATATTTTTTAAAAGAATCTTGTAAAAAGGTTAGTTGAGATTGTCCTTTAGAAAGCCAATTACTATATTCTTTTGTCTTAAAAAGAATATCTTTAATTTCTTTTTCTAATAGAGGGATATCATATTTCTGAGTTTTTACTTTTGCAATAAGACAGTTAAATTCCGAAATCTCAATACCCACAGAGTGCATTCCTAAAACATTGGCTTCAATTAAAGTTGTGCCAGATCCTAAAAACGGATCAAGGATCCAATCTCCTTTTTTAAAATAGTGCTTTAAAAATACCTCAACTAATTGGGGAATAAATTTTCCTAAATAGGGATGTAGGCGATGAACATGCTTTGTCCTCTCATATTCCCTAACATTAACAAATGACAAATCTACCTCATTGAGAGATGTTTCAAAAGTTTTTGAAATTCCTTTTATTTGAAGTATTGTGTTTGTAATTGGCATATTATTTTAAACCTTTCCAGCATCAAAATTCTATATAGTCTTTTCCACCCCTGGGGTGGAAACACTGGGGTGGACACACTTGAAATAAATGTTATCTACCCGGGTAATAACACTCTTCTCTGTTTCGTTCTCTTCAATCTTTGTCATAGGTTTAGAAATTATGATGTTTCTAACCTGAGATTTAACAGATCTTACTTCTTCCTTTTAAGTAGCATCAATTGTTGCTCCGGATCAATCTTGAAAACAAACCTGCTCAAGAAAGACATCCCCAGCAGTCCATCATAATTTCCTTCCCTTTCCTCTAACACTATAGCCTCAACATTATGTGCGCGCATTCTTCCCACTTTTATCTCTCTGAGTATAACCTTCCTCCCTCTTACCACACTCCCATCGGCTAACTCGCATCCCACCTCCTCTGCTCTGGCTAAATTTATTCCCAAGGCTCTGGCTATCTCTTCAGAGATCTGCGTATCTGTGCATCCAGTATCTACTATCAACCTCGCTCTTACTCTCCTATTTAACACTGCTTGCACAAAAAGGGTATCTCCTTCTTTCTCCAATCTTATCCTTGCTCCAGAAAAAGGCAAACTGACCACCTTCCCTATTCCCTCTCCAGTGGCTACTGCTATTTTTCCACCGCTCACAATTGTTTTTCCGGCGAGATTAAAAGCAGAACTAACTACCTTTCCGGTTGTCTCGATTACCTGCCCGCTGAAACTCAATAGCCCACATCCATTTATCAAAAGCAGACTAAGGAGAAATAAAATAAATCTCTTTCTGCCTCTGTTCATCTCTTCAGATTATAATGCTTTCTCACCGGCTCCTTTACATCCCAGATACAAGACAAGCCTTTAGGAAAGATGACAAAATCCCCTTTTCCGAAGCTTACGCACTCTCCCTCTTTGGTTTCCACTGTGACATATCCTTCAAGAAGATAACACTCTTCCGTGGTATCATAATACCAATCAAAACGAGAGATTTCCTTCTCCCAGATAGGCCAATTAAACACCCCTTTCTTCTCCAACTCCTCTTCACTCAACTTCTGCACTCTTATCTCCATCTTCCACCTCCTTCAAATCTACCGCTAAATCTTAAAAAATCAAGATTCTATCTTGCTTGCTGATATACTCGCCTTAGCAGATGCACAAACCTCTTTGCAAACCTCTCACAGTTATCTCTCGCCCGTGCATCTAAACTATCAATTGCCACTGGACCATAATGGTCTCCTTGAGGATCTCCTTGCACAATCATCCCATGAATAAGCATCGCTTCCAAAATGCTCAGAATTGCTGTTTCATTACCTCCTCCGACATTCGCAGAGGATGTAAAAGCCCCACCCACCTTTCCATCTAATTGGCTATGAAAAGACACGCTTTCATCCAATAACCTCTTTATCTGATAAGCGCAACTACCATAGTAGGTGGGTGTGCCAAAAATCAGTCCTTCATAATCCAACAAATCTCTTGCTTTCACCTTCTCCACCTCTCTCATCTCCACCCCTATTCCTTCCTCTTTTATCCCTCGGGCAATTATCTCAGCCATCTGCTTAGTGTTTCCTGTTCTTGAGTAGTAGACAATCAACACTCTCATTCTCCACCTCCTGATCTACTAACCTTCTTACTTTCTCTGCCACTTCCTTTACAGAAACCTGAACAAGGTCATCTTTGGCTATCAGTATATGCCCCTCTCCCCATGGCCTCCATCTTTTTATCATCTCAGGAATGTTATGGGAGAAGATAACTATCACAGGTGTTCCCACTCCGGCACACAGGTGCACGGGGCCACTATCACAGGAAACAAGCAATCTGCATTTTTTAAGTAAACTTGCTACCTCTCCTAAATTCAGTTCACCGATCAAATTCACCACCTTATCCTCCAGAAAGTACTTTCTACCCCAGCATTCCTCTTTTCCTCCAATTATCAGTACTCTTACCCCTTTCCAGCAAGCAATCTCTCTTGCCAAACTCTGAAAGTTCTCTATTCTCCATTGCTTTGCCGGATTGCTGGTAAAAGGATGGATAGCGATCAAAACCTCTGTTTGAACATCTACCCCTCTCTCTTTTAATATCTTCTCCACCCTCTGCTTATCTTCCTCCCTTAAATGGATAGATAACCTCTCCTGACCATCTATTCCTATACTCCTTACTAAATCCAGATTATACTCTATCTCATGCTTTCTACCCAAGTATTTCCTATCCTCTATCCTGTCTGTGAGCAGAAAACCCCACTTGCGATTATATCCTACTCTTTTAGGAATGCCCGCAAGAAAGCAGATAATATTAAATTTCTTGCTTGGATTAAAGATGATTGCCAAATCAAACCTCTCTTTTCTCAACACATAGGATAGTCTTAAGGTTCGATAAAACCCTTTTTCTGTCTGGGGCTGGTAGCAGATAACCTTATCGATATCTGGATCTCTACCTATAATTTCCTTGGTATAAGGTTGAGCAAGAACAAATATCTTTGCTTGCCTAAATCTCTTTCGCACCGCTCGAAAAGCGGGTAAGGTAAGAACAAACTCCCCTAATCTATCGGTGCGAATAAGAAGAATCTTTATCTTCCCCGTCAAATCTCTTCTCATAAATCCTATCCATAACCCTCTCTGCTATCTGAAAAACCTCTTGCGAACTTATCAATTCTAAACACCTTCTCTCCCTGCATAAATTTATCTTAAACCTTTTATAACAAGGACGACAGGCTATGTCTTTTTTAACAACTATATGCTTATCTGCGGGAGGATAAGGACCATAAACCTGTTCATCCACAGGCCCAAATAGGGAAATAGTAGGTACTTTCTGGCTTACTGCGATATGCAAAGGTCCTCCATCATTGCATATTATCAGGGCACATCTCTTCAGGAGAGCAGCGAATTCCCTTATGTTTGTCTGTCCACAAACTATAATGGCTTTCTTATGCATTAATCTATTTACCTGCTTACAAATCTCCTTTTCCTCTCCGCTCCCCAGTAGAAGAATATCCACTTTATACTTGCTTACCAGCCCATCAGCAACCTCTGCAAACTTCTCTCTTGCCCAGTGCTTGTAAGTAGCCATCTCTCCCCAACTCTCTCCTCCTCCTGGAATAACTCCTACTATCTTTTTTTCCTCTAACTTCTTTGTTCTCAAAAACTCCTCTGCCCATTGCTCATCCATAGAAGAAAGAAATAAATCTAAAGACACTCTTTCTTCTTGCTTTTCTATCTTTATCAATTTTAGAAGATCCAGGTAGTAATCCACCATATGTTTCTTCTTAAACTCCTCTATCTCTATCTTCTTGGTTAGAAACCGCCCGCGTCCTTTATAGTCAAATCCTATCCTTCTGGGAATGCCCAGTATTCTCGCAAGCATACTGTAACGGTAATCCAGGGAGAAATCTATAAGCAGATCAAATTTTTGTTTGCTTATCTCCTTCAGCAAAGAGATCACTTTCTTAAAAGCAGAGACTTTTGAGTTTTGCGCAACCTTGCGAATATCTCCTCGAGAAAAAGGAAGGATACGGGCAATATAAGGATTGTGCTCCAGAAGGGGGGCGCTGCGGTAGTTGCACATATAGGTAAGAGAGATATAAGGAAAGGTTTTCTTTAGAATGCGGAGAACAGGAGTGGTAAATAAAACATCTCCTAATCCAAAAGGGTTAACCAGCAGAGCGCTTCTCATCTCTCTCTAAGCGTCCCTTTTTCTCTATATACTTTGCGAAACTGACTATTTGATAAAGCCCGGCAAACAACGCGAGAAAAAAACCTATAAATCCATCTTTATATCCCTTTTTATACACATATTTCCTGAAAAATCTATCTATTGCTCGTCGGAGAATATGAAATAAGCAAACCTCTCTATTTGTTCTCCACCACTTCTCTGCTTCCAAAGTAGTTTGAGAGTTAAATTTATGAATAAAATCGGAAATATCCCGCGAGGAGTAGTGAAGCAAAGGAGAGGAGAGACAGGTCCATTCTCCTTGTAAAAAGATACGAGGATGCACCTCCACCTCTTCTAAGCGACACAGGTCTTTCTTAAAAAGTTTGAGTTGCCCCGCGGGATACTCTCCTCCAAACTTGATCCAGTAATCTCCTAAAAAATTCTTGCGCGGGATAGCAAATCCAGAAAATCTTTTCTCTCCTTTCTTTAATCTCTGGCAGATTTCTTCTCTCAATTCCTCTGTTATCCGCTCATCTGCGTCCAGACTCAGAACCCACTCATTCCTTGCTTGAGCATAAGCCCAATTACGATGCTCACCCTCATTTTTCATCTTTCTAATAAATACCTTATCTGCTAATGCGCGAGCAATTTCTTCTGTCCTGTCTTTACTCCTTTCATCCACTACCACAATAATCTCATTTGCCCATCTCGCGCTTTTTAAGCACTCCTCCAGATCCCTCTCCTCGTCCCTGGCAATCACCACTACGGATAGAGGAAACCTATCGCCTTCCATTTCTGCCTCTTCCCTTAAACCTTACTATCTCCTCAAGAATCCTCTGTGCTGTCTCCTGAACATCCAAATTAGAGGTATCTATATAAATATCTGCCTGTCTGTAATAAGGTTCGCGCTGAGCCAATAGTTTCTTTATCCTCTCCTGGGGTCTGTTGACTTGCAAAAGGGGTCTGCTTCTATCTCCTTTTATCCTTTGATAAATTAGATGCGGAGAGGCAATTAAGTAGATTAATACGCCCTTTTTCTGAAGTTGAACTAAATTCTCCCGGCGCAAGATTGCTCCTCCTCCGGGAGAAATAATGCAGTTGTCTTTTAAAGCCACATAGGCTATCATCTTGCTTTCGCAACGACGAAAATACTCTTCTCCCTTTTCCTTAAAAATATCACTTATCCTCTTTTTCTCCTTCTGCTCAATCAGTTCATCCACATCTATAAAGCGCGTTTTTAAGAGCCCTGCTAACCTCTTACCTACCACTGTCTTCCCTGCCCCCATAAACCCGATGAGAACGATATTCATTGCTCTGCCACCTGTTTCAAATATCCCTTAAAGTTTCTTTTCATTTCTTCTATACTATCGCCTCCAAACTTCTCCTGCATTGCCTTTGCAATCTCAAAAGAAACTACTGCTTCGGCTATTACCCCTCCGGCGGGAACAATACAAACATCTGCTCTCTCTATCCTGGCAGGGGCTTCTTTCTTAGAGTGAATATTCACGCTTCTCAAGCACTTCCTTAATGTAGGAATAGGCTTGAAAGCAAGGCGTAAAATCAGGGGCTCCCCATTTGTCACTCCTCCCTCCAATCCTCCTGCGTTGTTCTTCTGGCGGAAAAACCTTTTTTTCTCAAAATCATAGAATATCTCATCATGCACCTGAGAACCAAGACACTGGGCTGCCTTGAAACCCAATCCTATCTCTACCCCTTTAACCGAGGGAATGGACATTAGTGCCTGGGCTAAACATCCATCCAGTCTCCTCTGGTAGTGGACATAACTCCCCAAACCTACCGGAAGATTAACTACCACCACCTCCGCTACTCCTCCCAAACTATCTCCTTCCTCTATCGCTTTATCTAACTCTGCAATCATCAGTTCTTCTGCTTCCTTATCCGGACAATTCAACTCTGAGCAATGTAAAACCTCTTTGGAACGAAGCAAATCCTCTATTTGAGGAGAAAATCTTATCCTTATCTTTCCAATACTCACTGTCCAACTCAATATCTCTATATCAAACTCCTTCAGAAGTAATTTGCATACCGCTCCTATGGCTACCCTGATGGCTGTCTCGCGCGCACTTGCTCTTTCGGAAACCGCTCGTATTCCTTGCTTGTATTTTATTGCTCCAACCAAATCACAATGTCCAGGTCGAGGAACCTCTATCTCCTCCAAACTATCAATAGAAAAGTCTTTATTCTCTATCTTCAAAGCAATAGGTGCGCCAATGCTAATCCCCTTCTTTACTCCGGCCAGAATCTTCACCTTATCCCTTTCTATCTCCATCCTCTTTCCCCGACCATAGCCTTTCTGCCGACGCGCCAACTCTCTGTTAATAAAATCCTCGTCTATTCTTAAACCTGCGGGGATTCCTTCTAAGATAGCCACCAAACACCTACCATGTGATTCTCCTGCACTAAGATAGTGCATAAGCCTCCTTTCTTAATCTATTTGATAAAATACAATACCTTTTCCAGTATCTTATCTCCCCAGATAAGGGAGATAATTGCTCCTGCAGAAAGAAAAGGAGCATAAGGAATGGTTTCTGCCTTCCTCCTTATCTTCTCCACTATTCCTACTCCTGCCCCTAAAAATGGAGAGATAAAATAGGTAAGCAAAGCCATCTGCCAGCCCAGAAAAGCCCCTATCATTCCCAGAAGTTTTATATCTCCTCCTCCCATCGTCTCTCTTCTGAAAACGATATTTCCTCCTACTCCGGTGATGTACAGAATACTACTTCCTATCAGCGCTCCCAGACAGGAATGGAAAAAAGCGGTTTTGGGCATATCCACTCCCTGCAAAGGAGGATAAAAAAAACTAAGCAGTAAACCCAAACCCAATCCTCCTAAACTTATCTCATCGGGCACTATCCTCTCTCTAAGGTCTGTAAAGGTAGCCACGATTAAAAGACAGAGGAAAAGAGAGTAGATAAAAAAGAAAGGGGTAAGATGAAAGTAAGTAAATAAGAAAAGAAGAGAAGAGGCGGTAAGCAGTTCTACGAGAGGGTAGAGATAAGAAATCCTTTTTTTACAAAAACGACATCTTCCTTTGAGCAAGATAAAACTGATCAAGGGGATATTATCAAACCAATAAATCCTCTGTTTGCAATAAGGACAAAAAGAGAAAGGTTTAAGAAAAAAGATGCCTTTTGGTAGACGATAGATACAAACATTTAAGAAACTCCCTATTGCTAAACCAAAAATAAAAACGAAAAAAGAAAGTATGAAGTTCGTGTTTATCATAATTAAAAGTCTTAAAAAAGAGATTAAAGTCTTATCACTTTTGCATCTACTATGTTAGTAAGCCCTCTTATCTGCTCCACCACCTGCTGAGGGACAGGATTGTCAATGTTAAGTAAGGTAAGGGCTAAGCCTCCTTGCTCCTTTCTTCCCAAAGTCATACTCGCAATATTGATCTTATTCTCTCCTAATATACTTCCAATTGCTCCCATCATTCCCGGTCTATCTTCATTGACTATCAACAGGATATAACCCTGAGGAACTACATCTACATAATAATCGTCTATCCTTACAATCCTTGCCTCCTTCTTCCCG
Source organism: Candidatus Omnitrophota bacterium (assembly GCA_003645805.1). Taxonomy (GTDB): domain Bacteria; phylum Omnitrophota; class 4484-213; order 4484-213; family 4484-213; genus B17-G2. Next base: position 10,081 of record QNCL01000008.1, read on the forward strand.
AACAGAGTCCCGGCAATAAAACCCTTCCCTTCATTTGTGATTACCTCAGCAGAAATAAGGGTGCTAAAGTCCTCAGACTCACTCAGTTTTGTCTCTACAATCTTTATTCCTCGTTCTTGAGCAATCAAGGGAGCATTTACATAGTTTATTGGTTTATCTAATATAAAAGAGAGTAAACCTTTGATAAAACTCAAGGTAATCGGGCTAAGGTCATATTTAGTTACTTCTCCACTATATTTAATCTCTATCTGCTTAATCTTCCCTCTTATTATCTGGATCTGGAAAGAGCCCATCTTCTCACAAAGGATTAGATAAGGTCTGATAAGAGACAGGATCTCTTTATCAATGGAAGGGAAGTTAACCGCATTACGCACATTTCCATACACCAGGGCATCTACAATCTGCAGAGCCATCTCTTTAGCCACGCCTACCTGTGCCTCCTCTGTAGAAGCCCCTAAATGAGGAGTAGCAACTACACAATCCAGTTTCAGCAAAGGATTATCTCTGGGTGGCTCTTTTTCAAATACATCCAATGCTGCTCCTTTCACCTTTCCTTTCTTGATTGCTTTAAGTAATGCCTGCTCATCTATAATTCCTCCGCGTGCGCAGTTTATCACTCGCACCCCTTCCTTCATCATCTCAAATTCCCTCTCTCCTATCATATGTCTTGTCTCAGGAGTAAGAGGGGTATGCACGCTGATGTAATCTGCGGTCTTTAAAACCTCTTCAAATCTCTTTGATTCTATTCCCAACTCCTTTGCTCTTTCCAGAGAGAGAAATGGGTCATAGGCGATTACTCGCATCCCCAAACCCTTTGCCCGTTTACCTACGGCGGCTCCAATCCTTCCCAAGCCAATAATCCCCAAGACCTTTCCACATACCTCTGTTCCTATATACTTTTTTCTCTCCCAGAGGTTATTTTTTAAAGATAATTGCGCCTGGGTAATATTACGCGAGAGGGCAAGCAATAGAGTTATTGTATGCTCCGCAGTAGAAACAGTATTTCCTCCCGGAGCATTCATTACAATGACACCGGAACGGGTTGCTTCCTCCACATCTATATTATCAACCCCTACCCCTGCTCGCCCGATTACCTTGAGTCTTTTGCCCGCCTTTATTGCCTCTGCAGATACCTTTGTCTGACTACGCACAATTAAAGCATCACATTGCTCGATCTCCTGTTTTAACTCCTGGCCACTTATGCCCGGCTTTACTACTACCTCCAGATGCTCGCAATCTCTTAAAATCTTCAAACCATCTTTATGTAAGGGATCGGTGATCAGCACCCTAAACCTTCTCTTCATATCTGCTCCTTTAATCTTTTTAGGCTTTTCATATCCTCTATATTATAGCCTTTTGCTATAGGAGAGATGCGCGATAAGAGCCTGGTAAGCACCTTTCCCGGCCCTATCTCCAGAAAGGTATCTATACCTTTACTTAGCATCAACTCCACACACTCCTGCCAACGGGTAGGATGATTTACCTGGTTTATTAGATTCCTTTTTATCTGCTCAGGAGAAGACTGGAAATCTGCAATGAAGTTAGAGATCAGTAGTATCTGAGGAGAAAGCATCCTTACACCCTCCAGTTCTTTTTTTAACTTCTCAGCGGCAGAATCCATCAACGAACTGTGAAAGCCTCCCTCTGTTTTTAGGATTACTGCCCTTCCTCCGTTCTCCTTGGCTAATTTTATAACCTCCTCCAATCTGCCCTTCTCCGCAGAAACTACTATCTGCTCAGGAGAGTTAAGATTAGCAATCTCTGCCTCTACCTGTTCACAGATCTCCTCTACTTTAGACAAGGATAAACCAATAATCGAGACCATTCCTCCTTCTTTTCTTCTACAAGCCTCTTTCATAAACCTCGCTCTCTTGCTTACCAGTCTTAATCCTTCCTCAAAACTGATTACCTTAGCCACTACCAGAGCAGTCCATTCTCCTAAACTCAATCCTGCTACAATCAAAGGAGAAAAAGAAAAGTTTGCTTTCACTACCTCCCAACAAGCGATGCTAGTAGTAAATATGGAAACTTGGCTATTATAGGTATCTCTTAACTCCTGTTCGGATCCATAAAAACAGAGACGGGGCAAATCAAGATTAAGAATCTGATTGGCTTTTTCAAAGACTTTGCGCGCGCAAGAAAATTCCTCATAAAACTCCCTTCCCATTCCTCTGTATTGGGCTCCCTGACCGGGAAAAACAAAGGCTATCTTTCTTCCTACCATCTGATTACACACCCTCCCCAGGTAAAACCACTCCCAAAGGCAATAAGCGCTGCTATTGTTCCCTCTCTTATCCTGCCTTGCTCCACCGCTTCATAAAGAGCAACAGCCACTGAAGCACTGGACATATTTCCGTATCTATCTATATTCACAAAAACTTTATCCTCGCTTATCCCCAGCCTTTTTGCTACAGAGTGAATAATGCGAATATTTGCTTGGTGAGGGATTAAACAGTCTACCTCCTCAGCACTTACCCCTGCTAAGGATAGGGCTTTTTCTGCTGCTTCCCCCATCGCACGCACCGCTATCTTAAAAGTCTCATTCCCTTTCATCTTTAAAAAATGTTGTCTTTTCTCTACGGTCTCCTTGCTGGCCGGAAGTCGGGAACCCCCGGCAGGAACCTTTAAGAAATCTGCAAAATTGCCATCAGCGCCTAAATACACAGAAATAATCCCTCTCTTCTCTGTAGTAGGCTGGATAACCACCGCACCAGCCCCATCTCCAAAAAGAACACAGGTGCTTCTATCCTTCCAGTCCGTAATACTGGAAAGAACCTCGCCTGCGATAACCAATATGTTTTTATATGTTCCACTAAGAATGAATTGATTTGCTACTCCTAAGGCATAGATAAAACCTGTGCAAGCAGCGGCTAAATCAAAGCAAGCAGCATTCTTTGCTCCTATCTCTTTCTGAACCAAGCACGAAGTGGAGGGAAACTGCATATCCGGGGTGGTGGTAGAAACAATAATCAGATCTAAATCCTCGCTCCTTACCTTTGCATTCTCTAAAGCCTGTTTACTAGCAATGGTAGCCAGATCAGTTAGTGTCTCTTTTTCTACTAAACGCCTCTCTTTTATCCCTGTGCGTTGAGTAATCCAGGCATCAGAGGTATCTACCATCCTCTCCAAGTCTGCATTGGTTAGCACACGCGCAGGAACATACATCCCCAATCCACTTATCTGGGCATAAACTTTTCTCATCCGACTTTCATCCCGGTAAATCCTAAAAAGGTCAAGGAAAGTAAAGAGGCTACTATAAAGGTTATCGGGGCTCCTTTAAGAGAGCAAGGAATCTCTGATAGCCTGAGACGCTCCCGGATGGTGGCTAAGAGAAAAATAGCCAGAGTAAACCCTATTCCTGCAGAAACTCCTTGAACAAAACTCAGAAGTAAGCCATATCTTACCGCCTCCCCTTTGAGAAAGAAACTATTGATGTTGAGGACCGCCACCGCTAATACTGCACAATTGGTGGTGATAAGAGGGAGGTAGATACCTAAATTTTGATAAAGCGTCTTGTTGGTTTTATGAATGAACATCTCAGTAAACTGCACAAAGGTAGCAATTATCAAAATAAAGGCAATGGTGCGTAGATACTCAATATGCAAAGGGATAAGTAAAAAGCGATAGAGAAGATAGGTAAGCAGAGAGGAGATGCTCATTACAAAGGTCACGGCAATCCCCATACTTAAGGAGTTTCGGCTATCTCGAGAAACCCCGGCGTAAGGGCAGATACCCAAGCAGTAATAAAGGACAAAGTTGTGAATTAAGACTGCAGAAAATACTACCCCAATAAATTGCTTAAACATCAAGTCCCTCTGTCTCTTCAAATCCGTAGATGATATTCATATTCTGAACTGCTTGTCCCGCCGCGCCTTTAACCAGATTATCCAGCACTGAGACAATAATCACTCTCTGGCCTTCTGTTTTTATCCCCAAAGCACAGATATTGGTAAAGAGCACATCCTTTATCTGAGGCATATAATCCCCTGATATTCTAAGAAAGGGAGAAAGGCGATAAAACTCCTCATATAATCTTATTATCTCCTTCTGGCTTATCGCTTTATCTAACCAGAGATAGATGGTAGAGAGTATTCCGCGACTGATAGGGACTATGTGGGGAACAAAAACAATCTCCTTTCGTTTACCCGTGAGTCTGTATACCTGCTCTTCTATCTCTGGAATATGCTGATGTTCATTTACCTTATAGGCTCTAACACTTCCTTCCACTTCGCAAAAGTTAAGATGAATGTCGGATTTTCTACCCGCTCCTGTAAGCCCTGTCTTACTATCTATAACTATCCTCTCCACCTCCACCTCTTCTAACAGAGGAGCAAGCGCTAAAAGCACACTCGTAGGATAGCATCCCGGATTGGCAATCAGATTTGCTTTTTTTATCTCCTCTCTATACAACTCCGATAGACCATACACTGCTCGGGAGATAATCTCGGGATAAGTATGCTTTACTCCATAATATTTCTCATAGATCTCGGGGGGAAGGCGATAATCTGCACTCAAATCTATCACCTTTTTATTCAGAGTTAAGAACCGAAAGGCTATCTCCATTGAGACTTTGTGAGGAAGGGCTAAGAACACAAGTTCACATCTCTCTGCCACCCTTTCTACCTCCAGATTTTCGCAAAGCAAAGAAATCTCCTGATAACGCGGAAAGATAAGGTTAAAGGGTTGCTCTTTCTTGAGCAGGGCGGTAAGAGAGGTTATCTCTACATTTCTGTGTTTGCTCAAAATCCTTACTAATTCACATCCAGTATAGCCTGTTGCTCCTACTACCGCTACCGGCACTCCCATTCCATCTCCTTAAATAATATCTCTACCACATCCTTCTCGGGAACACGCCTTATTATCCTTCCCTTCTTAAAGATAACCCCTTCTCCTCCTGCAAAACTAACTCCGATATCTGCTTCCCTCGCTTCTCCCGGACCATTGACCACACATCCCATTACCGCAATCTTCTGATAAGGAAAATCTTTATCCATCCCCTCTAATCTCCTCTTAACTTCCCTCACTATCCTTTTCAGATCTACAGAGGTGCGAGCACAAGTAGGACAGGAGATTATCTCGGGTTTAAACCGCCTTAATCCCAAACTCTGCAATATCTCCTTCGCCACTTCTATCTCGTTTTCTGGCTTATCAGTAAGGGAAACCCTGAGAGTATCTCCAATTCCTTCAGCCAATAAGGTTCCAATTCCTATAGCCGACTTTATCAATCCGGTTGTGGCAAACCCTGTTGCGGTCACCCCTAAATGAAAAGGATAATCGCACTTTCTAGCCATTAGTCTATATGCCTGAATAGTGCTTCTTACCTCCGAAGACTTTAAGGAGATTATTATATCATAAAACTCAAGGTTCTCCAAAATCCTCAGATAATCCAGAGCCTTCTCCACCATTATCTCTGCTATCCCTTGATTCCCCTTCTCTTCTGAGGAAGAAACTGCTATTGACCCTGCATTCACTCCTATCCTTATAACCGCCTTTTGTGCTTTTGCCTTCTCTACTATCTTCTTTATCTGCTCAAACTTAAAGATATTAACAGGATTTAGACGGATAGCATCTACCCCTTTTTCTAAACAGATCAAAGCAAGACGATAATCAAAATGGATATCTGCAATTAGAGGGACATCCACCTTCTTTCTTATCTCTTCTATGGCTTGAGCAGAATAGAGATCGGGAATCCCTACCCTCACTATTTCCGCTCCCTTGCTCTTCAATCTTCTAATTTCCTTCACAGTGCTTTCCACATCCTCTGTGGCTGTCTTTGTCATTCCTTGAACCGAAATAGGGCTTCCCCCTCCAATCTCTATATCTCCAACCTTCACCTTTTTTGTTTTTCTCCTCTCTATTCCTTCCATTTAAGGCGCTGTCTTCCAAAAAGAGATTTTGAGCAAGTCTCCCCAAGTAACTCCAATAAACAGAAGAAAGAGAATAATCACCCCTATATCTTGCACTATTTGCTGGGTTCTCTCGCTCAAAGGCTTCTTCCTAACCTTCTCTAACCCTAAAAACAAAAGATGCCCTCCATCCAGCACAGGGAAAGGCAGAAGATTAAACAAGGCTAAACTTATACTTAAGATAGCCAGAAATTGAAAAAGAGAAGATATGCCTCTCTCCGCTACTTTTCCTGTCAAGTAAACTATCCCCACAGGACCTGTCAGTGCTTTCCAGGAAACCTTTCCCCGCAGCAAGTTCCATAGCCCTGTGTAGGTGAGAATAGTCAACTCCAGCGTCTTTCTTCCGGCTAAATACAGAGAAGAAAGAGGACCATAGCTTATCTTTACTATCTCTCCACTGGGAAAGATTCCTATCATTTTTCTCCCTTGCTCTATCCTGGGCAGTATACTTACCTTTTTCCTTTCTCCTTCCCTTTCTATAATCAACTCTACCCTTCCTCTGCTTCTCTGAATAACTCTGGCCATCTCTTCCCAAGAACGCACCTTTCTTCCATTAACTGCCACCACTTCATCACCTTTTCTAAGAATACCTTGAGCAGGGAATCCTTCCTTTACCCTCCCCACACAAGGAGCAAAATGAGAACTTCCAAGCACAAAGATAAGAAAAAAAAGAAGAAAACCAAACAGGTAGTTAAAAATAGAGCCAGCAGCAATTATCCAGAATCGCTTCCCTACAGGTTGAGTGAGAAACTCTCCTGTTCTATGTTGGAGTTCTCCTATATTCTCTCCTGCCATCTTCACATATCCACCAAAAGGGAGTAAGCAGAGAGAATAACGCGTTTCTCCCCTCTTAACGCTCAACACTTCCTTTCCCAAACCCAATGAAAACCTTTCTACCTCCACCCCACTCCTCTTGGCTATAAGAAAATGTCCAAATTCATGGATAAATATCAGGATATTCAAGACTACTAAAGCAAAAAAGAGGGACATCTTATTACTTATGACCTCCAGTTTTTGAATAACAATCCTGTTTTTTTAAATCTATTCCTTCTGAAGGGCGCATCTCCTGATCGCCTCCTGCATATCCTCAGGCAAAGAGGAACAAAACTGCACAAACTCTTTAGTCTCTGGATGATAAAATCCCAGTTTACTGGAATGCACTGCTTGGCGGGAGATAACGGGCTTTTCTTCTTTACCACCATAGATTCTATCCCCGGCTACGGGATAGCCTAAATAGGCAAGATGAACCCTTATCTGATGCGTCCTTCCTGTTTCAAGCTGGAGTTCTAAAAGGGTATATTTAGCATAGCGCTGGAGAACGCGATAGATGGTTATCGCTTCCTTCCCCTGAATATCTATAGCCATCTTCTGCCAGTTTCTTATATCCCTTCCTATGGGTTGAGTGATTCTCCCTTCATCAAAACGCACTACTCCCCTTACCAAAACTATATACCTCCTTTCCACTTGTCGCTCTTTGAATTGCTTTGCTAAATACTGATGTGCTCTTTCGGTTTTTGCTATTACCAGTAAACCGGAGGTGTCCTTATCTAAACGATGCACAATCCCGGGTCTTTCTTTATCCATTCCCGAAAGGCTTTGGCAGTGGGCTAACAGAGCATTTGCTAATGTTCCAAAGTAGTTTCCTTTGCCTGGATGTACCACCATACCTGCTGGTTTATTTACGATAATTATCTGAGCATCTTCATAAAGGATATCCAAAGGTAAGGGTTCGGGTGTTAAAGTTTTTTTCTCCTGACATAAACTCTGGATAAATAGCGTTATCTCCTCCCCTTCTTTCACTCTATAATCTAATTTTGTGTTGACTACTCCATTGACCAGCACCTTCTCCTCTTTGATCAACCTCTGGATGTGCACCCGCGAAATCCCTCTCTCTTTAAGTTCATCCCCCAAATAGACATCCAGACGCCTCCCTTGTTTTTCTCTGGACACAATAAAAACCTCTTTCTCCTTCCCTGCTCCTATCTCATTTCTCTGGCAATTCTGGGTGAGACGCATAACCTTCTTTCTCGCTAACCCCTGTAGACCTCAAAAGTTTAATCATCGCTATCCCTATTCCAGTGCAAATGAATACATCTGCAAAGTTAAATACAGGCCAAATACGAAAATCTAAGAAATCAATCACAAACCCCAATCTCAACCTATCCAGCAAATTCCCTGCTGCTCCTGCCAAGATTAGAGCAAGGGGAAATTGCAAACCCATCTCTTTTTTCTTCTTCAAAAATAGATAATAAAAAAGAAAGATAACCGCTCCCAAACAGAGGAAGAAAAAGAAACGAGGGTGAGTACTGAATAAACCGAAGGCTGTCCCTTTATTTTCTACTATGGTGAGATAAAAACACCCCTCTCTTACCGCAAAGGACTTTCCTCTCGGGAGATATTTATACACAACAAATTTACTTGCTTGATCCACGAAAAGGAGAGAAAGGATAACAAGAAGAAGTGATATCTTACTTCTATATTCACTTCTCTCTTTTCTTCTGACATTGAATACAAAACCGCGCATAAGGAATGGACTTCAGCCGCTCTTCATCAATCTCTTTCTTACAATCCTCGCATTTTCCATACTCTCCTGTCTCCATTTTCTCTAAAGCCCTCTCTATTTGATAGAGGATCTCTCCTTCGGTAGAAGCAAGTCCTAAGTTGAACTCACGGTTATAGTCATCTGTGGCTATGTCTGCTGGATGATAACTATACCCTGAACTCCCTGAAAGTTCTTTCTGCTCTGAACTGATCTCATCCTCTAAATTCTCTATCTCCTTCAACACCCTCTCTCTTTCCTTCAGAAGAAGCCTTCTAAACTTTTCTCTTTTTTTCTTATCCATTTTCTCCCCTCTCCTTCTCTCCATTCTCTTTCCTGCTCTGCTCGGTTATTATCTCCACGCGAGGCTTGCCAGTAAGGATAAGCCTTTTCTCCTTTATTAGATAAACCGCTCTCTCACCATAGCACCTGTTTTTTTCTCTCTCTATCCTCACTCCTCCTTCAGCGACGATCTTTATCAACTCCTTCTTTTTCTGGTCAAAGAAGATCTCTATCTCATCCGCGAATATTTTTCCTTCTACATTGGAAACAACCACATTCTTCTTAAACACTGCTCTGTTGGCTATACTGTCTATCTCCAGCGGTCCGTCACATACAATGGTAGTAATAACCTCTCCCTGTTTAAAAACTCCCTGCACATTCTTTTTCAGGCGCACTCTTTTATGTTTCTTATCAAAACTTCCTTCTGCAGATTTTATCAGGAGAGTGCTACCTTCATCCTTTGCCTTCGCCTTTGCCTCTACCTCCTTCAATCTAATCTTATCTTCTGAGAGAAAAATTGCCTCCTTTCCTTTTATCTCCCACTCCTCCTCCCCTGACGAGGTGTGCGAAAGAAGAGAAAACTCCTGCACCACTGGAGCATCCTCTTTCTCCTTCAGAACAGAAGAATACTCACCTTCGCTTTGTTGATAACTTCTCTTTACTTCTTCTTTCTTATCGGAAGAGCAAGCGAATAAAAAAAGAGAGAGAAAGATAATAACCAATACCTTCATTAGCATAAACAACAGGAGAGGAAACCTGAAAAGAGGAAGGTTTAGTTGCAATCTTCACCACTTCTTTTCCAGAGAAAGTCGAGCCATTAAGTAAGCAATTGTAGATTCTGCGCCCTGATTAAGATTAAGCCCTTCTTCGGTTAGTCCATCAAAACACCCCCCGGTTATCCTATCATAGAGCCATTCCTTTTTCAGGTTTTCCCCTAAAAACCAGGCAAAGGAGAGTAAAGCCTTCTTGTAGTAATCCTCGTTTTGGGTTATCTGATAAGCCCTTAGGTATACCTCCACCATACTATCTGCGTCCACGGGCTGCTGGTCATAGATCGCTCTCTTTCCTTCCTTAAGGTATTCTTCTCTCTTGCACCAGCCTTTGTTGCCAATAAGCACCAGTTGGTTGTTCTTTATCAATAAACTGCTTAAGAACGAGAGAGACTCCTCGGCAACCTTAAGATACTCCTTGTTATTGCTCATCTTATAAGCAAGAAATAGGGCTTCGGGTAAACGGCCATTGGAGTAGGTAATTATATCCTCAAACCACTTCCATACCCTCCCTGCAGAATTAGGAGAAAAAACAGAATGCTCATAGAAACTTTTGACTAAACAATCTGCTAACTTCTCCATTTTCTCTTGAATACCCTTTGTCTCCGGATAGGCTTTTTGGTAATAATACAATCCCATAATAGCAAAGGCTTTGGCACGCAAAAACTTAAGAGTATCTATACACTTCAGAGCATTCTCAAAGATATGCTTAGCGGTCGCCTTCAGATTCTCATGCAAGTCAGAAGCAACCGCCACTCCTGTAGCCCACAGCGCTCTTCCATATGCATCCTGCTCCTTTTCTCCCGTCTCCAAGAAGTTCTTATTATAGTCCATTAAAGTATAGAAGTTCCCATTTGCCTTCTGAGAGAAGTAGAGAAAACTCAGATAGGTGCTGATCAGCCTCAAACTCTTCTCATCATGGTAATGAGTATGATAACGCACAGCAAAGATTAGGGCACGAGCATTATCATCCAGTGCATATCCTGTAGACCTATTTTGCACAGAATAGACTGCATGTTGAACCACTCCGATGTTATCGGTAAGCATCTCTAAGTAGATGGTTTTTAAGGGAGGACGCTTTCTCTTAAAGAATATATGTTTTTCCTTTTTCTCCTTTACTACCAGATGATAGAAAAGATCGAGATAGCCTTTTGCTACCTTGGGCCAAATAAGCCCTTGCCCATACTTATATGCTTCTCTCTCCAAATGCTTTTTTACTTTAGGGTTAGTAAGGAGAAAATCTACATTCTCCTGAATAGACCTGGAATCTCTGAATTTCGCCAATAAACCACGCTCACCATAAGAAAGCACCTCTTTAGCATAAAGATAAGGAGTGGAGATTATCGCTTTCCCGCAAGCCAAGGCATAAGTGAGTGTTCCACTGGCAATCTGGTCTTCGCAAAGATAAGGAGTAAGATAGATATCCGTAGCGATTAGATAACGCAATAACTCCTCCAAAGAGAGATACCTGTTTATAAACCGCACATACTCCTCTATCTTCAGCCTTTTTACTTCCTTCTCCAGAAACTTTCTATACCTTTCTCCTTCCTTCCTTCTCACCTGAGGATGCGTCTCTCCAATTACACAATAGACAAGGTTAGGATACTTGGAAACAAGAGTAGGAAGAGCGGAAAGAACATATTCTATTCCTTTATTCTCATTAATCAATCCTGCAGTGGAAAGAACAATCTTACCCTTTAAATCCAGATCGCTCTTGGCAGAGGAAGAAGGATGTAAATGGACAAAGGGAGCGCCATGAGGAATAATTCTTATCTTATTATCTGCTACCTTATACACCTCTCTCAATATCCTCTTCCCTGCTTCCGTCATCACCACCACTATCCCTTTATCCGCAATGGCTTGAATAATCTTTTTTCTTTTCTCTGTAGGTGAAGGTACAAGGGTATGTAAGGTAGTAACCACCGGTTTTTTAATCTGCTCTAAGAACTTGAGCACAAACTCTCCATCCTCGCCTCCAAAGATCCCAAATTCATGCTGAATATTCACCAATCGGCAGTGGGAGGCGTTTATAAAATCAGCGGCTGCGGCATAACTCGCCTCATCATTCTGGGCAATCTGAAAAACTACTTTTGATCCATAATCATAATTCCCCCCCTCATCGTTTATGGCTATCAACTCTGACTTTATTAAAGGATTGAATCTATCCAGAGTATCGGTTAAGTCTTTGGTAAAAGTAGCAATTCCACACTCCCGCGGAGGGTATGTGCTTACATAGATCACTCGTGGCTTATGAATGCTCTCTTCCAAAATCTTTATCCTTCTAAACTCCATAAACCCCATCCTTCTTGAGATTTCTATTCCTCCACTATCTTCTTCTCTACCATCTCACAGATAATATGCCCAACAGTAATATGTGCTTCCTGGATACGCGCGGTATCGGCGGAGGGAACAACGAGGCAAATGTCTACAAGATCCTTTAACCTCCCCCCTCCTTTACCGGTAAAGGCAACTGTCTTTATCCTCTTCTTATCCGCTACCTCCACTGCCTTGATTAGATTGTCTGCATTTCCACTGGTAGAGATAGCAATAAACACATCCCCTTCCTTTCCTAAAGCAAGGATTTGCTTGCAGAAAACATCAGTATAGGAGTAATCATTAGCGATGCTGGTAAGAATTGAGGTATCTGTGGTAAGCGCAAGGGCGGGCAAAGGTTCTCTTTCTCTTCTGAATCTATTTACAAACTCCGCCGCCAGGTGCTGGGCATCTGCCGCACTTCCTCCATTGCCGGCTAAAATAATCTTATTTCCTGTGCGCAAACATAAAACTGCTACCTCTATTATCTGAGATATTATAGCGGTATACTCCTCCTCTTTTAAGCGCTGTTTAGTCTCTATACTTTCCTCTATAATTCTGTTTATCTCCTTTTGCATAAACCAAAACCTATCCAAAGAAAACCTTTGCTACTTCATAGAGTTGAGTATCTACCATCTTTAGACTTCCCACCGCATCTTCTAAAGGCACAGAAACTATCCTGTTGCCCTGCAAAGCAGCCATTTGACCAAACCTTCCTTCCTTTACCAACTCTATTGCCTTTATCCCTAAGCGAGTACCTAACACCCTATCAAAAGCGGAGGGGCTTCCTCCCCGTTGAAGATGCCCGAGCACCACTGTGCGTGTCTCAAAACCTGTCCTTTTTTCAATCTCCTTCGCTAAAACATTCCCAATTCCTCCCAAATGCACATGGCCAAAAGCATCCCTCTTCTCTTCCTGAAGAATAAACTCATCGCTTTCCTTAAACTTTGCTCCTTCTGCTACCACTACAATGCTAAAATTTCGCCCCCGCTCATTCCTCCTCTTCACTAACCTGACTACCTCCTCAATATCAATGGGAATCTCAGGAATTAGAATAACATCTGCTCCTCCTGCAATCCCTCCTTCAATAGCAATCCATCCACTGTGCCTTCCCATTACCTCTATAACCATTACCCTATGATGAGACTCTGCGGTAGTATGTAATCTATCAATCGCTTCCATCACAATATTTATTGCGGTATCAAAACCAAAAGTATAATCGGTAGCGGAAAGATCATTATCGATGGTCTTGGGGACCCCTACAATCTTCAGGTTCTCCTCCTTAACCAGTTTGCAGGCTACTCCTAATGTATCCTCTCCTCCAATAGCAATCAGCGCATCAATTCTCCCCAGATTCTCCTTTATAGCCTTTACATCCTCGGGGTTCTTGTAAGGATTGGTGCGCGATGTCCCCAAAATAGTTCCTCCGCGCGGCAGAATGCCCGAAACAGAGGATAGATCGAGAGAAACAAAGTTATTCTTTATCACCCCTAACCACCCATCTTTGAAGCCAAGTATCTGATAACCCTCCTGAAGCCCTCTGCGGGTAATTGCTCGGATTACTGCATTCAAACCCGGACAATCTCCTCCTCCAGTCAAAACTCCTACTTTCATCTTCTCACCTCCTGATCTATCTGATGTGCATCTCCTCCTTTTTCTTCTCTCTACTGCTTTTCTCTACAATCTTATCTATATAAATCTCCACCTTTACTTCCTCCTCTATCCCTAAAGACTTCTCCACCTCCTCTTTTATTATCCTCTGCGCATCACTACTAACTCGGGGAATATCAGCACTGGAAAAGAGAACAAGATGAGCAATTACCTTTATCCCTTTTTTTCTTACCACTATCTTGGGTTTTATCTCTTTGATATCCAAAAGAGAACCGCAAACCTTCCTAACTATATCCTCAACCGCAGAGATAGCCATAGAAATCTTCCCTTCCTTATTATTCAAGACCACATTCTTCTCTTTGCGGTAGGCTCTCTCCAGAAGAATCAACGCAAGAAAACCAATAAAAGCGAGAAGAATGCCTATAAGTATACTAACTGTAGAGAAATAAGGGCTCTGATAGAGGTAGTTTATAAACTCAGAGAGGAGATGGGCAGTAATTATCTTTGTGCCCATTGCCATCAGAAGAGTAGCAACCAATAAAACAAAGAATATTACCAAAATACACACTCCGCTCATCAATACTTTCATCTTATTACCTCCTCTTTTACGCAGATACACTCATCTACACTTAAGCAATCTCTAATCTTTCATAACCCAGAGATAGGTTCGTTTTCGGGATAGGTAATGGTAAATTCGATATTGATCTCTGCCTTCCTCTTGGGCTTTATCTGCAACTCCCATAAATTGACCCCTTCCTTACCTTGATAATTTTTCTCTTTTGGTAGAGGAACAATCTTCACATTCTTCACTTCTATCCTATCTGTCCGAGAAACAGGGATGGTATCAATGACCTTGACTACTATCGGTTTCTCCTTCAAGTTCTCTATATTAATCTTAAAAGCAAGATCTCTAATTACTGTCTTTCTCTTTATCTTCCCGAAGAAGGTTTCTGTCCTCTTATCCTTTATCTTTTCCCATTTAACCCTTACCCCTCTATCCACTCCCAAATTTAGATAAAACTCCTCCCCTGCCCTCTTTTCCGGTAAATAAGTTCTTCCTACAAACCTTCCTCCAAAGTAGACATTCAAAGGACCCGGAAGTAATTCCTCGTCTGGAGAAACCTGGCATATTAGAAAAGA
>QNCL01000009.1 GCA_003645805.1 Candidatus Omnitrophota bacterium
CTTCTCTTTCCTTCTTATAATATCTAAATACCAACTGGAAGGAGTGGGGAGATCTATTCCTTTAAGCGGAATGGCATTGGAGATGGATAACTTTACCTTGCTCCAGTCCTCACCACTTTTCTGTTTAATCTTGGCAAACATCATTAAATTAACCTCTTCCAAACTCAAAGGCACATCTACTTTATAGAAAGCCTGCCAACCGCTGTTATAAACTATATACGAAGCCTCTACTTTTATCATTTGCTCCTTCTCGGAAAAGAAAACTATCTCTATCACCTTTCTGGTCTTCTGGCTCGGTTCTTCTAATGTAGTTAGTTCCTTCTTTAACACCTCCATCTCCTCTTCTAAATCTCCTATCTCTTTCCTTAACCTTGCTTTCTCTTGATTGATTGCCTTCATATTTTCTTCTAAAAATTTAAGCATTCCCTCCAGATCCTCTATTTTAGGAAAAGTCGTGGTTAAATCCTTTGGTATTTGAACTTGAGAGAATTCCACTACTGAGTTTAAAAACCTCTCCTGGGCATCCAAGACTCTCAATTGATCGAGCATAGACTTCTTATCTTCCTCCAGATTCTTTATCCTCTCCCGGAGATTTCTTATCTCCTCCTGCACAGGTTTTCTTAGATATATCTCCTTAAACTGAACGCTATACAAACTCCCTTCTCCATAAACCTTGGCTGATACCGAATCTTTATCCAAATTAAAAGGCTCAATCTCTAAAAAGAGATCGTTCAATCCCTTCTTCACCTTACAAGAACCTTCCCTTTTCACTAAGGCTTGATTAGAAAATAAAACAACCTCCTTGATACGGGAGGGAACTATCTCCTCAGAAAAACAGGTTTTCTCTAAGGAAAGCATCATAAATATGATGGAAATAGAAATAATTAGCCTCTTAGGCATTTTCCCTCCTCGGAGAAATTGACAGGTTCAAAACAAACTTTATAATCTCCACCCCTTTCTCCTTGCTAAGGGGAAAATACAACCGCTCTCTTTCTACAAACCCTCTCTTCTGCACCAGATTATTTGCGGAAGCCATCTTATCTGTGGAGCGAAAGGATAGGCTATGGTATCCTTTCTTCTTACAAAACTCTATTGCTTTATCTAATAGAGCCAGTCCATAACCCTTGCCTCGATAATCGGGATGAACAAAAATGCGTCGCAATAGAGCCTTGTTCTGCTTTCTATCATCCTCTTTAATCCCCACTGTGCCTACAACTCTGCCTTTCTCTATAGCGACGAAGAACCCTTCTCTTTCTCCTGCATAATGGGCATTTATGTCTTTAAGATCGCTCTCTGGATATGCCTCCCTGACATCTGGAAACTCTTTCTTGAGAATGGAACTGATAAGGTCCTCTACCTCTTTACTATCCTCAACTCTGAATTGACGGATGTGCATTCTAAAAAAGCAATGACTGACAGATCTCTCTAAGTTTTCTTCTGAGAGGAATTATCCTCCGCTCCCTGTTCAGATTTTGCTCCCTTTTCCTTCTTTACCTTAACCTTCAAACTCTTGATCTTGGGAAGAGCAAAAAAAGAATCACCCTCTTTCCACTTCCCCTGTTCCTTTAGAATTTTAATCCTTTCTATCCGCTTCAGGACATTGCGGTGTCTGCTTAAAGTGCTTGTTTTTAGACTTCGATGTTGAGACATCTACTCCTCCCTTTCTCTCAGTCTCTTTCGTATCTCCTCCAACCCCTTCTTTGCCTTTTCCCGATACACCTCAGCAGTATCCCTCATCCTTAAAACCCTCAGATACTCCCTCTTTGCCCATCTAAGTTTTCCTTCTGCCATATAAGCCTCGGCTAAATTAAGATGTGCAAGCGCAAACTTTGCATCTAAAGAAATCGCCTTCTTAAAGTACTTGATGGCTAATTCCTTCTTGCCCTTATGCAAATACACATCAGCCAAGTTATTATACACATAAGCAAGGTTAGGGTCAAGGGAAAGGGCTATCCTATACTCTCTTATTGCCTGGGCATAATCCCCTATCTGATAATAGGCATTCCCTAAATTGCTATGGCAGTAAGGCAAACTGTTATCTATCTCTATTGCCTTCTTAAAATACTCTATCGCCTTCCCTATCATCCCTCTTTTATAGTAAACATTGCCCAGATTACTATATGCCATCACCAAGGTTGGGTCTATCTCTATTGCTTTCTTATACTCTGCAATCGCTCCTTCAAAGTCTCCTTGCTCTTCATAAGTATTTCCTAAGTTATTATGCTTAACTGCCTCTTGCCAGACCTTTGTCTCTTCCTGCTCAATCTCTTTACTCTCGGCGAAGCCAAGATTGCAGGTAATAAGAAGAAAGAGAAGAAAGATAACCAAGTGCTTACTCATCTTCTTTTACTCCTCTACTCTGCAGGCTGATACTCCAAGAATCAAGAGCATGGAGTAAACAAGAATGTAGATAAGAGGAAAAAAAGGAACTCTAATGTTTGCCAGAATAAACAGAACTGCTAACAGAGTAATGGGGGTGAGGGTGTAGATGCCAATATTGAGTAAATTTTCATAGGATAATCTTATTCTGTAAAACGCTCTCGCACTCAGAGAAACAAGACTGAATAGCATAACCTGAAGAAGTTTGCTAATGAGATAGTAGAGAAAAACAAAAATGAGGAAGGGGAAAAATAGAATCTTATAAGCGATTTTGGACCATCTCTCTATTAAATCATAACTGAGAACAAAGGATTTAGGAGGGGAGATGAATCTAATAATCTCCCCTTTTTCTTCATCTCCGGGCTGAATAATCAAAGAGTCGCCTATTTCTTTAATGTCCATTTTCTCTATCTCTACTCTTCCGGGACCTTTATACGCTTTGGTGATAATCTTATCCTGGGTAAGTAAGATTCCATTCTTATATCCATCTAAAGAGGTGATCTTCCCGGTAGTATCTACAATAAATGCAAACTCCCCTTTGCTCGCTTCCTTGATAAAAGGCTGGGGGAAGTCGGCAGCAAGTTTCCCTTTCTCTATCCTCATCTCTCCTGGCAAATATTCCTTTATCTTTCCGGGTAAGTTCTCCTTTACCCACTGATTTGCTCCCTCCAAACCCTTTTTTATATTAAGGCTGATAAAGAGACTCACGATTATACTTATCAGCAGAACAAACAAAGAAAGATACTTGAAACTCCGCCCAAAAGGTTGATAGGCTATCTGCTTACAGAAGCGCGGAGTAAAACTACGCACCAAACTCTTCCAAAACCCTATCCTCTCCATCTCTCCTCCTTAAAAGACCAATTTGCTCTTCAATCTCTTCAAATCTTCCGCCCGAGGACTTTCGGAGATAATCTCTCCAGACCTCTCTGAGATGCACACTATCTATCTTTCTCTATCTCGCCCTCAGTAAATACCTCAGCAGTAAAGGTATATATCTCTGCTCCCTCTCTCCAGGCATCAGGGGAAAGTCCTGCCTTATAGCAGGTATGCATTAAGAACTCTTCTCTATCCCAGTTATACTCTGTTGCTACCTGAGGCAGTAAGAGACCAGAAGAGAAACCTTTGCGGATGAGTAGACCATCCCGTCCTACTTTGATCTCTTTTATATCCTCCACGCGTCTTAAAGGCGAGAGAACAGAGATCTCTATCTCTATCTCTTTCATCTCTTTCTCTTGCAAGGGAGAGAAACGAGGATCATTGAACGCGGCTTCAATAGCCATATCCCGCACTGCCTCTATCAGAGGTTTAACAGGCTGGATATAACCGATGCATCCTCGCAGATTTCCATTCTTCTTAAGGGTAACAAACACACCCCTTTTCTTCAACAATCTTGGATTGGCCTCCTTTATTTCCATCCTCTCCCTTTTGCGCAGATATACTCCTATAGAGTTTCGTGCCACTTCCAGCAACCTCTTTTTTTCGGAAAAGGATAGATCCTGTGATTCGCTTTCTTCTTCGTCTACCTGACTGATTACTAAAGATGCATACCCTACCACACGAGAATTGTCTCCGCTCACTTCCCCAGAATGCAGATACTTCAAAAGGTTAATCTTGTTGGCTCCCAACTCCTTACTGGCAATCAAAGTAGCAACCACAGGCATCGCTCCACAGAGTTCACATTCTTCTTGTTTTACCTTCTTATACAACTCTTCAGGATTTAGTTTCTGAATCTCCTTTAGAGTAATCTCATCCAACCCTTTTGCTTTCTCTGCGGTATAGAAATGCGAAAGGTCGGTGCTGGCTATGATAAGCACATCCTTTCTTTCCCCGATGGCTTTAGCAATTGCTTTTCCTAAATCCATACAATCCTGATAGGAACACTCTCCCATCACAATAGGTACAATCTTAAAGTTCTCTAATATTGTCTGCAAGAATGGAATCTGCACCTCCACAGAGTGCTCGCGTTGATGAGCAGGAGGGTAAAAATGAATATTGGAGTGATTGATAATCTTCTCTGCTATTTTCTCATCTATCTCTACCTCGCCCAGAGGGGTTTGGTAATAGCCTCGGGGATAAACAGAGCTTCCCTGGAAATATACATAGTGGCTAGGTCCAATTATCACTACTGTAGAAATTGCTCTTGCTTGGATTGCTTTAAATCCATAAGCCGCTACCCTGCCTGAAAACTGATAGCCTGCATGAGGGCTGATAAGAGCAATAATCCTTCCCTCTATCTTTAAAGGTTTAACCATATTTAGATACCTTTTTATCTGCTCCTTCAGGCTCTGGACAGTGTTAGGATAGAATATTCCTGCTACCGCTGCCTTCCTTACTTCTTTCATCTCCTCCTCCTGACTATGCGCACTTATAAGGGTTAGGAGAAAAAAGCCTATCAAGAGGATCTTTATTCTTGCCATCTTCCGGCAATCTCCTCTCCACAAAATTTGCATCTTCCATAAATAATATTGTTCTCCAGAATAGTATATCCTACTCTTCTAATCAACACTCTCCCACATCTTGGGCAGTAGGTTATCTCGCCTTTATGCCCTGGCACATTGCCAATATATACATATTTTAAGCCCGTAGATAGAGCAATTTCTCTCGCTCTCTCTAAGGTCTTCACTGGAGTAGGAAAGAGGTTTCTCAGTTTATAAGCAGGATAGAAACGAGAGAAATGCACAGGGGTGTTTACTCCTAAATTCTCCTTAATCCATAAACACATCTCCCTTATCTCCTGCGGGCTATCATTTAGCCCGGGAACAATGAGATTGGTTACCTCCAACCACACCCCTTCTTCTTTGAGTATTTTTAAACTCCTAAGAACCGCCTCTAATGAACCAGAGCAGGTCTTCTGGTAATATTCCTCACGAAATCCCTTAAGGTCAACATTAGCAGCATCCAGATATTTACACAACCTTCGTAGAGGCTCAGGATTTATAAACCCTGCAGAATGAATTATATTCTTTATCCCATTCTGATGGGCTAATTTTGCTGTCTCCAGCATATATTCATAGAAAATGGTAGGCTCTGTATAGGTATAGGCAATCACTTTGCATCCGCTCTTCTTTACCTCCTCTATCAACCTTCTCGGAGGAAGGTTATAGGTTATCGTCTCCTCGGGGCGTGCCTGCGAAATCTGCCAATTCTGACAGAATTTACATCTGAGATTACATCCTGCTGTGGCAAGAGAAAAGGCTTTACTTCCTGGATAAAAGTGGAACAAAGGTTTTTTCTCAATAGGGTCAATATGTACTGCACAAGGCTTTCCATATACTAAAGTATATAGTTTTCCCCCAATATTCTTTCGCACCCCACAAAATCCTCTCTTTCCTGAAGGAATAAGACACTGGCGGGGGCAGAGAACACATCTTACTTTTCCTTTATCTAATTTAATGTAATAATATGCCTCCTTTAACTTCTCCTCAGAAAGAAGAGAATGGGTAAAGGCAAGCAAAACAAGGGAAAGAAAGGAAAGAAGGGTTAGTGCCCTTTTCATCCTTTTGCTTTATACTCTGGACACTCTTTGGCATTTGGCCTCTCGCGCCTGAAGCAAACATTCCCATAGTTATATCTACAGGTATCACAGAGTATCTGCTCTCCTTTTAGTTTCCTCTTAAGAAATGCTTTTATCTTTTTAAACATCTAACCTAACACCTCCCGAATCAATTCTTCTGGCACATCCTCTTTTATTACCACCTCCCCTATCCTTATGGGAAGAACAAACCTCATCCTTCCTCCTTGCCTTTTTTTATCCATCTCTAATATGGAAATAATCCTCTCAGGGTGGTTATATCTTTTATCTAAGGATGTAGGTAGATGAGCCCTCTGGAGTAGTTTCTCCTGCCTCCTTAGTGCGCTTTCTTCCAACAACCCCATTCTCTGAGCAACCTTACTGATATAGAGCATCCCCAGCCCCACTGCTTCTCCATGCCTTATTCTAAAGTTGCTTATCGCCTCAAAACAATGGCCTAAACTATGCCCATAGTTTAAGATAGCCCTTATCCCTTGTCTGTCTTTCTCATCTCTTTCTACAACCTCTGCTTTGATGCGGGCACATCTGGATACTATCTCCTCCAAACAAGAGGGGTCTAATTTTAGAATCTTCTCTATATTCTCTTCCAGATAAGAGAAAAAACTCTCATCCTTTATTACTCCATATTTAATCACCTCTGCCAGGGCATTGAAAATCTCTGTTTGCGGAAGAGTGCTAAGGAGAGAAATGTCCGCATATACCAGTTTAGGTTGATAAAAACTTCCGATGACATTCTTGATACCCTGGAAGTCTATCCCTGTCTTTCCTCCGATTGCGCTATCTACCTGGGCTAATAAAGATGTGGGAATTTGAATATAGGCAATTCCTCGCATAAAGGTAGCGGCAGCAAAACCGGCCAGATCTCCAATTGTTCCTCCTCCTAAAGCAATAATTGCCGAATCTCGCTCAAACTTTCTTTTTATTAGGGCAGTATATATTCTTCTTAGTTGAACATAATTTTTGTATCTTTCCCCCTCGGGAATATTGAGCACATAAGCCTCAAACCCTTCTTCTTCTAATTTCTGACAGAGAAAGGAAAGATAGAGTTTTGCTATTCTTTGATTGGTAATGATAAGGACTTTTGGATTCAGTTTAAGAGTCAGGAGGGTTTTACCTAAATCCTTCAGGATTTCGTTTCCGATAAGGATAGGATAGGTCTCTTTTCCTAAATTAACATAGACACATTGCATTTATCCTGCACCGGGAATATTCAAAGGTTAAACGTTAGAGTTTTATTTTATCTTCTGAAGTCTTTCAATATCCTTATTTCTTCCTATCACTATCAGACTATCCCCTTCTTTGATAATGTCTTTACCCGCAGGAGAGATGTTAATCTCCTGCTTTATCTCCGTATCCCCTTTATCTGTCACTGAAGGAATCTTTTTCTTTATAGCAATAACATTTGCCTTGTATTTTGTGCGCAAATCCAGTTCTTGCAAAGATTTATTGATAAAGGTTGAGGGAGCGACTATCTCTACCACACTATGCTCGGAAGAAAGATTGATATACTCAATAATCTGAGAGGATATCAGGCTGTTTGCCACCTGTATTCCCATATCTCTTTCTGGAAAAACTACTTTAGTAGCCCCCACCCTCCTCAATACCCTTCCTTGAATTTCGGTGATTGCCTTCGCCACAATCTCCTTCACATTCATCTCCTTCAGAATTAAGGTAACCAAAATGCTTGCTTCCAGACTCTTTCCGATAGCAATAATCGCTACATCCACATCCTTAATCCCTATCTTTCTGAGCACCTTCTCATCGGTAGCATCCGCTTGTATTGCTTGAGTAACCAAAGAAGCGATGCTCTCCACCTTCTCTTTGTCCTGGTCAATAGCCAGCACCTGATAACCTTTCTCGCTCAATGTCTTGGCTACGCTTGAACCAAACCTTCCTAAACCAATTATGGCAAATTGACGCATTCTATCCCTCTCCCTTTGCCACCTCTACAAGTTTCTTAAATGTCTGTGTATCCTCTAAGGCTATTTCTGCTAATATCTTTCTGTCCAGTTCCACACCGGCTTTCTTTAATCCTGCAATAAATCTACGGTAAGAAATGTTCTCTAATCGTGCCGCATTGTTTATACGCACAATCCAAAGTTTTCTAAACTCGCGCTTCTTGACCTTTCTGTCCCGATAACTATAGGCTAAACTCCTCTTTACACTCTCTGCGGCAGTGCGATAGAGTTTGCTCCTTCCTCCCCGAAAACCCTTTGCCAGTTTTAATACCTTCTTCCTTCTTCTGCGAGAAGCAGGTGCATTTGTTGCTCGTGGCATCTTCTCTCCCCTCCTTCTTTATCCTAATCCCAAGAGTTTTTTTATCTTTTTAGTTTCTACTTTATTCACCAGATCCGGAGTTTTTAACCTGCGCATTCTCTTACTCCTTTTTTTGGTCAACAGATGGCTTCCATAAGCCTTGTTTCGCCTAATCTTTCCCTTCCCGGTA
The DNA here is from genome assembly GCA_003645805.1 of Candidatus Omnitrophota bacterium. GTDB lineage: Bacteria > Omnitrophota > 4484-213 > 4484-213 > 4484-213 > B17-G2. The sequence goes on from QNCL01000009.1 coordinate 8,358, forward strand.
AGTTTAAATCGTTTCTCTACACTCTTTCTAATTTTTAACTTAAGTTTTTTCATACTTCACCTACTTACTTAAGGGGCTAATAATAGCCACAATCTGCTTTCCCTCCTGAGCAGGAGGTCTTTCCACTTTCCCTTTTTCTCTTAACTTTTCTATAAACTCCTCTATCAACTTCTGTCCTTGCTTTAGATAGGCTATCTCTCTGCCTTTGAAAAATAGCCTTATCTTCAGCTTATACCCTTCGGAAAGAAACTTCTCTGCTTGATGCAATTTTACATTATAGTCATGCTCTCCAATATAAAGACGCAGTCTCACCTCCTTAATCTCCGCTTTCCTTTGCTTCTTATGTGCCTCTCTTTGACGCTTTTCTCTTTCATACTTGAATTTACTAAAGTCAATGATCCGACATACAGGGGGATGAACATTGGGAGCAACCTCTACCAAATCCAAGCCTGCTTCTTCAGCCAACCTCTGTCCTTCTTCCAAAGAAACAATACCCACCTGCTTTCCCTCTTTATCAATAAGCCTGATTTCCTTTGCTCTTATCTCTGTATTTACCCGTATCCTATTTTTATCCTCTCTCTTTCGCTCAAACCCTCTAATAATTTCTCACCTCACTTACAAAATCCTCCAATTTCCTCCTTCCCTTATCGCCTTTCCTTCTCTCCCTTACCGCCACACTTCCCTCCTTCATCTCTCTATCCCCGATAATCAAAAGATAGGGAACCTTTTCCAGTTCTCCTGCACGCACCTTATACTCTATCCTCTCGTCTCGGAAATCAGTCTCTATCCGCAGAGATGCCTCTTCTAATCTCCTTACCACCTCCTGAGCATAGGGAATGTGTTCCTGAGCAATAGTAAGCACTTTTACCTGCACAGGAGCAAGCCAGAAAGGAAAATCGCCCGCATAATGTTCGATCAAGATCCCCAGAAACCTTTCTATAGAACCAAATACTGCCCGATGCAACATCACTACAGGATGCTTACCTCCGTCTTTGCCCACACACTCTATCCTAAACCTTTCGGGCATTGAAAAGTCGACCTGAATTGTGCCACATTGCCAATTTCTCTCTAAACAGTCCTTGATATGGAAATCAATCTTAGGACCATAAAACGCTCCTTCTCCTTGCTTTACCTTATACTCTATTCCTATCTCCTTTAAAGCCTCTGATAAAGAAGTTGTTGCTCTCTCCCACATTTCTTCACTTCCTATAAAGTTTTCTGGACGAGTAGAAAGATGGATAGAGTAATCAGTAAATCCTATTTTCTTATACATCCTTAATATCAAATTTACTACCTTTACTATCTCCTCCTTGAGTTGCTCAGGAAGGCAGAAGATATGTGCATCGTCAATGGTAAACGCTTTTGCTCTAAACAATCCTTGGGTTACCCCGGAAAGTTCTTGACGATGCACTAAACCCAACTCTGCAAACCTTAAAGGTAGTTCTCGGTAAGAATGTTGTCTCTCTTTATAGAGCAAGAGTGCACCCGGGCAATTCATTGGACGCACTACATACCTCTTATTTCCTAATTGAGTAAAATAGATATGCTCCTTATAATGCTCATAATGCCCACTTCTCTTCCATAGATCCTCCTGCAAGATTAAGGGAGTTTTTATCTCTAAATACCCCTCCTTTCTATGCTCTTCTCGCCAGAAGTTGATCAGATTTTCATAGAGAATTAACCCTTTAGAATGATAGAAAGGAGTAGCGGGTGCCTCTGGATGAAAACTAAACAAACCTAAATCCTTTCCCAACTTCCTATGATCTCTCTTTTTTGCTTCCTGTAGATTTCTAAGATATGTAGACAACCCCTCTTCTGTGTCAAAAGCAGTCCCGTAGATTCTCTGAAGCATCCTGTTTTTTGCATTCCCTCGCCAATAAGCACCAGAAACCTTAAGCAGTTTAAAAAATCTCACCTTACCTGTAGAGGAAAGATGGGGACCGCGGCAAAGGTCTACAAACTCTCCCTGTCGATAAACAGATACCTCCTTATCTTCTATTTCCTTAATCAGTTCCAATTTATAATCTTCCTTTAACTCCTTGAATATCTGTATAGCCTTCTCTTTGCTCATCTGTTCGTGAGAAAAGACCAGATCTTCCTCTACAATCCTCCTCATTTCTTGCTCTATTCTTTCCAGATCCTGAGAACTAAACCTCTTAGAGTAATCAAAATCATAGTAAAAACCCTCGGAGGTCGCTGGTCCAATTCCTAACTTTGCCTCCGGATAAAGCCTCTTTACTGCTTGAGCAAGAATATGAGCACTACTATGTCTTAAGATAGAAAGGTCCATCTATCCTCTCAAAATAACTGAAGAAATAGAAACAACAAAACTTGCTTCTTTCACTTCTCCTTCAAGGCTTTTTATAATCTAAACTTGGTGGGCATTAGAGGATTCGAACCTCTGACCTCTACGATGTGAGCGTAGCGCTCTAACCACTGAGCTAAATGCCCTCTTAAATCTCAGAAGATCTTAAAAACTTTATCCTCTCTTCTTATTGAATTATTGAACTCTATATCCTTCCTTTAGTAGAAGGAACCCCTTTTCTTCGCGGATCAATTTGAGTTGCCCCATCCAACGCTATGCCTAAGGCTTTAAACATCGCCTCTAATGTGTGATGCAAATCTGCTGAAGTCTTCAGATTGATATGCAGGTCAAGTCCGCAGTTATTTACAAATGATTGCAGAAAATGTTTAGCGTCTTCAAAGTTATACCCACTGCGTTCTTTATCTGAGCGGGAGGCAAAAGCAAGTTGAGGATTAAGCCTTAAAAATGGCCGTCCACTTATATCTACACTTACCTCTGCTAATGCCTCGCCCATCGGTACCACAGAGAAAGCAATTCTTCTTATCCCCGCTTTGTCTCTTAATGCCTGTTTAAACGCCTCACCTAAACAGATACCCACATCCTCATTTGTATGATGGATATCCACTTCTATATCCCCTTTTGCTTTAATCTTCAGATCAAACAATCCCCAGTAAGCAAATAGTTCTAACATATGATTGAGGAAAGGGATTTGAGTATCTATCTCTGTTTCTCCTCTTCCATCTATATTCAGCGATATCTTAATATCTGTTTCTCTACTCCTGCGGGCTATCTCCGCTCTTCTTATCTCCATTTCTACTTTTTCTAAACCTTATCTCTATTGACTCCTTATGCCTTATCATCCCCTCTATCTCTGATAGTTTATTTATCACTTCTCTTGCTTTCTCCAATCCTTTGCGTGAACAGGAGATATAATGCGAGGCTTTTACAAATGTTTCTCTTCTCAAGCAAGAGAAAAAGCGCGCTCCTCCTTGTGTAGGAAGAATATGACTGGGACCGGCAAAATAGTCTCCTACTGCTACGGGAGAGTATCTGCCCACAAATATCGCTCCTGCATTATTTATCAAAGGAATAAGATCTCTTGCTCGGCTTACCATCAACTGCAGGTGCTCAGGAGCAAGTAAGTTAATCACCTCCACTGCTTCTTCTAATCTCCTCAATAAGATTATCCATCCTTTATTTATCTCCTTCTGCACTACTTCTGCAAGTTTAGAAGAGTTAGTTAGCAATATCCCTGAGCCCTCCTTATGCTCCTGTTGAGCATGCAGGTCAGCAATTACAAAAGATACAGGAGTGCTATCGTCTGCTACAATCACTACCTCGCTTGGTCCAGCAAGCATATCTATGTCTACAAACCCAAAACACTGCCTTTTTGCTTCCTGCACATAGACATTTCCCGGGCCAACAATTTTATCCACTTTCTTGACAAGAGAAGTGCCAAAAGCCAGAGCGGCTATTGCCTGTGCTCCTCCTATACGATATATCTCTTTCACCCCTAACAGATTTGCTACAACCAGAATATGAGCATCTATCTCTCCCCTTTCCCTAACAGGAGAAGTAAGGATAATCTCCTTTACTCCTGCCACCTTCGCGGGGATTACAGACATATACACGGTGGAAATCAATGCTGCACTGCCACCAGGGATATAAACCCCCACTCTCTCTATTGGCCTTTCCAATCTTCCCAGAACAACCCCATCTCTTCTTATTCTTAACTCTCTCTTTTTTTCTTTCCTATAAAACTCCTCTACATTGTTTATCACCGAGCGTAATAAAGGAATAAAACTACAATCTATTCTCTGATAGGCTCTGTTAACATCCCCTTCGCTTACCTTTATTCTTTTAAGAGAAAGATCAATCTTATCAAACTCTTTTGTCCATTTTAAAATACCTTTGTCTCCATTCTGGCGAACATCTCGGATTACCTTGCTCACCAACCTTCTCACCTTCTCCTCTACTTTATAGGTGAGTAGAGAAGAAATCCTCTTCAGGTTATCCTTGCTGTACTCTATTATCTCCATCTCTCTATCTCAATCGTTCTCTAATCAACTCTGCTCTCTTCACATCTCTTTCATAGGCATTTAATTTTTTACCTTCTATCTTCTGTAAATGCGCAGGTTGAGTTAATAGAAAGAGTTCGTTTATTTTTCTCAGTTGAACATCTCTTAAGATATTCAAGTCTGTCCCTAAACGCACCATTGAAAGCAAACTCATTGTTTCCCCGCTACTGATAAAATAAGAGTTTTTTAATATCCCATAAGCTCGCCAAATCTGGTTGTAGAGAATCTCCCGGCTCTGTTTCAAAAGCGATTTTCTTCTCTCCTGTTCATAATTAACTATCTGACGCACCACTCTCTCTAAGTTATCAATGATATCCTCTTCGTTTCTGCCTAAAGTGCGCTGATTGGAAAATTGGAAGAAATTCCCGCTTGCTTCTGTGCCTTCTCCGTAAAGCCCGCGTGCAACAATTCCTAACTTTGAAATGGTCTGAAGCACATCCTTTATCTGTTTACTCATTACCAAAGCGGGCAGATGAAGCATTAAAGAAGCACGCATTCCCGTGCCTACATTTGTTGGGCAAGCAGTCAAATAACCCCACTGCGGACTAAAAGCATAGTTCAACCTTTGTTCTAATTGTTTGTCTAACTCATTAATCAGTCGCCAAGCATCACTTAGATTAAACCCTGACTGAAAAACTTGGATTCGCAGATGGTCTTCTTCATTGAGCATTATACTAATAACCTCTCTCTCGCTGATAACCACTGCTTTACAATCTCTTCCCTTCGTCTGCTCACGACTAACCAGATGCCTTTCCAATAAAAACTGCTTATCCAATGCACTTAGTCCATCCATCTCGAGGAAAAGTCCATTCTTCAGATACTTAATCTTAAAAAGAGCGTCTTTTACCAAAGAAAGTACCTCTTTTCTCTCTTTTTTATCTGCCCAGTGAGGAAAAGAAAAATTGCTTAGATTCCTTGCCAGGCGGATTCTACTACTGATTACAATGTGGGAATCTGGCCCTGTGCCCTTTAACCACTCACTGGTTTGGGCAAGAAGGCTGTTCAGATTCATTGCTCTTTATCCTCCAGATACTCAAAACCTTACTGCTTTTCTCTATTGGAGCATAAGGGAAAAACTATTCTTCGCTTTTTTTCATTTTACTCTTTATCTCTCTTATCTTATCCCTTAGTTTTGCTGCTTGCTCAAAGTTCTCCTCTTGAATCGCTTTGCTTAACTCCCTCTGTAATTCTTCAATCTCCACCTTTTCCCTCATTCCTTTGTCAGCATAATGGGGGAATTTACCAATATGCTGTTCCGCTCCTTGAATCCTTTTTAGTAAAGGGGCTAAACTTTGCTTAAAGGTATAATAGCACTGGCTACAACCTAAACGACCAATCTTCTTAAAATCCTCATAACTCATACCACAATTCGGGCACTGTAATTCTACGGATTCTTTAACTCTGGGCAAATCAAAGTCTGTTAAGCCAGCCAGAAAATTGGCTAATGAAAAGTCCTCAGACAATCCTATCCCTTTTTCTTGAGCACATTGCTCGCACAAGTGCAACTCTACCATCTTTTCATTGACTATCTCCGTAATATGCACACTGGCTATGTTCTTCTGGCAGATATCGCAAAGCATTATACCTCCTCGGGAATAGCAATCCTTCCTTTTATAGCACTTGCCGCAGCCACTGCCGGGCTTGCTAAATATATCTCACTCTCCGGATGCCCCATTCTTCCCTTAAAATTGCGGTTAGTAGTCGCCAGGACTTTTTCTCCCTCTGCGAGAACCCCCATATGCCCTCCTAAACAGGGGCCACAAGTAGGAGTAGAGACTACTGCATTTGCCTCTATAAAAACCTCTATTAATCCTTCCCTTAGAGCCTCCAAGTATATCCTCTGGGTAGCGGGAATAATAATCAACCGCAGATCAGGGTGAACCTTCTTTCCCTTTAGAATCTCTGCGCTTATCCTTAGATCGCTAAGCCTTCCATTGGTGCAAGAGCCAATGACTACCTGATCAAGACGCACATCTGCGAGTTCCTCCGCAGGTTTGACATTGCTGGGCAGATGTGGACAGGCTACTAAAGGCTTTAGTTTACTAACATCATACTCCCTGACCTCTGAATACCTTGCTCCTTTATCTGCTTTCCATCTCTCTATTCCCTTTATCTCTTTTCCTCCTTTGCTCTGCTTAATATATCTATAAGTGACCTCATCTGCCTCGATCATCCCGCACTTCCCACCTGCTTCAATAGCCATATTGCAGATGGTAAAACGCTCATCCATTCCTAATCCCTCAATCGCCTCTCCTGAAAACTCCATTGCTTTGTACAAACAACCGCTTACCCCTATATCACCTATAGTGTAGAGAATAATATCTTTACCCCCTACCCACTTCCTTAACTGTCCATAGTAGATAAATCTAATCGTCTCGGGCACCTTAAACCAGCATTTGCCTGTAGCAAAAGCAAAGGATAGATCTGTACTTCCTACCCCTGTGGAAAACGCTCCCAGTGCTCCATAAGTGCAAGTATGGGAATCCGCTCCAATCACCAGATCTCCTGGTTTAATAAAACCCAACTCCGGGAGAAGGGCATGTTCAATTCCCATCCTTCCTATCTCAAAATAGTTCTCTATCCCGTATTTTTTAGCAAATTCTCGCATCAGTTTGCACTGCTGAGCACTTTTTATATCCTTGTTGGGAGTAAAATGGTCAGGAACAAGAACTATCTTTCTTCTATCAAAGAGCCTCCTTCTTTCGGGAGCAAGTTCTTCAAACTCCTTAATGGCTATAGGAGCAGTAATATCATTACCTAAACAAAGGTCTACATCTGCCAGAACAAATTCTCCTGCGCTAATCTCCTCTTTATCTGTATGGGCTAACAAAATTTTCTCTGCAAGAGTAAGATTCATAGTTAAGGCTATTTTACCATAGTTTGAGGGAAATGGCAAGCAACAAAATGTCCCTTTTTCTTCTCCTGTAGTATCGGCTCTTTCTCCTCGCAGATAGATCTCTTAAAAGGACAGCGAGGATGAAAACGGCAACCCGCAGGAAAAGCAAAAGGCGAGGGTGCTTCTCCTTTCAACCCCTGCTCAGGGATAATTCCCGATCGAGCAGAAAGAAGAGCATAGGTATAAGGATGGAAAGGCTTTTCAAACAAATTCTCCCCTATCTCTACAATCTGCCCGGCATACATAATCGCTACTCTATTCGTAAATCTCCTCAATATCTCCAGATCGTGGGTAATAAACAGAAGAGAAAGTCTCTCTTCTTTTTTTATCCTTTCTATTAACTGTAAAATCTGGACTTGCGTAGTAGCATCTAAGTTGGTAGTAGGCTCATCAGCAATCAGCAAAGAAGGATGGCAGGAGAGTGCCATAGCGATCATCACCCTTTGGTTCATCCCTCCAGAGAGTTGATGGGGATAACTCCTTAGGTTCTTATAGGCATCGGGAATACCTACCTTCTCCAGCATCTTAAGTGCATAGACCTCTGCTTCTCTCTTTGTCTTTCTATGATGAAGCCTGATTATCTCGATCATCTGATTACCTACAGTAAATACAGGGTTCAGAGAAGAAAGCGGGTTTTGGAAGATATAGGCAATCTCAGCCCCTCTTATTTTCCGCAAATCAGCAGACTTTAACCTGAAGATATTCTTCCCGCGAAAAAGTACCTCTCCTGAAAGGAGATAAGGATGAGAGACCAGGCGAGTCAGGGAAAGAGCGGTAACTGTCTTGCCCGAACCTGATTCTCCTGCTAATCCCAAACTCTCTCCCTCTCGGATAAAAAAACTAATCCCATCTACCGCCTTCAATACCTTTCCTTTCTGAGAGAAATAGACTTTCAGATTTTTTACTTCCAAGATATACATTGGTTAGCCCATCAATATAACAAAATTTCTCTGCACCCTTGATAAAATCAACTCTCCTTTCTCAAATTCACCTCTGTTATGATCTTGATATGGCAAGGGTGCGAATTCCTTCGGCCAGCAGATTATACCCCAGAACGGTGAGCAAAATTGCTATCCCCGGAAAAACACTCATCCACCAAGCAATATCCATTACCGACTTCCCTTCCATCAAGATACTTCCCCAACTGGGAATAGGAGGTTGAACCCCCAGACCTAAAAAACTCAGGGCAGATTCTGTAAGAATTGCTCCCCCCATTCTCAATATCCCTACCACCAAGATTGAAGGTAAGACATTAGGTAAGATGTGCTTGCTTACTATGCGCATATCTCCTGCTCCCATTGCTTTTATATAACGGATAAACTCTCTTTCCTTTATACTCAAAACCTCTGCTCTTACTATACGCGCTACCCCCATCCAACTGGTCAGTCCAATTATAAGCATAATGTTAAACACAGTAGGTCTGAGAAAAGCAACCATAGATAGAAGAAGAAAAAAGGTAGGAAAACAAAGCATTATGTCTACAAAGCGCATAAGTAAAGCATCAATCCTTCCTGAACAATAACCCGCTAATGCCCCTATTGCCACCCCGATAAGCAAGGCTATTCCTACCGCTACCACACCCACCTTTAGAGAAACGCGGGTTCCATAGAGTATACGCGAGAGTAAATCCCTTCCCAGGCTATCTGTGCCCAAAATATGCGCCTTGCTGGGAGGAGAAAGAATATTCTCTACATCTATTTTATTTGGATCATAAGGAGAAAGCAAAGGCGCAAAGAGAGCAAGGATAATTAGGATACCGATAATCAGGCTTCCTGAAAGGATAAACCTCCTGCTCATTGGTATCTTATCCGTGGATCAGCCCAGGCATAGCAAAGGTCAGCAATCAGATTCCCTAATAGGGTAAGCACCGCTCCTATTACCACTCCTCCCATTATCAGAGGATAATCACGAGATAAGGTTGCTTCGTAAAGTAAACGTCCCATTCCGGGAATAGCAAAAACAGATTCCAGAATCACACTTCCTCCCAGCAGTCCTGGAACAGAAAGCCCCAAGATAGTAATCAGAGGAAGAAGGGCATTCTTTAAGGCAAATTTACACACTATCCTTCCCCTTCCTATCCCTTGGGCATAGGCAGTTCTGATATAATCCTGTTTTAAAACCTCTATCATATTTGCCCGCACATAGCGGGAAAATCCTGCCAGTCCTCCAAAGGTGGCTACAGAAACAGGAAGGATCAGATGCTTTGCTATATCCAGAATTCTCTCTCCTGAAGAAAGTTGAGAGTGGTTGAAAGAAACAATTCCAGAGATAGGAAGACAGCCCAGTTTTATTCCGAAAAGAAGCATTAGAAGAAGGGCGAGATAGAAACTAGGGAGAGAAAATCCTATAAATACAAAAAGAGTGGTGCATTTATCAAATACTCCATTTGGTTTTAAGGAAGAGATTATCCCCACAGGAAAAGCAAATAGAAGGATAAAAAAAAGAGAGAGGGCGTTTATTAAAAGGGTAATAGGCAATCTTTCTCTAATACGCACAATCACCTTCCTTCCATCAGCAAAGGAATTGCCAAAGTCTAACTTGATCACTCGCTTCAACCAGTGTATATACTGCACAAGAATAGGTTTGTCCAGTTGATAGAGGCGAATTAGACGCTCTTGTGCCTCTGCAGAAATGCGTGGATTCATCTCCTTCAGATAAGAGGGTTTGCCCGGGGCAAGATGAATGATGAGAAAACTAATAAAGGTAATTCCCAACAGAAGAGGAACTAAACTAAAGAGACGTTTAAGAAAATAGGAAAGCATCTCTTATCTTTTAAACCTCTGTTTATCCTTGGGCACCCACCACTTGATAAAATTATATCCTATTCCATTGATAGTGGGTTCAATTCCTCTAAAGCGAGCATCGATTATGGGCAAAGCATCGGGAACATAGAGAAAGGTGTAAGGTTGATCCTCATATATTAGTTTGTGCACCTTCTGATAAATCTCCTTTCTCTTGCTTTGAGAAAAAACTCTCCTTCCTTCCTCTAACAACCTGTCCACTTCCTTATTCTTGTAAGAAACAAAATTAAATTCCCGAGGACCAGTCTTGGAGGAATGGAAGATATCATAACAGTCTGGATCACGAGAAAGCCCCCAGCCTAAAAGCACCGCTTCAAACTCTCGTCTCTCAATAAGGTCTAAAAGACACCCCCACTCTACAATCTTTATGTGCATTTTTATCCCTATCTCTCTCAACTTCTGCTGGATAATCTCGGCACATTTGCGCCGGGAGACATTCCCCTGATTGGTCAGAAGAGTAAACTCAAACCGCTCATTACCCTTTAGCAGAATCCCCTCCTTGTCTTTTTTCTTCCAGCCAGCAAGAGCCAGCAATTGCCTTGCCTTCTCTGGATTATATTCTGCGGGTTTAACCGCGGGGTTGTAAGCCCAAGAGTTGGGCACAAATGGACCCGTGCACACCCTTCCCAGTCCAAGGAGTACCCCTTTGATTATCTCCTCCTTATCAATAGCATAGTTTATCGCCTGCCTTACCCTTTTGTCCTTAAACTTGGGGTTGTTCAGGTTCCAGCCGATATAGGTATAGCCAAAACTAAGATATCTATATTTACGAAAGTTCTTTTTAAAAAACTCGGTGTTTGTCTGTCGTTGATATTGCAGAGGAGTAAGAGAGATGTAATCCAGATTGCGATTCTTTAATTCCAGAAAAAGGGTAGATTGGTCAGGGATGATGTAGTAGATATATCTGTCAATATATGGACGGCCCTGAAAGTACTCATCGTAAGCCTCCAAGACAATCTTGCTTCCTGTCTCCCACTTGATAAATCTATAAGGTCCTGTACCAACAGGATGGCGAGCAAAATGCTTGAAGTCCTCCTCATTCTTCAGAAGATGAGAAGGCATTATTGGCATTGTCCAGCTGGCTAACGCAGGAGAAAAAGGCTGTTTGTAAGTAATCTTGATAGTGTAATCATCTATTACCTCAAACTTCTTTATCCTCTCAAAATCTCCGCTGTAAGGGGTTTTTGTATGCGGGTCCACCAACTTCTTATAGGTAAAAAGCACATCCTCTGCGGTAAAAGGTACTCCGTCTTGCCACTTCACTCCTTTGCGCAGGTAGAAGGTAATTACCAAACCATCTTCGGAAACCTCCCAATCTTCCGCTAAATCCCCCACTAAGTTAATATCTTTATCATACTTGAGCAATCCGTTAAACACTAAACCCACAATATCCTGAGAAGCACTATCTGCAGCCAAGATAGGCACCAAGGTTATTGGCTCTCCGATTGAACCCACAATAATGGCATCACCATAGCAGGGTTGGTTATCTTCTTGGGCATAGAGAAAGAAGGAAGGAAAAAGAAGAAAAAGGGAGAGAATAAAGAAGATGAGAGGCCTTCTGACCAAACCTCTCAATTTCACAAACCTCTTTTTTCTCCAGAAGTCCGCCCTCAATAGCCTCCTTTGTTCAAAAAGAGGGAAATATAAGCAATAACACCTCTCATTACTTAGATTATCTTTGATACCCTAAAATTATTCTACCGATTTGTTTTTCTCTGACAAACCTTGGGTAGAGTTTCCTTCCTCTTTCTTCTTTTTCTCTTCTCTGTTTATTCCCTGCTTCTGAGAAACCTTTTCTCCTATCTCCTGAGCACTCTCTACCTTTACTTTATCCATCAGAGAACCTCTTTGGTGTCTGGAGATAATAGACAAACTCAGAGAGGTAAGAAGGAACAAGGTAGCGCAGACCGCGGTGGTCTTGGCTAAGAAAGCAGGGGTTTTTGCCCCGAAGAGTTCTTGAGCACCTCCGCCAAAGATATTAGAGAGCCCTTGCCCTCTTCCTGCTTGCAGAAGAATGACAGCGATTAAAAATATACATACCAGAATATGCACAATAATCAGCACTACACTCATCTTTACCCTCTCAACCCTCCTTCTCTTGCTTTCTTGACTATCTCTATGAAAGAGGAGGAATCTAAACTTGCTCCTCCTACCAGTGCTCCATCAATATCTTCTTGTTCCATCAATTCCTTTATATTTCCGGGCTTTACACTCCCCCCATACTGAATCCTTATCAACAAAGCCACCTCTCTTCCATATACCTTCTCTATCTGCTCGCGGATAAACCTGTGCACCTCTTCAGCCTGAAAAGGGGTAGCAGTCTTTCCTGTTCCAATCGCCCAAATAGGCTCATAAGCAATTACTAACTTAACAACCTCCTCTGCTCTCAACCCCTTAAATCCTTTCTCCATCTGAGTTTTTACTACCTCAAAAGTATCTCCTTGCTCTCTTTCCTCCAAACTCTCTCCTATACAAACAATCGGCACTAAACCCTGCTCCAATGCCGCTTTAATCTTCCTGTTAACTATCTCATCCGTCTCCCCCAAATATCTTCTTCGCTCCGAGTGTCCAATAATTACATAAACACATCCTACATCTTTGAGCATCTTAGGAGAAATTTCACCTGTAAATGCCCCTTCTTGCTCATAGAAAACATTCTGAGCGCCTAAACGGATGTTGGAAGTTTCTATTACCTCGCTAACCTCGGTGAGAGCAGTAAAAGGGGGACAAACTACAACCTCTATATCCTCTATCATATACAACTCTCGCTTAAGGCTATTTACTAAATTTATCGCCTCTGAGATAGTTTTGTTCATCTTCCAGTTGCCTGCAATTATCGGTCTGCGCATCTCCTTCTACCTCCTTTCCAAAACAGCAATTCCGGGTAGTTCCTTTCCTTCCAGGTATTCTAAAGAAGCACCTCCGCCAGTAGAGATATGGCTCATCTTATCCTCTAACCCGAAACACGCTATTGCTGCTGCCGTATCTCCTCCTCCGATTACCTTCAGGCAATCAAGTTCAGCAATAAACTCGGCAATCTCCTTTGTTCCTTGGGCAAAAGCGGGAATCTCAAAAATCCCTAATGGCCCATTCCAAACAATCGTCTTTGCTTCTTTTAAGATCTTCTTAAACCTCTCTATACTCCTCTTTCCTATATCTACCCCCAACCAACCGGAGGGAATCTCTACTCCTTCGGTGTTCTTGATTTGTGCAGTGGGAGCAACTTTATCGGCAATTAGATGGTCTGAAGGAAGAAATATCTTTCCCTCTCCTTCCTTCAAAAGCGAGGAGGCAATCTCCACCTTCTCTAACTCTAACCTTGAATCTCCTACATCCACCCCTTTTGCTTTCAAAAAGGTATAACTCATCCCTCCTCCTATCAGAAGATTATCCACCTTGGGGAGAAGGTTTCTAATTACCCCTATTTTATCAGAAACCTTTGCTCCTCCCAAGATGGCTACAAAGGGATGGTGGGGAGTAGTCAGAATTTGTTGAAAGAATTTTATCTCCTTCTCTAAAAGAAAACCACAAGCAGAGGGAAGAAGTTGGGCTACCCCTACCGTAGAGGAGTGAGCACGATGCACGCTTCCAAAGGCATCCTGAACAAATATCTCTCCTAAATTGGCTAATTGCCGAGAAAACTCCGCATCATTCTCTGTCTCTTGCTTATAAAACCTCAGATTCTCCAGCAGAACAATATCCTGAGGTTGCATATTTTCTACCACTTCCTCTACCTCTTTCCCGATGCAATCGTCCAACTTCAAAACCTTTTTGTTCAACAATTCTCCCAGTCTCTTGGCTACGGGGGTCAAGCGCAGTTCCTCTACTACCTTCCCTTTTGGACGACCTAAGTGGCTCATTAGAATAACCTTTGCTTCCTTCTGAAGAAGATAGATGATTGTGGGCAGAGAGGCGCGTATCCTTCTATCATCGGTAATCTTCAAGTCTTTATCCAAAGGAACATTAAAGTCCACCCGCACCAATACCCTTTTGTTCTTCAGTTCTAAATCCTTGAGAGAATAAATCATCTTCCACCTCGTTCTCAGAGAAGAAAGGGAAAATTTACTTAACCTAACCTATAGAATTACTTTATTTAAGGAATACTCGATTATCCCTTCCGCTCCTGCCTGTTTTAAGCGGGGAATGATCTCTCGAGCCACTTTTTCCTCTACCACCGTTTCTATTGCAAACCAGTTCTTTTCACTCAAGGAGGAAATGGTGGGTTTCTTCAAAGCCGGAAGAAGTTTGAGTACCTGCTCCAAAGCCTGTGCAGGTACATTCATCTTCAAACCTACCCTTTGCATTGCAAAGATTGCTCCTTCCAGAAGTAAAGCAATGCTCTTTATCTTCTTTCTCTTCCATTCGTCCCGGTAAGCAATTTTATTAGCGATTAAACGAGGAGTGCTCTCTAAAAGCGTCTCTATAACTCGCAGGTTATTCGCTCGCAAACTCTCCCCTGTTTCTGTAGCCTCCACAATTGCGTCTGCAAGCAAAGGAGGTTTTACTTCTGTTGCCCCCCAAGAGAACTCTACCTTTGCCCTTACCTTCTCTCTACTTAAATACCTTCGAGTAACCTCTACCAGTTCGGTGCAGATTCGCTTCCCCTCTAAATCTTTCACACTCCTGATCTCACTTCCCTCATTCACTGCCAACACCCACCTTACAGGTCTAAAACTCCTTTTAGAATATCTCAACTCTACTATTTCCTCTACCTCTGCATTGCTTTCCATAATCCAATCCTTTCCACTAATCCCTGCATCTATCACTCCTTCCTCCACATAACGAGGAATCTCCTGAGCCCGGAATAACACTAAATCTATCTCTTCATCATCTACCGAAGGAAAATAGGAGCGTTCAGAAAGAGAGATAAAAAAACCTGCTTTCTGAAAGATATTAACTGTTGCCTCCTGTAAACTCCCCTTGGGCAAGCCTAATCTTAACCTTCTCATCCCTTCTCTCCTTAGTCTTCCGAAACCTTATCCTCTTTCCACAAGCAATCTTTTGCATCATAGCATAATCCGCTTTCCCTGTCAATCTCTTGTATCATTTCCACCCC
>QNCL01000010.1 GCA_003645805.1 Candidatus Omnitrophota bacterium
CATGAATAAAAAAACCGGCAATAACAAGAAAGAAGATTACCAATGTTCTCCTCAGAAGTGCTTTATCTTGTATAAGTTTTGTAGAGTCAAATTCCATAATCCGTGCCTTTCTTTCATAAGTAACCCTTAACTTCTCTCTCATCAGGAGTCTCATCATAAGAGGCAAAAAAAGAATTATAAAAACAATAGGAGGAGCGATATGCTTCAAAAAAGAAAGAAAACTTATATGAGCGGCACTACCGATCATTAAGTTAGGTGGGTCGCCGATGAGGGTAGCAGTTCCCCCCACATTTGAGGCAAGAGCCTCTGAAATCAGAAAGGGGATAGGGGTTATTTCGAGGTCTCGAGCAATCAGGATACTTATAGGAGCGATAAAAACAACTGTGGTAACATTATCAAGAAAAGCGGAGAAAATAGCAGTAATAAAAATCAGGTAAACCATAATCCTGTATGGATCGCCACGAGCAATCTTGGCACTCTTTATCGCTATATACTGCAAAAGCCCTGTTTTCCCGATTACTGCAACCATAATCATCATCCCTATCAGAAGAAATATCACATTCCAGTCAACATAAGCAAAGGCTTCTTCTTGAGGGACGATCTTGAGAAATATCATCAGCATCCCTCCAAGAACTGCTGCAATGGTGCGATGTATCCTCTCAGAGATGATACAGAAATAAACAACGGTAAAAATTATCAATGCTATAGCGATGTTAAAAAAATTCATCCTAAGCCCTTAAGACTTTTTTAACAAAATCACTTAAAGAAACCATCCCCACAACCTTCTCCTCCTCAATAACAGGAATAAACTGCCTTTTTTCTTTTACCATCATCAATACTGCAGCAGCAATTGAATCTGAAGGTGAAACCGCTATGCTCAAAGGACTCATAACCTCCTTTACTTTAACTACATTCTCGTCCTTCAAAATTTCCTCTACGGGCTCAAAGGTTTTTAGGAATTCAAGGCTAACTATATTCTTCACATATGCCGGCATCTTCTTTTCTATAATCTCACCAAGTGTAATCTCACCAAGCAGTTTACCATCAGAGATAACCAGAGCAAATAGTGAATTCTTGAGACACAGGACATCTATGGCAGTCTTAAGAGTATCCTCGGCAGATACAACGGGATAATTTCTCTCCATAATATCTTTGACAAGAAACTCATCTTTAACAGAAATCCCTGACCTTTCAATCGCTTCTATTATATCTTCGGGTTTCTTTGAAGATAGAATTTTCTCAAAAAGGGAGACATTTTTTCTTATCTGAGCAATCGCAGAGAGAACATTCAGATAAAGAGGAGAGGTTTTGGCAGTAATAATGAGGAAGAATATCTTTACCTCCTGATTATTGACGATGATGGGTTTCTCCGGAATGGAAATTGCTACAATTAAATCGGAGAAATCTTCTATCTTGGCATGAGGAATAGCAATTCCCTCCATTGCAGTAGAAACCTCCTGTTCTCTTTTTATAATAATCTCTAT
The DNA here is from genome assembly GCA_003645805.1 of Candidatus Omnitrophota bacterium. GTDB lineage: Bacteria > Omnitrophota > 4484-213 > 4484-213 > 4484-213 > B17-G2. Next base: position 1,485 of record QNCL01000010.1, read on the forward strand.
AATCTTCTTTTCAAACTCGGGCGGAAACCCATAACAGGCTACTTTTGCCATCTCTCTTATTACCTCTGTCAAAGAGGAGACTTTATGCCTCACTTTTATAAGATGGGGATGAAGAAGGCTTGAGAGTTTCATCTTTCCTCCTCTTAAATAAAATTACATTCGTTATAGTATTAAATTAAGAATCGTTCCCGTTAATAATGCCACGGAAATCATAATAAAAAAAGATTTTAGCATATCCTTTACCCCTAACTCACGGATTAACACCACAAAAGTAGCCACACAAGGGAAATAAACAGTCAGGATCGTAGAGCCGACTATCAGTTGTTTGGTGGTCAAGTTTAATGGAGCAAGCATACCTACAGCAACATCCTTCCTCAAGAAGCCAACTATTAACGCAGAAATAGCCTCCTTAGGAAGCCCCCATAAACCGGTTAAAACTGGAGAAAAGATATGGGCAAAAAAGTCTATAATCTTCAGAGCATAAAGTATATTCACAAAGAGTATGCCTAAAAGCACTAAGGGCAGGGCTTCTCTTAAAAAACTCGATAAGCGCATCCAAAGTTTTTTGGCTACAGCCTTAGGCTGGGGTAGCCTGTAGGGAGGAATCTCCAGCAGTATCTCAGGACTTTGGCCTTTTAAAATTTTATTTAGGATTAATCCTTTTATAATTAAGAGGATAAAAAGGGTAAGAAATACAACCATCACATACTTCCCTCCTCTCTCTCCTACCAGTCCTATAATCATAGCAATCTGAGCCATACAGGGAACGGCTATTGCCATCAAGGTTGCTGCGATAAATTTCTCCCGCCTTTCTTCTAATAGGCGGGTTGCTAATGCTCCAGGAACATTACAGCCCAATCCCAGAATAAAAGGAACTATCGCATAACCGTGCAGACCCAAACGGTGCATAAGATTATCTACCAGAACTGCCAGACGGGGAAGATAACCAAAATCCTCCAATAACCCCAATATTAAATAGAAACTAAATATATAAGGCAGAACCATAGCAAGGGGAACAAAAAGCCCTGTGGTCAAAAGCCCAAAGGATTGTCCAAAATCTATTTTTCCCTCAATGAGATTACCCACAACTATATTATGCAGAAATGTTCCTTCTCCCAAAAAAGTGCTTAACTTTATCATCAAAGGTAGCCATAATTTCTTAAATAAAGGCTCAAATATATACCCGATCAGGCTCTCGCCAATAAAACGAATCACCCAGAAAACACAATATATAATACCCAAGGCAAGAGGTAAACCGCTCAAGGGCTTAACGCTTAAGTCCTCTATTCTTTCTAACAAGGTGTGGTGGCGGTGGGTCAGTCTTTGGACTTCTTCTATAATCTTCCCTATTTTTTTCCACCTTTCGCTATCAGAAGAAACCTTTAACTTTGATCTCTTTGCTTCTGGTAAACGACTGACCAGTTCTTTTATACCCTCTCCAGTTAAACCGCAGGTAGGAACTACAGGCACCCCCAGACATTCTTCTAATCTCCTCACATCAATATGAATTCCCTGATGTCTGGTATCATCCCACATATTCAAAGCAACAATAACCGCTATATTCCTCTCCAATAGTTGTAAAGTCAAATAGAGATTCCTCTCTAAATTGGTAGCATCCACAATATTGATAATCACATCTCCTTCTTTCAGCATCTGGCAGGCTACCTCTTCAGCCTTTGAGATCGGCTCTAAGGTATAGGTTCCTGGGACATCTATCACCAAAGGTCTTTCTTTTCCGATCTTCATATAACCTTGAGTAAACTCTACGGTTGTACCCGGATAATTGGAGATGGCTACTTTTGCTCCGGTAAGCCTTGAAAATATAGCGCTCTTGCCCACATTGGGATTGCCCATTAATAAAATCCTGTTCATCTTTCTACCTCCACCAAAACCCTCTTGGCCATCCCAAATCCTATAGCAACCTGCAAGTTATCTATCTCTACAATCTGTGGACCTCGCCAGAAATGAGAACCTACTTTAACTATCTTTTTACCTGGTCTTATTCCCATACTCTGAACTTTCCTTATAAAGCCAAAGCCTCCTTGAATCTCCACTACTATACCACACTCACCCGATTGCATCTGAGTTAGACTTACCTTCATCTCTGTCCTTTTTTAAGATCACCTGTTCGGAGATAGGCTAATCTCTATACTGAAATAATAGTTTAACAATATTTTTTATATTTGGCAAATTCACTAAGAGAATTAACTTGAGGATTAAAACAACCTTATTATACCACAACTTTCTCCTGGAGGGATATAAAGGTTTTCTTATGTAATCACATTTCTAATCCGTTGGCGAAATGGGGTGGAGTAAAGAAAAAGCGGGTTTTGAGGTGAGCATTAGGCTATGGCAGGATCAAAAACTGCTTGGAATAAAAGAAGGGAGTTTATAAGCACTGATTACCACAAACGCACCTTCACCAAAACCTTTTCTAGGCTTCTGAATTGATTTTATCTCATCAGGGAATTTATATATCGTTTGATAATAAGAAAACCTGTAGAACCCTGTCATCTTGAGCAAAGCCACCAACTCTTTAACATCAAAAAAATTTGCTTCCTTATAAAACACACTCTTTTTTCTCTGATAAAACTTTCCTAAAAAACTCTGCTTATCTATTATACTAATGATAATCCTTCCTTTTCTCAGCACCCTCCTTGCTTCATTCAATACCTTTACCGGGTCTTTTACGAAACAAAGAGTCATAATAATTGCTACATAATCAAAGGTAGCATCTGCAAAAGGTAAATTCTCTCCGTACCCTAACCTTACCTCTACCCCTCTCTCCTTGGCAATTTTTAGCATCCTCTTAGAGGGATCAACTCCGTATTTAATCCCTAAAACAGAGGCAAATCTGCCTGTGCCTACACCAATTTCCAAACCTTTACCTCTCTTGGGCAAGACTTTTTTAACTGCTTCTATCTCTGATAAATAAACAAATTTATTTCTCTCATACCAGGCATCGTATCTTTTATAATATCTATCAAATATATTTATATTACTCATACCTCCAGATTTCCCCACCAGCCTTCATAGAATCTTTTCAGATGCTGGTATAATTCTTTATTCAATAAATTCTTTCGCACATCCTTTTCTCTAAAAGAGAATCTATAACCGGCACAGTAGGTCATAATAATATTCTTTGCCTCATTTATTCTTCTCATCATCTCTTCACAATGCTTTTTATCTATCTCTTTACATCTGTCAGGATGATATTTGAAACTCAAGTCCCGGTATGCTTTTTTTATCTCTTCTAAACTGGCCTCTTCATCCAATCCTAATAGTTTTCTTGCTTCATCAATTTGCTTAAAATCTATCATTTACTTTCCTATCTTAGCAGAAACTATAACCTTTCTTTAACCTTTTATTTTTTTAAAATAGGGCAGGTTCCTGTTGGACAAGTTGAGATAGAGGAAGTACTATTATCCCCAGAACTTCCTACATTAAATGCTCCAAAAGTCTTTTTAATATTCTTACTCCCACACTTTCTGCACTTAGGCTCAACTTTTTCGGAAGTCATTCCAACTAATAAATCAAAAACTTGACCACAATCCTTGCAAGTATAGGTATAAACAGGCATAATCCTCACCTCCTATAGCCTAGCCAAATTTCGCCAAATTTCCACCCCTGGGGTGGAAATGGTTGGGAATGTATATCACTACTTTCTTTTAAGAGCAATCTGCAACATATCCCAGATTTTATAAATCTCATCTTTAATTGCTGTATTTTCATATTCTATAATGGTCTTGCCTTTGACCATCGCCTCTACCACCCCTCTATCAAATCTAATCTTGCCTATTAAGGGAATCCTATTTTCTGCACAGTATTCTTCTATCCTCTTAGAAATTTGAGGGTTTAGGTCATACTTATTAATTACCAAGTGCGCTGGAAGGTTGAAATGTCTGGTTAGTTCTATAACCCTTAAAGCATCATGCAAACCTGATAAAGTAGGCTCAGTTACTACTACTGCACAATCTATGTCAGAAAGTGAAGCAATAACAGGACATCCTATACCGGGAGCACCATCAATAATCACCCAATCATAGCGGTTCTTCTCTGCTAATTCCTTTGCTTGTTTTTTTACCAGAGAAATTAGTTTACCCGAATTCTCTTGAGCAATCCCGAGTTTTGCATGCACTAAAGGACCAAAACGGGTTTGGGAAATAAACCACTCGCCACAAACCTCCTCCTCCATCCTTATTGCCTGCACTGGACAGATATAACTACAAAAACCACACCCTTCACAAGAAATAGGATCAATTATAAACTCCTGACTTATAGCAAAGAATCTGCATACTTCTATACATCTGCCACATTGCCGACAAACTCTTTTATCAATGCTTGCCTTCAAACCACTTTTGAACTCATAGCGTTCTTTAACCTCTGGTTGTAATAATAAATGCAGGTCCGAAGCATCCACATCACAGTCAGCAAAAACTGCATTCTTAACCAAACTGGCAAACCCTGCGGTGATTACTGTTTTTCCTGTCCCTCCCTTTCCACTGATAATCACTACCTGACGCATAAAAACTTATCTACATATTGCTCAACGCAGACTGCGCTGCCAATACAATAGGATACATTGTAGGGGCACTTGTCAAATATGGATGGGTTGCCATCTGTAATGTCTCCAACTCCGTGAGCGAAACTCTTTTCTGGATAGCCATACCAATAATATTTATTATCTCGCCAGCAGACATCCCGCCTGCTACCTGCCCCCCCATAATTATTCCGGATTGTTTGGAAAAAATTAGTTTCATCTTTATCCTGTTTGCTGATGGCAAATTACCTGGATGTTTATCTACAACCTCTGCCTGGCCAATAATAATCTCAAAACCTTCTTTTTTGGCTGCGCTTTCTGTTAAACCAGCAGAACCTAAAACAAGTCCATCTACATAAGTAGAGTAGATAGCAATAGTTCCCTTATTCTCACGCACCACTTTAAGTTGATATAGATTGGCTCCTGCTATCCTTGCTTCAGCAGTGGCAGTAGAGGCAAGCATCACCGTGGCATCTTTGCGCGTGAAAAAATCGCGTTTACCTGCACAATCTCCTACAGCGAAAATATCTGGATCAACTGTCCTCATATACTCGTCTGTCCAAATTCCCCTGCCTTTACCCAAATCCAGCCCTGAATCGGCTGCCAATTTTGTATTAGGAACTGCTCCTATTCCTAAAATAATGTTATTCACTTCTAACCTTGCGCCATTCTCGAAACGCACTCCTTCCACCTTTCTATCACCTGTAATTTCCACAACCCTGGTGTTTAGAATAATATTGACGCCTTTGCTTTTTAGTTTCTTCTCCACCAGCAAGGAAAACTCCTGGTCAAAAGAATTTGCGAGCAAACGGGGAAGCATCTCCACCAAATGCACATTAACTCCGGCTATCCTGGAAATCTCATCGGCAAACTCTATTCCTATAAACCCTCCTCCTATTATCAAAACACTCTTTGCTTTTTTAATCTCCTCCACGCAAGTTTTAAGATAATCCATATCTTTGTATATGGGATACACGCCTTCTTTATCAACCCCGGGAATCTTCGGAATAACAGGGAGAGAGCCTGTGGCTAAAATCAACTTTTCATAAATATATTCATCACCTTTCTTTGTGCTTACACTTCTCCTATCTCGGTTAATCTCTGAGACCTCATCTACCACAACCTCAATATTACTCTTTAGCAAAGCAGATGTCCTTAAAATATTATCCTGGGGATTCTTTAGGCTGGAGAACATATAGGGAATGCCACAGGGAATGCAACCATTGGCAACATTCTTTATCACCAGAATACTCTTGTCTGGATAATACTTCTTTGCGGTTATAGCACTTACCATCCCTGCTGGACCTAAACCAACAATAAGAATATCAATCTTTCTATTCATAAAACCTCCTTCTTTTTAGATTATAAAGGGAATTAGATACACCTCTTCTACTCATAACCAAAAACTATACTCTGTTGCGGGTAAAATTATCAAGAATCTCTATTTTCCCTCTTGCACCTTTCTTTTTTAATCTTATTAAATAAATCCGTAAAATCTTTTTTGTATTGTGGAAATACCTTAACCATAGGTTCTCCTTTAGAATAAGTAATCGCTACTTCTCTCTTAAATGGTATCCTCATTAACACAGGAATGTCTTGCTCATAGCAATACTTATCTACTTCATCAGTGCCTAAATCAGCCCGATTAATTACTACCCCAAAAGGAATATTCATTATTTTTAATAGTTCCACCGCTAAAATCAAATCGTTTAAACCAAAGGGTGTGGGCTCGGTGACTAATATTGAATAATCACTTCCCTTGAGTGAAGCGACTACTGGACAGGAGGTTCCGGGAGGAACATCAATGATTACGGTCTTCTCAGGCTTGATATGCTTTTTTACCTGTCGGATAAGAGGTGGAGATATTGCCTCTCCGATATTGAGTCTCCCCTGGATAAACTCTATCCTTCCACAATTACCTGCCTCCACTACTCCGATTTCCCTGTTTACCTCCTTTATCGCACCTTGAGGACAAAGAGCACTACAGGCACCACAGCCATGGCAAAGTTGGGGGAAAATTAAACTATTTCCTTTCTTACCCTCTGAAGGAGGCAAAATCGCTATAGCATTATAAACACAAACCTCTGCGCATCTTCCACAATAATTACATCTTGTCTCATCAATCTGAGGAACAGGAATGTAGGCTTTATTCTGGGTTTTGATAGTTGGCTTCAAGAAAATATGAGCATTGGGCTCTTCTACATCACAATCTAGAAACTGCACATCCTCTATAGACTCTATAGATAAAGATAGGCTAACAGCAATGGTAGTTTTACCCGTTCCTCCTTTCCCGCTGGCAACTGAAATTATCATATAAAATTATCATATAGAATTATTCTATTCCCTTACCATTCTTGTGCCACATTTAGGACAACTTAAAGAAGCGCAGGGTATGCCTGGTTGATGTGCTACCTTTGTTCTGCAGGAAGGGCATATACAATTTCCTCCTGGTCCTGCACCACCTCTCCTTCCTCTACCTCCCCCCATACCTCTGCCCATAGCCGGGTTCAACCCCTGAGGACCATTTCCATCTCCCATGGCTATCTTTATTTCACCTCCTTCATCTACACAGAAATCTCTTAACTATATAATAATCTACTCATAATCAACCTAAATATTATATCATCCTCTCCTGCACTTTCTCTGCCTTATAGAGCTCTCATCCGCCCATACCAAATTTTGAACCAACATTAGAAGACTCTGCTTTTTTAAGTCTTCCTGATTTATACGCCTCTATTGCTTCTTTTACGCTTCCAGTAATTTGTGTATAAACATCAATTCCTTCTGCATTAAGTACTCGGAAGGCATTTGGTCCAACATTACCACTAAGCACCGCTTTAACTTTTTTGGAAGCAACTAATTGAGCAGATTGAATCCCTGCTCCCCCTACAGAGTTAATATTTGGATTCTTAATAACCTCAAACTCTAAGGTATCAGTATCTGCAATTATAAAATACCGACATCTACCAAAACGCGGATCAATCTTTGAATCTATACTCTCCCCTTCTGAGGTAATACAAATCCTCATTTTTCACCTCACTTTATCAACATCTACCTTCATCTTTATGTGGATGGTGGCATTCTGTTTTATCTACTCCATAACCCTTTCCCGAACCGGGCTCACAGAAGCTCTTTCCACCTTTTAAGGTTCCTTTCCTAAGTTGTTCAATTATCTCCTCAATCTTTCCACTCACTCCCACAATTGTTTTGATATTAAATTGCGCAAAAAATGAGATTGCTCGCGATCCTATTCCTCCAGCAACGACACAATCTACTCCTTTTTGATACAAAAATTGAGGAATTGCTCCTAATTGATGGCCAGGATTTATTATCTCCTCCTTCTTAACTACCTTGCCATTCTCGATATCAACTAAAGTAAAGATTGGACATCTGCCAAAATGCATAGACACAAAATCTCCCTCTGTTGGTATAGCCACCCGCATCTCCCCTCCTTTTTTCTGATAAAGGGGAATAGGGAGTAGAGGTAAGGTTCTCTACTCCCTATCTCTCTCACTATTCCTCCTTCTCTCCCTGCTGGCTCTGGAGTTTCTCCAAAGTCTCTACTCGGCTCTGCACATCTTTAAGCTGTTGTTTTAAAAACTCGGCTTGATTTTTTAAAATCTCTGCTTCCTGCTTTGGACTAATCTCATAAGGAAACCACCAACTTGCAGGATTCCACCAACCTGCAAAACTCGGTAGATTATAGGAAGCCCTCAGCCAGCCGGGAAGAGCAGTAGCATAATACCAGTGGCGCCATCCTCTTCCCCTCCCAAACCATCTTCTGTTAGGGATGGGATTCAGATAGCCGGGAACAGCGTATCCCGCGCAAAAACCCGCTGCTCTACCTGTCATTGGACCTAAACCCAAAGGACCTGTTCCATTTCCTCCAGGCATATCTACCACCTCCTTTTTGCTTAATAAGAAACACTATACTTGAAAAATAACAATCTAATCTTTTTGTTTATCGCATTTACTACAGAAGCCATAGAATTGGATTATATGAGATGTAATCTTAAAATTGTATTTTTTGGATAAACTATTCTGCATCTTTTTCACCAATTCTTTCTCCTCCTCTATGAACTCTGTATAATCAACAATTCTATTGCAACCTTTACAGATGAGATGGTGATGATGCATCTTTTTACTGCCTTCAATCAACTCATAGCGTGCCCTTCCATCTCCAAAATCAAATTTCCATACCAATCCCATATCTGTGAGTATATCTAAAGTTCTGTAGATAGTAGTAAGACCAATGTTTGGATATTTTGGATGGACTCTTAAGTAAATATCTTCGGCACTCAGGTGTTCTTCTGATTTGGATAAAACCTCCAGAATTGCCTCTCTCCCCAAAGTCCATCTATAACCACACCCTCTAAACCTTGCCTGCCACCATGGTGAAGTAGATAGTCTAATACCTGGCATAGTTCCTCTCTTAGTGGAAATGGTTTTCATTATTAATATATATCAAAACTCGGTTTTTGTCAAGGGGGTGTATCTCCAGACCGTTTCCACCCCTGGGGTGGAAAGTGCGGGTGAAAAGTGCTTATCTGTGCTTATCTGGGGAGCAGAGTTCTGTATACATCTAAAGTAGACTGAGCAGTCTTTCTCCAATCGAAATCTTTAACCCTCTGTTTTCCTTTCTCTATCAACTCTCCTCTTAAATCCTCGCATTTAATCAACTCTTCTATCTTGGCGGCTAAATATTTATAATCAAAGGGATTAACCAAAACCGCTGCACCAGAAGCAATCTCAGGAATTGCGCCTCTATCAGTAGTTATCACAGGAACACCAGAAGAAAAAGATTCTAAAATAGGCAAACCGAAGCCTTCATAAAGAGAAGGAATAAGAGAAATTTTGGCATTCATAAGCAAAACTTTCAATTCCAGGGTAGGTATCCATCCAGTAATTATTATCTTACTTTGAAGTCCCAACTCCTTAATTCGTCTAATTAAATTTCTGTATTCATTACTTCTATCATAAAAATTTCCCGTATAAACTAAACAGAAGTCATACTTGTCTCTTTTTAGAAATTCATTAAACCCTTCTAATGCAAAAATAGCGTTTCTTCGTGGGTGATCCACTCCTGTAGGAATTATAAAATAATCTCTATTGTGCACATTATATTTGTTAAGAATTTGAACAGCCAAATTTTCATCCACTTCTTCTCTAAAATCATCCTCTACTCCTAAATATATGACTCTGACCTTGCTTTTTTTAACCTTGCATAACCTTACAATATCCTCCTTACTTTTATGCGAAACAGTTATAATTAGATCTGCCCACTGGGCACACAGGAAATGTTGTAGTTTATACTTTATCTCTTTCCTTTTATTTCTAAAATCTCCTCCTAATATCCAAGGGATCAGGTCATGGATGGTCAAGACACAAGGGCAATTTCTAAAAAATGGCACTGCATTATTCCAAACAGCATGGTAGACATCTATTTTATACTCTTTCAATTTTCTCGGCAAAAATCTCTGAGACCACTTCCTTTTTTCTTCCCTTGAGGAAGCAAAAACTATTTTTTGAATACGCGTTGACTCTAAAAACTTATTATACTCCTGAGAAAAATTACCATCTGAAAAAAGAAAGATCTCTAAATCTCTATCTAAATCTAAAAGTGTTTTTACTAAGTTGCAAACATAAGTAGAAATTCCTGCCTTCGGATGGGTTAGAATTCTGGCATCAAAGCCTATTCTCATTGCTTATTTAGTTCTCCAGGCAAAAATTCATCGGCATCTAAAATCAATATCCATTCTCCCTCTGCTTTACTAATCTTTCCAAAATTTCGTTGAAGAGAAAAATAAACAATGAGTAGGAAAAGAAGAATATAGAGGAGTATAAATGGAGGGGAATAAGAAAAAGCATTAAAAAATAAAAGTTATCTTTTTCTTAACGAAATCCTTCCCTTAATCTCTCTAATTAAAGTTTTTCATTTGGGCATCTTTATTCAAAAAAAACTTTATGCAATTTTAGATATAAATTACTGCACCTCTCTGTCCGCCTGTTTTATCTCCTCTTTCAACATCCTTTGATATTCCTCCACTCTCTGCTTAATTTTTCTATCCTTTATTGCCCAGATCTTTGCACAAGCCAGCGCTGCTTGCTCTGGTTCTAACACCAGAAGAGGCGATACTCCGCGAGGCATCCTCAGGCTTGAGAATACATCTACACCAGAAAACTTATCACTGTAAGGCGGACAGGCAATAACAGGCTTTGTTGTATTAGCATCTACAAAACCACTTAGCGCATTGCTTTTTCCTGCTACAGTGACAAACACAACATCTTTCTTCTCATACTCTTTTATGATATCTAATACCCTCAGAGGCACCTTATGGGCAGAAGATACTCTTAAAGTACTTTTAATCCCTAATCTCTGTAAAGCATCTTTAATCTCTTCTGACCACTTAAAATCGCTCTTTGAGCCCATTATTATTACAACCTCCATCTCAACTCCTTTATTCCTCTAACCTCCGAAAGACAACTACCATCTATAAGTATTGTTTTGATTGCATCCTTCTCTTTTAGGTCGAAAATACTCTTGACCAACCTGCCTTCTTTGAAAGTAATGCTATAACCTCTTTTTAAAACCTGAGAGGGATCTAATAACCTTATCTTTTCCTCTCCTGTTCTCACCCTTATTCTCTCCTCTTCTACTCTTCTTTTTGCTTTCTCTTCTATCTGCAGAAACTTCTCCTTCAATTCTCTTTTTTCATTGCTAAAGAATTTACCAATCCTTTCCCTTAAGGCAAACCTTTTTGCGAGTAAATCCTCACTCTTTCTCCAAAAATACCTGCTCACAAAAGAGTCGATGCGAAAAAGTGCAGATTTCAAATTGTTGTATCTCTGTTCAAGTAAAAGCTTTGCTTTTTCCCTAATTTCCTTCTCTATAAACTCTATCCTCTCTAAAACCTCGCGCACCTTCTCCACCAGAAACTGCGCGCCTTTTGTGGGAGTCTTGAACGCCTGTTTTGCTACTATGTCTGCGATACTCACATCTATACTATGCCCTAAAGCAGTGAATACGGGAAACTTAGAATAAGCAATAGCCTCGGCTATATTCTTGTTATCAAACCAGATAAGGTCTGCCTTTGCTCCTCCTCCCCGGGTAATAAATACTGCGTCAACCTTTCCTTTATCTAAGGAGTTAAAATATTTTAGAGCGAGCAGAACATCTTTCTCTGTTTGCTTACCTTGCATATAAGAGTTGTATATGAAGATCTTAAATCCATAGCCACTCTTTCTTAATTCATCAATAAAATCATGATAAGCAGCAGAGTCAACAGCGGTAATCAAGCCGATATTCAAAGGAAGAAGAGGTAAATCTCTTTGTTTATTTCTTTCCAAAAGCCCCTTCCTTTTTAGTTCCTCAATTATCCTTTGACGGTTCTGGGCAAGTTTTCCCAAAGTGTAGATAGGATCAACATCAACAATAATAAGACTGTATTGGCCAGAGGGAGGATGAAGGTTTACCTCGCACAAAAACCTTGCTTCAATGTCATTCTTCAATTGAAAACTACTATTAGCCTCCTCTATTCTCTTCTCTATCCTATACCGATAACCGGAGAATAGCACTGCTTTTACCTTCGCTCTAATCTCCTGTGCCTCTGGGTGCTTCTCCACAAGTTCAAAATAGATATGCTTCTTCTCTCTATCGCTCCTTAACCCCTGAATCTCTCCGCAAACCCATATATAGTCAGGGAACTCTATGCGAATAAGATCGCGCACAATGCTATTAAGTTCCAGCACTGTATAAGTCTTCTCCATCCTTAGACATCAAAAGATTAGGTGCTATTAGTTGCTGAAATCTCGGTATATCCTCCTTCTCATCTCTCTTACCAAACTCCGCAGGAATATCCTGCCATCAGGCTTTATATAAAACCCTCCTATCTCCTGTAGTCCATATTTATTCTCTCTATACTCAAGCCGAACAATATCAAAATAACTGAGAGGTAGTAATATACATCGCTCTATACCCCACTCCATCAGATCTCTGGCAATATCTGGTGAAGAAGCGCTCCATTTGAGAGAAAGTCCCTCAATTAAAGGGCGAGAAAACTCCTTAACGCTTATCATTCCCTGTTTGTGCAACACTTTCTCCAAATATGGAATCATATATAGTTTTCGGCTATCTAACATCTGACCAAAGTCTCCCTCGGGCATCCAAGAATCCCAGTATAGATCAAACCACCAACTTATTACCAGCCCCAATTTCTTAAAGAAGGCATCTGCTTGCATAAAATTATCATACTGAGGACCCTTTGTTAGTATCTGCTTATCATTGACTACCAAACACTCACTGGCTAAAGACAGTAAATCAATAAAGTAAAAACGGGAATAACCGATCTCCTCTCTGAGTTTATATACCTTCTCCCCTATCTTTTCCTGGAGAGAAGCGGGATGCTTAAAGAGAGAATTTATAGCATATATATGCTTTACAGGAATCCATTGCATCTTGGGAGTGAGTCTTACCTTGTGTGAGGTGATATAGGAAAGAAAGACCTTAAAGTCATAAATAAACTCCTCCTCTTCAAATGGATCTCGCATCTCCACCTCCTTTTTTTAAGTTAAAGGAGCCAATGTCCTTATTCTCTCCTAAAAACTTGTGGGGAAAACACTCCAAGGAGTGGGTAAATTATACCACAATTTTTATAATTTTAACAGAAATTTTAAGATGGAATAAAGGAGGGATAAGCCGCCTCAGAAACCTCCTTCAAAATTATCCTTTCAACCTCCTGGCTAACCTCCTCCTTCTCTTTTCCCTCTGTATTTATCCACCTAATCTCGCTGTCTTTCTTGAACCATGTAAGTTGATGTTTAACAAAATGCCGTGTGTTTTTCTTGACCAGTTCCTTCGCTTCCTTCAAAGAGATTTCTCCGTTTAGATAAGACAAAACCTCCTTGTAGCCCAAAGCCTGCCGTGCTGTCCTGCTCATTCTGTTTTTAAGCCTCTTTACTTCCTCTATTAAACCCTGATTAAACATCTCCTCTACCCGCTTTTCCACTCGCCGATAAATCTCCTCTCGCGAGGCAATTAAACCTATCTTGAGTATTCTGTATCTCTTCTCTATCCCTTCCCTTTCTCTCTTTATCTGGGAAAAAGGCACACCTGTTAGGTGATAAACCTCTACTGCCCTTCTAACTCTGCGTAGATTTCGGGGATGGATGGTTCGGGCAGACTCTGGATCAACGCTCAAAAGTCTCTGATAAGCATCTCTATCGTCTATGCTTATCTCCTTCTGAGAGGTTAAAGGAGGGAGTTTAAAGATACCTTTGATAAGAGTATAGATGTAAAGAGCACTTCCTCCTACCACCAGAGGCAGAGCATCCTCCTTACTCACCTGTTCTATTGAGTGCTGAGCAAGTTCTACAAAGCGAGCAACATTAAATTCCTCCTCAGGTTCAATAATATCAATTAAGTAGTGTTTTACGCCCTTTATCATAACTGGCTGAATTCTCCTCGATTCAGGTTCTGCGCTCAAGATGGTAATTCCCGCAGGCTTTGCAGTGCCAATATCCATTCCTCGGTAGACCTGCATTGAATCTGCAGAGATTATCCGGGCATTAATCCTTTTGGCGAGCAAGATAGAAATATCTGTTTTTCCTACACCTGTAGGTCCAAGAAGAAAGACTATTACCTTCTTGTTTATCATTCTCCTACGGATATATCTCTACTTTGTATCCTTCTGCTTCCAGTCTTCTTCTTACTGCCTCTGCCTCCTTGCGCAGATTAAACTTTCCCACCCTTAAACGATAAAGTTCTCTTCCATCTTTCTCAAAAATAGAGATATAAGCGGGATAGCCCTTTTCCTTCAGATAGTATTTCATCTTCTGGGCATTCTCCTTCTTCTTAAAGGCTCCTATTTGAAGAGTAAAGTAAAACTCTCCTTTTTCCAAAATCTTCTCTGCCTCCTTAGCCTCCAGAGAAGAGGGGAATTGTTGGAGAAGTTTTGTAAAGTAATACTTCGCTCCCTCCCATACCCCTTTCTTTTGTTTGCATCTGCCTAATCTAAAATAAGCCGCTGCCTTCAAAGAAGAGGAAGGAAATTTGCTCAACATCTGTTCAAGGGTAGAAATGCACCTTTCCCAATCCTCCGTTAGGTAGTAGAGATTTGCCTCTCCTAAATAGTATCTATCCTTACCGCCTCCCCTTTCTTCACGCAAGTCTCTAAAAATCTGCTTCGCTTGGTTTAAGTGCTCTGTTTTAAGATAAGAAAGGGCACTGAGGTATTTTGCCTTTTTAGCGTAGGGAGATGAGGGAAACTCTTGCCTTAATTGCCAGGAAAATCTCAACGCTTTGCTATACTCCCCTTCCAAAAAACTCCTTGCCACTTGGGCAAATTTCTCTTTTACAGATACGGAAGAACGAACAGGAGAAGACCAAGCAAAGGGGATAGGAAAACAGAAAATAAGAGAAAAGATAAGGCAGAAAAACAATATCCTTATCTTCTGCATTTCTCTCTCCAGATTCTCTTTTGCAGATCCAGCAAGATCTGGTTTCTTCTCTTCTTTACTTCCAAAGGGACATCATCCTTTAACTTCCTCTCTGCTTCTGTTCCCGGACGGGGAGAATATTTGAAGATATAGGCATTGTCAAACCTCACCTCTTCCATCAACTGCTTTGTTTTGAGAAAATCCTCTTCCGTTTCGGTAGGAAAACCCACAATCACATCAGTAGACAGTCTCACCTCGGGCAGGATCTCCTTTAGTTTCCTTATCAAATTTAGGTATTCCTGGCGCGTGTATCCTCGACGCATTAGTTTGAGGATTCTATCTGAGCCAGATTGAAAAGGAAGATGGAGATACTTCTCCACTTTGGGAAGATCACGCATTGCTCGGAATAACTCCTCGCTGGTGGCTTTAGGATGATTGGTGGTAAAACTTATCTTCTCCACCCCCTCTATTTTGTTCACTTCCTCTAAAAGTTTGACAAAATTATTCTTATAACTGTTTACATTCTGCCCGAGCAAAGTAATATGGGTATAACCATTCCTTACCAACTCCTTCACTTCCTCCAATATCTCTTTTATCTCACGACTCCTCTCCCTGCCCCGTAGATAAGGAACAACGCAGTAAGAACAGAAGTTATTACATCCGCTCATTATCACCACATAGCCCTTGCTCTTAAACCCCTCTTTCTGTGCAGGAAAGGTGAGACAGAAATCTTTAAAATCCCGCTCTTGCTTATCTACTGCTAACACCTGCTCTTTCTCGTTCAACTCCTTAATATACTCTGGCAGGTGAGAGAGGTTAGCAGGTCCACAGACAAGATTCACAAAAGGAAATCTCTCCCATATCCTCTCCTTGTGCTTCTGAGCAATGCATCCAAGGATACCAACAAGCATCTTCGGCTTTCTTTGCTTTAGTTTTTTAAGGCTCTCCAGATTTGACCATACTCTCTGTTCTGCATGCTCTCGCACTGAACAGCCGTTAAACAAAACTATATCTGCCTCCTCAGGGTTATGCACAAGAGCCCAGCCTTTTTGCAGTAATTTACCTATAACCACCTCGGAATCATACTCGTTCATCTGGCATCCGAAAGTCCTGATATAAACTTTCGGCTGGGCTTTCTGCTTCGGCTCTGTAATACACTTTATTCGCTCTTCCAAATACAATGACATCTCCGCTTCGTTTTAAGGCTCAAGATAAGCCAAAACTTCTTTCTTACTCTTTTATTTATTTTAGCATAATCTAAGAAGTATGTCCACCTGAGGCAAGCACAACAATCATTTCCACCCCTGGGGTGGAAACAATAGTGGAAACAATATAAGAACTTGACAGTATTCTCTATGTGATATATACTTTTGTTTTAGGAGTTACAGTATATCAGGTGAGCGGATGAATTATTACAGCGTCTTGGGTTTAGAAAAAGAACCCTTCTCTACCAGCCCCGATCCTGAGTTCTTTTACTACTCCCATACGCACAAGACAGCCATAGAGAGATTGGAGATAGCCATTAGGCTAAAAAGGGGCTTAAGTCTGCTATTAGGGGATGTAGGAACAGGGAAAACTACCCTCCTGCGCACCTTTCTTCAGTCATTCCCTCAGGAAGAAGAGTTCATCTTTTATATCCTTCTTGACCCTGGATTTAATTCAGAGTTCGACTTCCTCTCTAAATTAACAAGAATATTCAACATAACCCCTCCTACAAAGTCAATATTAGACTATAAAGAGTGCATAGAAAGATATCTCTTCCAAAAAAGTGTGGAGGAAAAAAAGACGATCGTGCTTTTTATTGACGAGGGACAAAAACTTACTCCTAAGAATCTGGAAGCCTTGCGCGTCCTCTTGAACTACGAAACCAACGAATATAAACTTCTGCAGATTGTAATCACTGCTCAGTTGGAAATCCTCTCCAGATTGAAACAGATGAAAAACTTTATGGATAGAATTAGCCTTAAATATGTAATAAACCCTTTGAGTAGATATGAAACAAAAAGGATGATAGAGTATCGCTTACAAAAAGCGGGTTTTTCTTCTCAAAACTCCCTATTTACAGAAGAAGCGATAGAATTAATCTATGAATATACTCAAGGATACCCTCGTCAGATCACCCTTCTATGTCACAATGCCCTGGAGAGGCTGGTAATGAAAGAAAAGAAGGTGGCGGACAGGGCTTTAATTGAAGAGGTGATTGAGGAAGAGGTCATTTGAATCTAAGTTAAAGAAGGAATTAGAAATGGAAAACCCTTCTCCAGAAAGCAAATTATTGCACCTGCTCCGGAAAAAGCAAGATAGCCTATCTGCTGAGAAAGAGAAAGAATCTATGTCTCCGGGAATATCCTCTATTTTATCCAGATTTAGGATAGAAAAAGATAAATACCCCTTCTACATCAAAACCATCCATAAACTAAATATTCTCCTGGGCTTTCTCCTCTCTTTATCCATCCTTTATCTTCTATTAGACTCCTTCATCCTCGCTCCCTACTCTGTAAAAAAACTCCTGAAGGAGAAAGAAAAAAGCGTGGGATTCTCTGTATGGAAAAACCAAAAAGAAAAAGACCAGAAACAGGAGAGCAGACCTTATACATATTACACAAATAGAATCGGAGACAGAGATATCTTTAATCCTCCTATCCCCTCTCCTTCTATCTCCTCCGAGAACAAACAGGTTCTTGCTGAACTTAAACTGTTAGGTATCGCTACCGGTAAAAAAAATCCGCACGCAATCATTGAAGATAAAAGTGCAGAAAAGGTCTATTTTCTGAGCGAGGGTGATTACATCAAGCAAATGCAACTGGAAAGTATTGAGGAAGGAAGAGTAATCTTAAACCATCAGGGGGAAAAATTGGAACTTAAATTCTAAGAGCGTAACAAAAGCCTTTTATTCCCCCCAATTCTTCCAATTAGAAGATGAGAAAAAACTACATTATCATTTCTGCCCTTCTTCTCTTCTCCCCCCTCCTCTATGCGCAGACCTTAAATAAAAATCCCCAAGAAGAAAAACATCAGAGCACTGCTTCCCTGGAACATTCTCAAAAAGAAGAAGAGAGAATATCTCTGGAAATAAAAGGGATGAATATAATTGACGCCCTGAAGATGTTCTCGATGATGGCTAACCTCAATATTGTCGCGGGCAAAAATGTAAAAGGAAAGGTAACCCTGTTTTTGAAGGATGTAAAGATAATGGATGCTTTTGAAGTCCTTCTTGTGAGTAATGGCTTGGCTTATGAAGAAAAGAATGGAATTATCAATGTAATGACCGAAAGCGAGTATGAAGCCCTTTATGGAAGAAAATTCCATACCAAAGCAAATATTAAGGTAGTGCCTCTAAAATACGCCAAGGCTTCTGATCTACTTCCTACCTTAAACCAGGCAAAGAGCAAAATAGGCAGAATAATAGCCAACGAAGCCTCAAATACTCTTATTCTCATTGATGAAAAGGAGTCTTTAGAGAAATTAAAAGCCTTAATCTCCCAGATGGACTTGCCTACAGAGACAAGGATATTCTCTCTCAACTACACGAAAGCAGAGGAGATAAAGGATAAGATTTCGGAGAGGCTTACAAAAGGGCTAGGGGTTCTTCAGATTGACAAGCGAACAAATAAGATAATCGTCACCGACCTAAAGAACAAAATGCCTTTGATAGAAAAGATTGTCAAAGCCCTTGACCAAAGACCCAAGCAGGTATTTATTGATGCAAAGATAATCGAGATAGCCCTGAATAAAGAATACAAATTAGGAGTAAACTGGGATGCTGTTTTTGCCGGTATCCATAGCGCTCTTGGCTCCAGTTTTAAGGTTATCTCGGGAGACATCATTCCGGCTACTTCCTCTACATCCGCAACAGGAGGGGCATTAAGGATTGGAGAGTTGGGCGAAGATGCTTATGAAGTGGTGCTTAAGGCTTTTGAGAGACTGGGAAAGACCTACACCCTCTCCTCTCCCCGAATTACTGTCTCCAGCAACCAAGAAGCAAAAATTATGGTAGGAACAAACCAACCTTATGCTACCTCCACCACCAGCGTCACCTCTACAGGAAACACAGTATCATATCAGATTACTTACTTAGACCTGGGAATAAAACTTTCTGTCACTCCCACAGTTGCCGAGGATAAGTTTGTTACTCTGAAGATCAATCAGGAGATAAGTTCAAAGACAGGAGACTATACCTATGGGGAGTACTCGGATGTAATTCCTGTGGTGGAGACCTCACAGGTAGAAACTACGGTCACCATTAAGGATGGAGTTACTATAGTCATTGCTGGGTTGATAAGAAACAAAAAAGAGGAGGAGATAAAGAAGTTTCCTATCTTAGGAGATATACCTATTCTGGGCTGGCTATTCAAGAGCAAACAAAAAGGCTCGGAGATAGAACCGGAAAGGAAGGAGTTGGTTATATTCCTCACTCCCCATATCGTCTCTGGTGATATAGAATCTCCAGAAGTAAAGCATTACAATTTACAATGAGCAAAATCCATTTTAGATTTAACCTAAAAGAGATAAAACAATGGTGGAGAAACAGGGTAGAAGAGAAGATAAGAAAAAGAAAACCTCTCCTGATTATCGAAATATCTGATTCTGTCTTAAAAGCAGTTATCATAGGAAGGAGCAAAGAGAAAAAAAGGATAGCGGGAGTTTATGTAAGAAATCTAAAGGAAGAAACCTTTTCGGAAAGCATAAAAGACATCCTTAAAAAGGTCAAACTTGAACCTCGTGTATTCCTCGCTATTCCCCGCTCTCAGATAGGAGTAAAGTTTCTTACCCTTCCTTTTACTGAACACTCCGAGATAGAGGCGATGATATACCAAAGCAACCCCTCCCTCTATTCCCCCGAGGAGATAGTAGTAGGATATAGGATTATAGAGGTAATAAAAGAAGAACATATCAAACTGATGGTGGTGATGGTGCATAAAGAGGTCATCCATAAAAATCTTGAGATGCTCAAGGAAGTTAACATCATCCCTGAATGTGTAGCTTTGAGCATAGAGGGCATTCTTCTACTTCTGAGTAATAATAAAAACATCAAAAGGATATTTAAAACCCCTGTATGTGTGATTAACATAGACCATTCCTCCACAGAGATGGAGGTGATTCTGGGCAATAATATTCTCTTTTCGCGAAATATTCCTTTAGGGTTCAGCAGTAAAGAGATATATGGAGATGACCTCTTGAATGAAATAAGCCAGTTTCTGCTTTCCTTTCAGAAGGCAGGAGAGAAAGAAATATCCCGCATTGTCCTTTTGGGGAGCCGAGAAAACCTGCAAAAACTCAAGAAAGGGTTAAAGCGAAGGCTTCTCTCTTCTGTGCACATCCTTCAGCCTCTCAGAGGGCTTCC
>QNCL01000011.1 GCA_003645805.1 Candidatus Omnitrophota bacterium
AGACTTATTAGAATAGCAAAGATCAGCACCATTGCGAATACAGACCCTCTTAACTTTCCTCTTAACTCTGGCTTTAAGGATTCCTCCATGGCATACACCTACTGGTGATTCGAGAGGACAAGGAAAAACTCTCTCCGGTCTGGGGGTCTGTGGCAGTAATGTTTACCTGAAAAGAAATCCCTTGCCCTGCGTCATCGGGGCGAGTAATATTAAACTCTGTAATATTATACACTATTGTCTCGGTTAAATTCACTGTGGCAGGACAAGAAGGATCCTCTCCAAACTGCACTGTATTATTTATCCGAGCATATCTGACCTTGATTGGAGAAGCAGGGAAAGAAGAAGGATAACCTGAGCCTGTATAGTTATCTATGGTAATCTGCACATCCTCCAGAGACTCCGTTTCGGCAGGCCAATCTATCGCTATGGCTTTGCTCAGATAACGGCTCAAGTGGTGCATAAGAAAGGAAGCCTCTGCCTGCGCCCTTGACTCCTTCTGATGCCCTTTATAATAACTGGAGGAGAGGAAGGTAGCATATAGAATAGCAAACATCAATATACTGAAGATAGTAGAGGCCACTATCACCTCTATTAGTGTCAGCCCTTTCTTTCCTTCTACTCTTTCCACTGCACCTTTACCTTAATTATCTTATACCGCTCCCCACTCCCGGTAGAGTAATCATCGGGTCCTAGGGTCACATTGTATGTGCGCGTGCCATTACAATTATCGCGCAGGTCTCCTGAGGGTAAAGGATCAGGATGCTCACCTACAGAGAGAACAGTTGAATTAGAGTATTCTACATTACTTCTTAATCTATCTATGGTCTCACGAGCATAATATATTGCTTTAAGTTTCCTATTGGAGACCACCAGTTTCTTTCTGCACAAGACATAAATATGCGCCATCCCACTGAAGACTATCATAAATATTATTGCTACCACCAAACCCTCTACTAAACTTAAACCCCTGCGGGAGAAAATATAAGACATCTACTCCCCTTCCTCCTCTTTCTCTTCCTTGCCTTTGCGAATTACTTCGGGCTCTTCCTTTTCCTTCTCGCCCAACTCCTCCTTTACTTCAATCTCCTCCTCTTTTGGTGGCTCTATAGAGAGAACTATCTGCTCAGGTTCTTCTACTATCTTCACCCCCTCTGGCGCTCTCAGGTCCTTTACATAAATAAGATCACCAATGTTAAGATTGGAAACATCCACATCTATCTGCTCAGGAACATTTGCAGGAAAGCACTCTATCTCCACTTCCCAGAGAAGGTGCTCCAAAATCCCCCCTGCTTTTACTCCTGGGGATTCTCCTTTGGCTACTACAGGCACCTTTAACCTTATCTTCTCTCGCAAGGAGATATACTCAAAGTCGATATGTAAAACCTCATTATTTACCGGATGGCGTTGAACCTCTTTTATAAGCGCTATTTGCTTCCTCCCTTCGGAAAGCAAATTGACCACCACATTCTCATGATGGATATCTATCTTGTGCAGTTCCTTCCTATCTAACTTGATTGCCTGAGGTTTCTTCCCTGCTCCATAGACTATAGCCGGAATAAACCCTGCGGAGCGCACCCTTTTTACTCCCTGCTTTCCTATCTCTTCTTTACTTCTCGGTTCAAAGTTCAGCACTACCTGATCCATAGCCGTGCAGATAGACTGAAGAAGGCTTTGGAGAAAGTTTGCCTTTTCAGTCTATCTATTCTCCTTTCTTAAAAGTTTTGAAGCAAGTTTGCCTCTACTTTTTTCATTCTCATCTGCCTGCCTTTTATACAAATAGCGAACTTACTGATTCCTCCCGGTGTATCCTTCTTATCGCCTCTCCCAATAACTCGGCGATGGAGAGTACCTTAATATTCTCCAACCTCTTCTCCGGAGAAAGAGGGATGGTATCGCTAACAATAAGTTGTTTTAAGGGAAGGTTTTTAATCCGCTCTATTGCTGAACCCGAGAGCACAGGATGAGTAATTGCCGCATATACATCCCTTGCTCCTTTCTCTTTTAAGATCAACACTGCTTCCTTTAACGAACCTGCGGTAGCAACTATATCATCAACAATGATTACATCCTTATCATTAACCTCCCCAATTACATTCATCACCTCAGTCTCAGAGGCATTTACCCGTCTTTTATCTACAATAGCCAAGGAGGCACCCAGACGCTTGGCGAACGCTCTTGCCATCTTTACTCCTCCCACATCTGGAGAAACAACCACTGCATTGGTTAAAGGAAGGCTTTTCAGGTAACGGATAAACACGGGAGCAGCAAAAAGATGGTCTAAGGGAATGTCAAAGAACCCCTGGATTTGCCCTGCATGTAAGTCCATAGTCAAAACCCTATCCGCCCCGGCAACAGTAATGAGATTTGCTACCAGTTTAGCAGTGATAGGCACACGGGGTTGATCCTTGCGGTCCTGCCGAGCATAAGCATAGTAAGGAAGAACAGCAGTAATCCTGTATGCTGATGCCCTTTTTAAGGCATCAATCAACACCAAGAGTTCCATCAGGTTTTCATTGGGAGGGGGACAGATAGACTGGATAATAAACACATCCAATCCGCGAGCATTCTCGTTAATCTTAACCTGCACCTCTCCTTCGCTAAAGCGAGAAACAAGTGCGTCTTTCAGAGGCACTTGGAGATATGCACAGATGTCCTCAGCCAATTTGCGGTTGGCATTTCCGGTAAAGATAGCCAATTTATCCATTACTTCTTCTCCTTAAAACCCTGGCTGGAACTCCTACTACCACTTCTTTTTTCTGCACATCCCTATTTCTAAGGACCACAGTCCCCGCACCGGTAAGCGCCCCCTCACCTACCTTTACCGGGGCAACAAGGATGGTGCCACTTCCGATAAAAGCACCTTTTTTGATAACTGTTCTATGCTTCTTTTCTCCATCATAGTTAGCGGTAATCGTCCCTGCGCCAATATTCACCCCTTCTTCTACCAAGCAGTCTCCCAAATAACTATGGTGCTTGATTCGGCAGTTGTCTCTTATTGTGCACCGCACTATCTCCACAAAATTACCAATAACTACATTATCCCCTATCACACACTCGCCTCTGAGGTGAGCAAAAGGACCAATCTGACAACCTCTACCTATTTTAACCTTTCCCTGGATAAAAGTAAAGGGGTAGATAAGTGTATCTTTTCCTATCTCTGTTTCTTCGCTTATATAGGCAGTATGGGGGTCGATGATGCTTACTCCTTTTCTATACATCTTTGCCAAAATCCTCTCCTGCATTATCCTCTCTGCTCTGGAAAGAGCATCACGGGTATTTATCCCTAAAATCTCCTTTTCTGAGGCTAAAACACAACCTATTTTTCGCCCCTCTCTCCTTAACAACCTGATGCTCTCGGTAAGGTAATACTCTCCTTTCTTATTATTCGGATAAATCTGGGGGATAACTCTTATTAGATCTCGAACCTTAAATATATATACCCCTCCATTTACCTCTTTTATCTCCTTCTCCTCTTTGGATAACTGCTCTTCCTCCTTTATCTCTAAAATCTCTCTACCTGCACGAATAACTCTACCATAACCTTCAGGAAAAGTCAAATGTGCGCTGAGGAAAGTGCAGGAGTTTCCTTCTCTGGCATGCTTATCTATTAACCTTCTCAGGGTGGGTTTTTCAATCAAAGGAGTATCTGCAGAGATTACCAACACATCCCTTTCCTTCTTTATCTTTCCCTTTGCTTGCTGGATAGCATTTGCTGTTCCTAAAGGCTTTTTCTGATGAACAAACTCTATATTTTCAAAAAATGCTTTTACCTTTTCCTTTACTGCCTCCTCTTCTCCCACCACTACCAGAATTCTTCTTATCCCTATCTCTTTTATTTTTTTTATTACATAATAGATCAATGGCTTTCCGCAAAGAGGATGCAGAACCTTGTTGAGTTCGGAAATCATCCGCACCCCTTTTCCGGCAGCAAGCACTATTGCACTTATCTCTTCGGGCTTGGGCATCATAGTTCTTGGGATAGTAAATCCTTAAAAGTTTACCAACATAGAAAAATGTTGTCAATCTTAAAAGTATCTCTGAACCCTTTTATCTCTATCATAGGAATTTCCCCCACCATTTCCACCCCTGGGGTGGAAATGGTATTTAAATCTATGCGTCTGGTAATCTCCATTTGCTCCTCTATTCTTCTATCCTGCAATACCCTATTTTTGTTCTCTTAAAAAGATATCCCCACACAGAGAGAAACAAGATTAAACTACTGAGGAGAAATATCCTCAACTTCTCTCCTTTTTTAGGTCTTGAAGAATTCATCTTGCTGAATATAACAGATTGAAGAAGAAAGCCCGCCAGGAATAAAATAAAGGAAAGAACAAGGGTATGGATATCTTGGAAAAACAAGAGAAGAAGAAAAGGTAGGACAAGTATAGGAAAAATTATTATCTGGAGAAAACGGGTAAGATATATCAATATCCAGGGAAATCTCATTCTGTGAATATGAGGGAAAAATCTTATGAGTTCTTTTATATTATCCTGCCCCTTGCGTATCTTGAGTTTTATAAAGTTCTTAAACTTAGAGGGTCCTCTTACCTCTTTTATATAAATTTGAGGATGATAGATACATTGATAGCCCTTGGTATTTATTAGAAAAGGGAGATAAATATCCTCTGCCCACACACTTTGGGGTATTCTATCTACCACTTCTCTCCTGAAAGCATAACAAGCACCAGAAACAGTGGAGCAGTGCCCAACAGAACTCTCCAGAGCACGCAAGGTGTTCTGGATATGCCAAAAGACAATCTCGTTTCTATACCTACTCACAGGCTCTGTCCATCCTCCTACCAATCCTATTCTTTCATTGCTCAGAAAAACTCGGGCTATTTTCTCCAAACAGTCCTTCTCTAATAAAGCATCTACATCGGTTATCAGAACAAGGTCTTGAGGGCTTATTAAACTCAGCACCTCATTCAACTGAAAACTTCTCCCCTTTTGCGCACAAGAGATTAAATGAAAATTGGAAAGATCTCCTATATTCTCGCTGATTATCTGTTTGGTCTCATCTGTGGAGGCATCTGCGAAATAGACTGTGTAGTTCTTATAACTTAGATCTTTTAAGTTTTTTATCTTCTGCTCTATCAACCTCTTTTCGTTAAAAATAGGCACTATGATAGAGAAATGGGGAATAGAATTTAACTCTTCTCTCTCTATATAACTCCTTTTATTCCTCTCCAAAAGATATAAAAATAAGATGTATCCCGCAAAACTCCACCAGAGCAGAAAGAAGCATAGATAGTAGATAACCTCCACCTTCCTTTCTCTTATCTCTTCATCCTTCTCAACAAGACAGTTAACTCTGTAAACCTCCTGTTGATAGTATGGATAGAGACACCAATAAGAAGAAATAACCAGCCTATAATGAACAAAGAGGTGAGGATAATGGTATCCAGCAAAGAGGCAAACCTCTCCGCATAGTAAACTTTCAACCCATAACTCAAAGCACCTATCCAGATAAAAACAGAGAGAGTACCAAAGAAAGTGAGGGGCTTTAGGTCTCTAAACAGAGATAAGATCGTCAGAAATATGCTATATCCATCCTTGAAAGGACTTAATTTACTATGGCTTCCCCCTATCCTCTCTCGGTATGAGATGGGCACCTCCTTCACTCTAAACCCTTTGGTCAAAGCCTGAATAGTAATCTCGGTCTCGATCTCAAACTTAAATCTGATTACAGGAATGCCCTGTATGCATTCTCGGGTTAAAGCCCTGTATCCGGAGAGAACATCGCTCAACCTCATCTTAAAGAAGAAGTTTAGCAGTTGAGAAAAGAAGATATTGCCTATCTTGTTTAAGCCTCTCATCGCTCCTTTGTCCACATATATCCTTCTACCTATCACCATATCTGCTTCGTCTTCTAAGAGGGGTTTAATAATTCTGTGCACATCGGCAGGAGAGTAAGTGTTATCGCCATCTACCAATACATAAATATCTGCCTCCACCCCCTCAAATATCCTTTGGATAATATAGCCCTTTCCTCTCCTCTTCACCTTCACCACCTCAACCCCTTCCTTTTTAGCCAAATAAGGTGTGTTATCAGTAGAATTGTTATCAAAAACAATTATCTCTGCTTGAGGCAACTCTCTTTTAAAACCGCGGATTACCTCTCTAATTGTCTTGGCTTCGTTAAAGCAGGGAATAGCAACTACTATTCTCTTCTCCCCTCTATTCATCCATCTCCTCCCACTTTATCCTATACACATATATCCGTGCCTTATCATCCATATAAAACGGCTCAAAAAATTTGAGCCCCTTTCCCTTGAAGAGAAGTAAACGCACAAACAAAGAATCTGCCAACTCTTTATCCAAGAGCAGAGAACGATAACCTCCCTTTTCCTCTATTATCAGTGCACAAACATTGCTGGTGCTATTCTCAAATTCTATCTCTCTTAACTTCCCTTTATGGAACAGAAACAAACTCTGGGGTGTCTTATACCTTTGAAAAGAAGAGAAAAATGCTGTTTGATGGGTATGGGGGTTATAAACTAATGCGTTACCATCAAAATAAACTAAATCCCCCTCCTTCCTTCCCCCGGATACAGGTGGATAAAAATACCATCTCTCCGAAAGAACCTCATCTGAATGCTTAGAGTAAATAGTAAGTGCGACTGTCTGATAGATAGCCTCACTTTGCTCAGGGGTCAAGTCAAAGGTCTCGCTCAACTCTCTCAGTAAGGTATTCTTATCCCGCGCAAAGTTTCTCTTTACATACAACTTTCTCATATCCCAGTTGCTTAAAAAAGAGATATGAGCCATCTTAGAAAGTATGGTTGGTTCTACAATAAAATAGGCAGGTGCTGGTTTGCTAAAAATCTCATTCAAGACCTTCTCAATAGCCTCGGAGGGCAACAGTTTTGTGCGCAGAAACCTTCTGGCATCTTCTCTTTTCTCTATTTCTAATAACTTCTCCAAGACCATATAGCATTTGAAAGGATCCTGGATATATTGATTCAGGAAATCAAAGGTCTTATAAGAAGCATTGTTTAACATCCTTAGAATCCTTACCGCCTTCTCCTCATCGGAACTGGTTAAAACCTTAGCCATCCAGTAAGCCACTGGTGTATCTTGCGAGTGTCCGTTAAAAAGCACTCTTCTCTCTGCTACCTCTTCAAAAAAGTTTCCGTAGTCCCACCAAGAGTTGAGTATACACTCCTTGGGCGTATTTTCTTTAATATAAGTTAGTGCCTTTGCCCAATCATCGTTCATCAAAGGATAAGCTTCGCAGGCTGCGCGATACCCGGAGCGGATAAATAGGGTAAGCAACCACAGGGTAAACCCTAAAAAAAGAGGCAAAGTTACCTTCCTTCTCGCTCCTCTCCTAAGCCTCTGGGTTATCTCGTCTATCGTCCCTCCTAAGAATATCCCCAAAGGTATTATCAGAAAGATAACAAATCGCACTCCTCCTCTTAAGCAGGCAAATAACATAAACATCAACCAGCAAAATAGCATAGCAAAAAGATCAAATTTCTCTCTCCTTTTCTTAAGATAGAGCCACAACATACCTCCCACCGTAAAGAGACATACTTTTCTTCCATATAGAAGATAGATTATTCTTTCAAAGGTGGGCTTTTGCAACTCGCCTATAGTATAGAAGACATTAGGCCAAATACTGGGGGTAGTCGCTGTGCCTAAGTATCTGCTGTAGTAAGATAGGAGATTTAAAAATGTCTTTATCAGATTTGTATGGGTTATCAAGGCATAAAAGAGTATACCCCCTGCAAAATATATCCCCATTACTATCAAATAACTCCCTGTTTCTTTCCTTATCCTTCTTCTATTATCCTGAGAGTGGAGAGAATAACTATTAACTAATCCAAACACTAAGGCAGTTCCACTTACAGGAAGAATAAACCACCATCCTGTCCAAGTGTAGGCAAATATTGCTAAAAAAATAGAAGCCAGTGCAGAGTAGATAACAAGTTTAGAACAACTCTCTTTATTTCTTAGGGCGCAGACCAACAACCACACAATAACCAGCGGGAGCAGAAGAATAAGAGCATCATAGTCAAACCAGCCTGCGCAACTCCTCTGTAGGAATATTCTATTTAAACCCACAAATAACACTGCAAAAAAACCTGCTATATGAGAGAAAAAGTGTCGGCAAAATAGATAAAGGACGGTTAGGAAGATAAATATATAAAAGAGAGGGAGATAGAAAAGGAATCTGTGAAGGTCAACTTTTCTGAAGAAGAAATTGTATCCTTTATATAGAAAACTGGCTAAATAAAAAGGAAAGCGCTCAGAAACAACCTTACAACCCACAGGGGCAAGCATATAAGTATCATAACTTCTGCCTTCCCGCTTCTCATTTCCAGGATGGCCATATCTAAGAATATTTCTTACATAACGCATCCAATGATAGGGGTCTAATTCTAATAGATAAGTCTGAGAATGTTCATTCTGAAAGGGGTCTTTTAACTCTTTATACACCTGCTGTATCTGCTGGCTAAGATTCTTTTTATTCTCCTCTTTCTCTATAATACCCCTTATTGTCCTATTCGTTACTATCTCTTTAGCATAAGGACTAAGGTAGGGATAGAGTCTCTTTACTATTTGCCAAGAGTCTCTGCGCAGAGTTTCCAGAACCCTTTTTTGCGCTTCTTTCCTTAACTGGGGAAAGTAAGCAGGAAACAATCTGAAGTATATATTTATCCCTATACAGTAAAAAAACAACCCAGGGATAACTATCCTTTTTAGTTTGAGATGCATCTACTCTCCTCTCCCAACCTTTCCTCTCACAATCTCCGTTTAACCACAGACTTCCTGCTTTTCAATTAGGTAAATTAGAACAAAAGAGTCCTTACACGCAATGATTAGCAATAAGAAAAAGGATGAAAAAAGAAAAATAAACCTTCAGAAGGGGAATTTGGTAGGATTGATTGGCGTCCCCAACCGGATTTGAACCGGTGTTATCAGATCGAAAGTCTGGTGTCCTAGACCGGGCTAGACGATGGGGACGCACGATAGTTCTTCTTCCTTGGTGAGCCGCCCGAGACTCGAACTCGGCACCCCCACCTTAAAAGGGTGGTGCTCTACCCGATGAGCTAGCGGCCCTTGCTCAATCTCTAAATTTCTCTAATTTCCTCTTCCTTCTTCTTCAATAACTCGTTTATCTGCTCAATATACCTATCGGTAATTTCCTGAATCCTTTCTTTATCCCTGAACTTATCATCCTCGCTGATCTTTTTCTCCCGCTGAAGATTCTCTATCCGCTCATTAGCCTCTCTCCTTTGGGCACGCACTCCTGCTTTTCCTTGTTCAGCAATCTGATGAGCCACTTTTACTATCTCTTCTCTTCTCTGGGCATCTAATTGGGGAACAGTAATACGGATTATCTTCTTATCACTCTCTGGAGAAAAACCTAAATTTGCTCTCATTATCGCCTTTTTTATCTCATCTATGGTAGATACATCCCAGGGTTGAACAACAAGCAAACGCGGTGCGGGATTGGAGATAGAGGCTAATTGCTTCAAAGGCACCAAACTTCCATAATACTCCACCTTCACATTCTCTAATATCTGGGGAGAGGGGCGATTGGTTCTTAGATTGGAGAATTGGTGTCTTACTACCTCTACTGCCTTTTTCATCTTCTCTTCCATTTCTCTAAAAACCTCTTTCTCTTCCATCTTCACCCTCCCTGTAAAAGAGCGATTACTCTACTATTGTCCCGATCTTCTCTCCCAAAATAACCCGCCGAATATTTCCCTCCTCCAAAAGGTTGAAGACGATAATGGGAATCTTGTTATCCATACACAAGGAGATTGCTGTAGCATCCATTATTGTTAACTTTCTGTTTAAGATCTCGATAAAACTCATCCTGTCTATCTTTCTCGCTTCCTTTACCTTTTCAGGGTCTGCTGAATATACACCATCCACCTTTGTGGCTTTTAAGATAACCTCTGCGTTGATCTCTGCGGCGCGTAGAGCAGCAGCGGTATCAGTAGTAAAATAGGGATTGCCTGTCCCTCCTCCAAAGATAACCACCCTTCCTTTTTCTAAATGACGAATGGCTCTCCTGCGGATATAAGGTTCAGCCAGTTGCTCCATTTTTATTGCTGTCTGCAAACGACTGAACACTCCCAACTTCTCCAGAGCACTCTGCAGAGCCATCCCATTGATTACGGTAGCCAGCATTCCCATATAGTCTGCAGTTGCTCGGTCAATCCCTCCATCTGTCCCTCTTATTCCCCGAAAGATGTTTCCTCCTCCAATAACTACCGCTACCTCAGTGCCTAACTCCCTAACTTCTTTTATCTGCTCAGCAATGGAGAAGATGATAGAGGACTCTATACCATAACTTAATGCGCCTTGTAACACCTCTCCGCTTAACTTTAATATAACCCGTTTGTATTTAGGAGAAGAAGTTTCCATATAAAAGTTTCTTTACTTACTTCATTATTTATCCCTGCGACTCTACATCTCTCCTTTCTCATATCTTACAAATCTCTTAATTACTATATTCTCTCCTATCTTCGCTACCAGTTCTCCTAAATATTCCTTCACTTTTAACTCGTTGTTTTTGATAAAAGGTTGCTCAAGCAGGCAGACTTGCTCATAAAATTTTTTCATCTTTCCTTCCACAATCTTCTCCACAATCTCCTTGCTCTTTGTCTCCTCAATCTGTGCTTTCAACACCTCTTTCTCCTTTTCTATCACCTCCTGAGGAATATCCTCTTTGCTTACATAAAGAGGATGGGAGGCAGCAATCTGCATTGCTATATCCTTGCCAAACCTCTTAAACTCCTCATTGCGCGAGACAAAATCTGTCTCGCAATTTATCTCTACCAATACCCCTATCTTGCCTCGATGCACATAAGAGAAGATGCAACCTTCTCTCGTCTCCTTCTGCATTCTACGGGCAATTGCCGCTAATCCTTTCTTTCGCAAGATCTCCACAGCCTTCTTCAGGTCATTACCTGCCTCTGAGAGGGCGTTTTTACAGTTCATTATCCCTGCTCCACTAATCTTTCGCAATTGCTTTATCGCCTCCATATCTATTTTCATCATTCCCTCCTACTTGTTTGATATCGATTAGCCTGCTCTACAAGGGCTAATCACTCTCTACTCCTTGGGACTCTGAATTAACCACTTCCTCTTGCTCTTCCACCTTCTCTTGCGCTAAACCCTCTGTTTCTTCCTGCTCCAACTCTTCTTCAACCTTCTGGCTTGCTTTCATAAACTCCTCTCTCCCTTCCAATATCTTATCCGCTATTAGAGAGGTAATTAAGCGAATAGATCTAATCGCATCATCATTCCCTGGAATAACATAATCTATCTTCTCTGGATCTGCATTAGTATCTACAATGGCTACTACAGGAATTCCGAGAATATTTGCTTCATGCACAGCAATCTCTGACTTCTTAACATCTACTACAAACAAAGCCTTAGGAAGTTTATCCATCTCTATTATCCCTTCTAAATTCTTATGCAATTTCTGCCTTTCCCTTTCCAACCTTGCCCTTTCCTTTTTGGGTAAGAGGTTAGATCTCTCCTCCTTCGCCAACTCCTCAATCTCTTTCAGATGCTGAA
The DNA here is from genome assembly GCA_003645805.1 of Candidatus Omnitrophota bacterium. Taxonomy (GTDB): domain Bacteria; phylum Omnitrophota; class 4484-213; order 4484-213; family 4484-213; genus B17-G2. The sequence continues at coordinate 11,542 of QNCL01000011.1, forward strand.
CACTCTTGCGAATAGTCTGAAAATTGGTTAGCGTCCCTCCTAACCAGCGCTGGTTTACATAGAACATCCCACATCGCTGTGCTTCTTCCTTTACTATCTGCTGGGCTTGTTTCTTAGTTCCTACAAACAGGATATACTCTCCTTTGCTGGCTAATTCCTTCAGGAAATTACCACTCTCCTCTAATGCCTCTACTGTCTGGCGCAGGTCAATTATATGCACCCCTTTCTTATTGGCAAAGATATAATCCTTCATTTTGGGATTCCAATGCCGTCTTAGGTGTCCAAAATGCACACCTGCCTCCAAGAGTTGTTTCAACAATTCTTCTTTCTTCACTATCTCCTCCTTCTGTTTGAGTGCGTGATTTACTTGTCTGCTTGTAGTGCAAGTAAACTTATCCAGAGACTTTTATTATACCATCATCCTCCTCTTTTTGCAAATTTTACTCTGAAGAAAATTGCATCTCATAAAGTTTTCTGTAGAGAGAGTCTCGGGATAGAAGTTGGTTATGTTTTCCTATATCCACTATCCTTCCCTTATCCAGAACTACAATCTTATCAGCATGTTTGATAGTAGATAAACGATGAGCAATCACGAACACGGTCTTTCCGTGCATCAATCTCTCAATTGCCTCCTGAATCAACCTCTCGCTTTTTGCATCCAATTGAGAGGTAGCCTCATCAAGGATAAGAATAGGAGCATTTTTCAAAAAAACGCGAGCGATTGCCAACCGCTGTCTTTCTCCTCCAGAAAGAGTGATTCCTTGCTCTCCAATTATTGTATCATACTGCTCAGGAAGGTTGATAATAAACTGGTGGGCATTGGCTGCCTTTGCTGCACATATTATCTCCTCCAAACTTGCCTCTCTCTTTCCATAGGCAATATTTGCCCGCACAGTGTCATTGAACAAGATAGTCTCTTGAGTAACAATGCCAATCTGTGCCCTTAGAGACTTTAGATGGAGATCTCGCACATCATAACCGTCAATGGTAATCCTCCCCTGCGAAGGATCATAGAAACGAGGGATTAAATTGACCAATGTTGTTTTTCCTACTCCACTATGCCCTACTAAAGCAACCACCTCTCCTTTGGGAATATGTAGATTTATACCCTTGAGCACCTCTCGCTTATGATATCTAAAATACACATTTTCAAAAGCGATCTCTTTGCTGAACGAGGGTAAGATTAGAGCGTTCTCCTTCTCTTTAATCTGTGGCTGGGTATCTAATATTTTAAATATTCGCTTAGCCGCTCCTAAAGCCTGCTGAGTAAGCCCATAGATATTACTTATCTTCTTAAATGGTTTTATCAAAGAAAGCAAAGCCCCTAAAAAAAGGGTAAATACACCCGCAGACATTGTTCCTCTTAATACCTCTCTGCCTCCAACGAAAAGGATAAAGGTAGCGCTCAGTGCTCCTACAAACTCGTTCAGAGGGCTTAGGAGAATAGTTCTCTTCATTCCTTTAAGAGTTAGTCGATAAAATCTGTCGTTTTCCTGGGCAAACCTCTCTGTTTCATATTCCTCCATTGAAAAGGCTTTTACTATCCGCACTCCAGCAATGGTCTCATACAGAAGGCTATTAATTCGCCCCATCTTCTCCTGCGAACTGATGCTAATCTTGCGTAATCTCTTGCCTATCTTAACTACAGGCAGGACTATTAAAGGAAGAAGAAAAAGAGAAAATGTAGCCAGTCGCCAATGAATGAAAAAGACAATGCTCAGAAAGAGGAGAATTTGAAAGAATTGGTAAAGAAACTCCTTTAGTCCTTCTGCGATAGAGTTTTGAATCATTCCTACATCATAAGTAATCTGAGAAACTAACTCTCCAGTTCGTGCCTGGTCAAAGAAATCAAGGGAAAGGGTTTGAAATTTCCGATACACCTCATTTCGAATATCTCGAATAACCCGTTGCCCCACACTACTCATCAAAAAAGTTTGAGTAAATACAAAGATACCCTTCAGCACAAAGAGAAGAGGAAGGAGCAAGATAACAGCAGAGAGGAGTTCTGAAGGAGAAAGAGCGTTTATCTTAAATAGAAAGTGGTTTAGAAAAGGGGGTAAGGAACGAGTGATTACTATTTCCCGATGAGAAAAAATCTTATCTACCAACGGAGCAACTATCCCCAAGGAGATTCCACTGAAGCCTGCGGAGAAAAACATACAGATGACCGCTACTGAGATGGTGGATAAATAGGGCTTGAGAAATTTTAATAAGCGAATATATGCTCTCATAACTTTAACCCGGAGGATCTGAAGAAGACTAAACCTTCTTTCATTTCCTCCTTCTCTCTTTCAACTTTCCTTAAGGGCTCTTTTTACCAGATCTGCTATCTTCTCTATTTCCTCCTTGCGCAATTCTGGATACATAGGAAGAGAAAGAACCTCCTTCTGGGCTTGCTCGGCTACGGGAAAATCTCCTTGCTTATACCCCAGTTCTCTATAGACCTCCTGCAAATGTAAGCAAACAGGATAGTAAACCGCACTCTCAACCCCCTCTTTCTTTAGCATCTTCTCTACCCTCTCCCGTCTATTGCCCTTTATCCTTATTGTGTAGTAATTAAATACCCCTCCCCTCTCCACAGAGGGTAAAAGGAGGTTTGGAATACCTTTGAGTAGTTCGTTATAATAACGAGCGTTTCTCTGACGCATTTTGAGCCAACTATTTAGATATTTCAACTTCACCCGCAATACCCCTGCTTGGAGGTTGTCTAATCTACTATTAAGTCCATGAAAGAGATACCTCCCATTTCTTCCACCATGATTCCTTAAAACCTTTGCTTTCTCTGCAATCTCTTTGCTGTTGGTAATAATTGCCCCACCATCTCCACAGCCACCCAAGTTCTTGGAGGGAAAAAAACTCAAACACCCCACATCGCTTATTGTCCCTACTTTTATCACGCCTGCTCTTGTCTTAATCTCTCCTCCTATTGCTTGGGCAGCATCCTCTATCACCTTCAACCTATATCTATCTGCTATCTCCCTTATCCTCTCCATATTGGCCATCTGCCCATACAAATGAACAGGAAGAATGGCTCTGAAATTCTCCTTTCCTGTGGATAAACACTGCTCAATCTCCTTTGGGTCAAGGGTAAGATCTTGAAAGCAAATATCTGCAAACACAGGCTTAGCCCCTACTCTTATGATTGCCTCGGCAGTGGCGATGAAGGTAAAAGGAGAAGTAATCACCGCATCTCCTTTTCCAATCCCTAAAGCAAGCAAGGCTATTACCAGAGCGTCTGTCCCTGAGGCTACCCCTACCGCATATTCTACACCGCAGAACTCTGCTAGTTCCTCCTCAAACCTTTCCAGTTCCCTGCCTAAGATAAACTCTCCTTCTTCCAATACTCTTCTAATAACCTTCTCTATCTCTTCTCCTATCTCTTGATACTGAAGTCTTAGATCCGTAAGTTTTATTCCTCTCATCTGTTTATCAAATCTCTTGCAACCTCTTTTACCTTCTCTAAGATTTCCTCCTCTCCCTTCACTTTACCCTCTCGCATCAGCACCTTTCCATCACAGATTAGTTCAGAAACACACAAACCAGAGGCAGAATACACAATATCCGAGGTGAGATTATAACCTGGAGTAAAAGCGCACTGGCGCAAGTCAAGAAGTATAACATCGGCTAATTTTCCCTCTTCTATTCCCATCTCCAGTCCTAAACACTCGGCTGGTTTCCTAATGGCTAAATCCAGGCACTCATCTGCGGGGAGATTTTCCGCACCCTTTAACTTCTGCAGAAGCGCTCCTATCTTCATCTCTTCAAACATATCCAGGTTATTATTACTTGCACACCCATCTGTGCCCAAACATACTCTTACTCCTTTTTTCCTTGCACAGGGATAATCAAAGATCCCACTGCTCAATTTCATATTAGAGGAAGGATTATAGACTACTCCCGCTCCCTTCTCTGCTAATATCTCCATCTCTTTCTCAGTCAGCCACAAGCAATGCGCACAGATAACATTTTTATCTATGAAACCCAAAGAGTCTAAAAACTCTACAGGGTGCTTGCTATATCTCTGTCTGCACTCCTCCACCTCCTGTTCTGTCTCGGAAAGGTGAATTTGGATAAACAGATGGTGAGTGTTGGCGTATTCTCTTATCCAGCGCAATCCTTGCTCTGAAACAGTATAGATAGAGTGGGGACCTAAAGTAATCTTTACTCGGTCTGAAAAGTTCTTACTGCTTTCCAGCACTCTCTCGGTCTCCTGGATAGCCTCCTTGCGTTTATTTTGCTCAAAAAAATCAAAGAAAGGAGAAGCAAGGAAAGCCCTTAAACCCATCTCCTCTACTGCTTTTGCTGTCGCCAGAGTAAACCAATAGTTATCTACAAAGGTAGTGGTGCCTGTTTTTATCATCTCAAGACAGGCAAGTTTTGCTCCCCAGTAGACATCTTCAAAGGTTAGTTTCTGCTCCATAGGCCAGATTTTCTCTTTCAACCATCTCTCAAGAGGCATATCATCCGCATATCCCCGAAATAGGGTCATTGCCGAATGGGTATGCATATTTATTAACCCGGGCAAGATAACCTTTCCTTTTCCATCTATCTCCTCATCCGCAAACACCCTTAAATCTTTCCCTATCTTCTCTATCCTATTTCCCACAATAAATACATCCTTCTCTACTCTGTTTAGTAAACAAACATTCTTTATAAGAATACTCATCTGCTCACCAAAAAACTCTTTATAACCTTAGGTTTATCTACTTATCCTCTCTATTATCCTCTGATAGATCTCACATCTCCTTTCGGCATTCTTTTTGATCAACCTATAGCTCAGACCTCCACTTCCTATCCCATTAGCATAGTTATCCACTGAGCAGATACTTGCATAACGCAATCCTACCTCCTTAGCAATAGTAGCCTCTTTTGCTAAGGTCATTCCTACGATATCTGCATAGTCTTTAAGGAAGTTAACCTCTGCTTTTGTCTCCAAACGCGGACCTCTGGTCTGAGCATAGATTCCTTTATCGCGAAAAGGAAGTTTTAATTCGCTCAATACCTGAATACAAAGTTTCCGCAAAAGGGGGCTAAATCCAGGAAGAATGTGCTTTATTCGATTATCAAAGATACTAATTACATCAAAATTAAGATAATCATCTGGAACAATAAATGTGCCTGGTTCTATTTCTTTGTGTAAACTTCCGCAAGAATTCAGGGCAACTACCTCTTTTATACCCAACGACTTTATTGCCATCATATTTGCACTATGGTTTATCCGATGGGCAGGAATATTCTTCTCTGCTCCATGACGATTAAGAATAACACAATCCTTCAGAAGATATACAGATACCTCTCCATATACCGTAGAGACTTTCCTTTTTCTTCCCTCTCTTAAAAGGGGCAAGGAAAAGATACTTGTTCCTCCTATTATGGCTCTCATCGCTTTTAATTATACTCCCTCTTCTGCTTCTTGACAATAAATAGATCTCCGAGTATTATAGAAAGAAAAAGGGAAATGAATAAAATAAATGTTGCTGTTATTGGAGTAGGCAAATTAGGGCGCGAACATACCCGCATCTATCATGAGATCCCTCAAACCAATCTGATAGGAATATGTGATATCAAACCCTCGGTTAAAAAACTTGCTCATAGATATCATACCCGATTTTATCAAGAATATCAAACACTCCTGGCGCGGGAAAAGATAGATGCTCTTAGCATTGCTGTTCCTACCTCTTTACATTATCAGGTAGCCAAACAGGCTTTAAGTTATGGAATCCACATCCTTCTGGAAAAGCCCATCACCAGCGATCTAAAACAAGCAGAAGACCTTCTTCATCTCGCTCGCCAGAATAACCTCATTCTTCAAGTTGGTCAGATTGAAAGATTTAACCCGGTAATAAAAAAGATAAAAACAATAATTACTCACCCTTTGTTTATTGAATGCCAGCGTTTAGGTCCCTATAGCCCGCGCGTGAGCGATATAGGGGTGGTCTTGGACCTGATGATCCATGATCTGGACATCATCCTTCAACTTATAGACTCTAAGCCTATCCTCATAGATGCTGTAGGAAGTAAAATCCTTTCCAATTATGAGGATATTGTTTCTGCTCGCTTGAGATTTGAAAATGGAACGGTAGTAAATCTCTCTGCAAGCCGAGTAAGCAGAAAAAGAGTGAGAAGCATTAGAATCTTTCAGCCTCATCTTTATCTTTCCTTAGATTATCTTCACTCCACAATCAAGAAAGTAGAAAAAAAGGGAGAAAAGATTATCTCTACCAAGATTAGATTAACAAACCAACAGGAACAACTCAAATCTGAGATAACCTCCTTTGTAAAAGACATAAGAGAGCAGAGAATCTCTCAAGATTGTCAAGCCTATAAAGCCCTGAAGTTGGCTTTAACGATTACCGAAAAGATAAAGCGCGGAAATATGGTTAACTTTTGAGAAATGAAGATATTTATCATTGCTGGCGAACCTTCAGGAGATCTGCACGCCGCCAGGCTCTCCTCTGCCCTAAAACAACTCTCTCCCGAGATAGAACTTCTGGGAATGGGAGGAGAGGAGATGCGCTCTGCGGGAGTTTCTCTTCTTCTGGATATCACCTCTCTGGCAGTGATTGGATTTACCGAGGTGATTAAAAACCTCCTTTCCCTACATAAAGCCTTTCGTATCCTAAACAGAGAACTGGATAGGCAAAAACCCGATGCTGTTGTCCTTGTAGACTATCCAGGCTTTAATCTTCGCTTTGCTCGCGAGGTAAAAAAAAGGAATATTCCTCTCTTTTACTACATCTCCCCTCAAATCTGGGCTTGGGGAGAAAGTAGAATTAAAAGCATCAAAAAACTGGTGGACAAGATGATAGTCACCTTCAAGTTTGAGGAAGAGATCTATAAGAACGCTGGGGTGCCAGTGGTGTTTGTAGGTCATCCTTTACTGGATAATAAAATCCTGAACAGAGAAAAGAAAAATAACTCTTCCTTTACTATCGCCCTCCTTCCCGGCTCGCGCATAGGGGAGATAAAGAAGATTTTGCCCATAATGCTAAAGACCGCTTCCCTTATCCATTCCTCTGAGAGAGATCTGCATTTCCTCATCTCCAAATCTGCTAATATTAAAGAGGGAAGTATTGAGCAGATAATAAAAAAATCTGGTTTTTCTCTACCTTTATCCCTTCAGGAAAACCAGAGATGCCTTCAGGAAGCAGACTTGGTATTGGTCTGTTCCGGAACAGCAACCTTAGAAGTCGCTCTTTACCAGAAGCCGATGCTTATTATCTACAAAACCTCCTTCTTCACCGCTCTACTCGCCAAATTTCTCCTCAAAATTCCTTATATTGGATTGATAAACATCATTGCGGGAAGAGAGATTGCGCCTGAGTTTGTGCAGAATAAAGCAAAGCCAGAGATAATTGCCAAAAAAGCCCTGGAGTTAATAAGGGATAAACAAAAAAGGGAAGAAAAGAAGAAAGAAATCAGAGAAGTTATTCCCCGCCTCGGAGAGAAGGGAGCAAGTAGACGGGCAGCCCAGGTCATCCTTTCTTCCCTCTCCTGAACCTATATTCCAGAAGAAATCTCTTTATGAAATGCAGATAATCAATGATTAACACCCCTTTCAGGTGATCTATCTCATGCTGGATTACCCGAGCAAGCAAACCTTTCATACTCATTTGTTTTTCTTTGCCCTCCTCGCTTAAACCACGCACCACAATCTCCTTTGCCCTCTTCACCCTTACCCTAACCTCTGGCA
>QNCL01000012.1 GCA_003645805.1 Candidatus Omnitrophota bacterium
CAATGGCTTTATCAAGATCTCCTTTCTTCTCAAGGTATCTGCCTTTGAGGAGAAGTAAATTTGATAAATTTCTAATCTTCAAAAGCGGGAGCGCCTGTTTTTGTATAAGATACTTATATTTCTTGCCAAAATCAAAATCGCATTTTTTAAGTAAAACTCCTTTTCTAAACTCTCTAAAAGATATTTCATTTTGATTTAAAAGTTCTTCCAATTCTTTATCTTCCTGCCAACCTTCCTTTATTACCCCTCTTATTTTGTTTATAACCTCTCGTGATTTTGGATAGTACATTAAATCAAAGGCTTTTGAATAATACACAGCGGCATTTTTCACGGTGGCATTGTCTATAGTCTCTTGCTGGGCAAATAGATTGGCAGTCGATGCTATTAGAAATGTGCAGCATATTGATAGATTTAAAATTATTCTTATAGTTTTAACCACCTGCTCACCTCCTTCTTAGAACATCACTACCTTAGGTTTATTGTAGAATTCCAACAAGAAATTTAAATCCTTTAATGTAAGAATCCAGATCTTTCTCTCCTTTGCCAGAATCTTTGCGTCTATTTCTACATCCTTTAAGGCAACTATAAACCTGCGGGTAATCTTATACTCAGCAGAGATCTGCCTGCATAGTTCTGTAAACTCCTCTATCAGAGAAGGAGAAACCTTCTCTCTTCTTACCTCCCCCACCCAGTATCTTCCCTCCTTTGTCTGGGCTAACAACACTTTTCTTTCATAGCCGGTGTTTTGTCCTTTAAAGAAAACAATACGCAGGTTTACTTGCAAAAATTGAGGAAGTTTTATCCTCTTACCTTTTATCAGCAAACTCTCATTCTTCCAGCATATTAACAACTCCCTTACCCGCTCTAAAACATCCTTTTTGCTCTCGGAGGTAAACCCTTGAAAAACATCCTTTAAGTTGTTCAAAAATCTTTGTTTTGCATACTCTAAATTAAAACTGGGATCATCCTGCTTTAGACGATAACTACTATTTAGCCAGAATTTTAGTAAAGGATCCTGCAAGAGATAAAACCGAGAGTTTTTGAAAACAATATCCTTTTTCACCAGATAAAAAAGTTGCCTGGAGACTTCCTTTCTCTTCTTGCCCGTCTTTTTTACTATCTCTGAAATTCTCTTATCCCCTTCCGCTAAAGAGAAAAGCACACAAGCGAGATTTTCAAAGTGATGGTTCTTTATATTCTCTATCTTTCTGGAAAAATATCTGTTTATCTCCCCTTCTTCTGAGAATAACTCTTCATACAAACATCTCTCCAGAAGCGAGAAAGAAATATTGCTTACCCTGCTTTCCTGAGAAAGCAATCTAATCTTTCTACTTATAGTGCTCAGGTAAAAAGGAGAACCGTCCGTAAACACCAAGATAAAATCTCGGCAGAGAGGAGAGAAGGTAATCCATTTATTCCTTTGTCTTAAAAACTTGCGAGCGGTACAGAAATCAAAGGGCTCTACATTTACTATTTCAAAACTCCCTAAAAGAAGAGACAATTTCTGGGAAAGAATTTCTCGGGATAGATTTACCGCCGAACTAATCAGAATATATAAAACATCCTTCTGAATCACTATCTCTTTTGTCAATCCAGAGAAAGGAGCACTGAGTTTAAGATAGCCTAAATAATGAAATTCATCCAGAAAAATCACCATTTTTGTTCCTGTTTCCTGGGTTAATAGATAGGGAAGTTTTAAAAGGGAAGAATAAGCAAGGTCGTTCTTCTTTTCTGCCAAATAGGTTTTTATCTGCAAGATAGTAGATATGGTTAAAGAAAGATAGGGCTGAGATTGTTGAATTAAAGAATCAAGAGAAAAGTCCTTCTCTTCTGAGGAAAACTCTTTTTTTGTCTTCAAAAAAGAAAAAAGGAGTTTTCTTATAAATTGAATACTAAGGTGTTCAAACGAGAATCCTCGCTTGAATTCTAAATAAAGAGGAATAATACCCTTCTCCTCTTTACTATCTTTTACCAAACAAGAAAGATTATTCAGAAGATAATGCACTAAGGTAGTCTTTCCTGTCCCCTCTCTGCCAATTATAGCAATATTCTGCCGATACCTTTTTTTAAAGTCAAGGAGCCGTTTAATCAATAAACTTAATATCTCCTCCTGAACAAAAACTCCTTCTTTTGTGTGCATTATTAAGGTGTTAAAAAGACCAAAGGCTTTTATCAAAACAGGAATGTTTATCTTTTATTATAATCAAGGGAGGTAATGCAAAGGGTTTTTTGGACGAGAGTTTTCTCTTATCTCAAAATGAAGTTGAGGCGTAGAGACTCTTCCACTACAACCTACCTCAGCAATCACTGATCCCTGCTTAACCTCCTGCCCCACACTCACCAGATTCTTAGAGTTGTGAGCATATACAGTCTGAAAATTCTGGTCATGGTCAATAATTATCAGTTTTCCATATCCCTTCACATAATCGCTACAAAAGGACACCTTCCCACTTCTTGCCGCTACTATCTTCTCTCCCTCTCTTCCTTTAATATTTATCCCTTTTTCTCTAATATTGTCTTTCTTTGCCCCATAGAAGAGTATGACTTTATTCTTTAGAGGCCAAATAAATCCCTCCTCTTTTTCCTCCATCAGTTTAGTATCCAGAGCCTTGCGTGCATAAGGAATAAATAAAAGTTGCCCCCTCTCTATTCTATCTGCATCGGAGAGTCTATTTGCCTTTACAATACTTTCGATAGGAGTCCGATAAGCCTGTGAAATCCTCCAGAGAGTTTCTCCTTTCCTTACTTGATGGTAAATTCCGGGAATCTTGGGCTTTAATGGCAAAGGGGGATAACTTACTGTGGCACAACCTGTGAAAAAAGAAAGGGAAAGAAAAAGAGAGACTGATAAAAGAAATCTATCCACAAGCAACTTTCTCATATACAAAGACTAAACTTAAAGAATGGAGCGGGATACGGGAATCGAACCCGTGCATCCAGCTTGGGAAGCTGGCACTCTACCAACTGAGTTAATCCCGCAGTATATCTCTAAATCTCTCTATAGTCTTTTTAGGATCCTTAGACTCTCTTATTGCTGAGCATACCGCTACTCTTCTCACTCCTGTGCGCACAATCTCCTGCAGGTTATTCAGGTTTATTCCTCCAATGGCAACAATGGGAATACTTACTTTTTTTCTCACCTCAAAGAGCAATCCCAATCCTCTGGGTGTTAAATAAGGCTTGGTAGGAGAAGAAAAGATAGGACCTGCACTAATATAATCCGCTCCTTCCTTTTGAGCCTCTAAAGCCTCTTCTAAACTATGTGTAGATTTCCCTATAATCTTCTTCCCTAAAATTGATCTGGCTACTTGCACTGGGAGGTCGGTTTGGCCTAAATGCAAACCATCTGCATCTATAGCCAAAGCAATATCTAAGCGGTTGTTGATGATAAAAAGAACATCTTTTTTCTCAACAAGTCTCTTTATCTTGCGGGCGATCCTTAAAAATTCCCTATCTTCCCTCCCTTGCACTCTCAACTGAACAACTTCTGCTTTTGCCTCTATTACTTTCCTGCTAAACCTCAATACCTCTTCTTCGTTATCTGTCTGCGTATAATTGATCAATACATATACACTAAATTCTCTGACCAACCTCTTTCTCCAGTTTATATACCCGAAATCTAATCTCCTGCAAATTCATAGATTCTGAAGGATTAACAGATTGAGAGAACTCCTCCAGAGAGCGAACTGCTTCTTTTATACGCGCCAAATTAGCAAACAATATCTCTCGCCAATTATGCTTTATCCCCTCCTCTTTCCCTCTTCCTACATCTGTCTCTGTATCCCTTGCCTGCAGAAGTTGATAAAGAGGAAACTTTCTCTTCACCGAGAAGAGGAGATGACGAAGATGTTTAAACTCTTTACTTATCTTTTTGTATTCTAATATCAAACGCGCTATATCCTCACAAACCCTTAGTCCTTCCTCTGCACGGTTGAAGTTTGCATCCAAAAGGCGATAGACATTCTTCTCTTCCTGCTCCACGGGTTTAACCAAGTCTTTTTATTTTTTTAATAAGTAAAGTAGTAGACCTTCCTCGCGTGAAAGGAAGGATAAACACTCTTCCCCCATAGGAATTCACAAACTCCTCTCCTACAATCTCTTTTCCCTTCCAATCGCCTCCCTTCACCAACACATCAGGCTTTATTCTTCTTATTAACTTCAATGGAGTCTTCTCCTCAAAGATGACCACAAAATCCACAAACTCTAAAGCAGAAAGGATTTCCGCTCTCTCTTTTTGAGGAACTATCGGACGTCCCTTTCCTTTTATCTTTCTTACCGAGTTGTCGCTGTTCAGTCCTATAATCAAAACATCGCCTTTGGTCTTTGCTTTTCTTAAATACCTGATGTGCCCGATATGCAGAAGGTCAAAGCATCCATTAGTAAATACTATTCTCTTTCCTCTTTCTCTTAACTCCCCAATAATCTCCTTTAACTCCTTAATATCTTTAATCTTGTTTGCTATAAACACTTGAATTCAAACAAAATTACAGATGCACACGCCTGTCCATCATTCTTATTTCCAGTTCCTTATGCATCTGCTCTTTGGCATACTCATAGATTCTTAAGTGCTTCACTGCGGTAATAGACCATTTTATTTCATTGGTCACATACCTCTGGGCTTGAGAAGCATAGTGTTTTCTTAGATCGTCATTTCCCATCAACCCAACAATCGCTCGCTCAAGTTCATAGTCGTTATCTGGAGGGACAGTAATTCCTGCTTCGCTCTCCTCTATCTGTGATTTCAGCCCCTCAAGAGCACTTACCACCGCAGGCACTCCTAAAGCAAAAGAATGGGCTAAATTCCCTGATTGTGAGGCTTGAGAGTAGGGCAGTACCAACAGATCAAAAGCGGAGAGAATCTGATCATACCTTTGAGGCGTAAAACTCCCCATTATCACCTTAATTCTATCTTTATATCTTGACTCCTCAATAGCCTTGAGCACCTTTGGCTTGGTTATCTGGCCTCCGGGAGAACCTGGGCGAGCATCTCCAGCAATCACTAAATATACATCCTTATCCATCTTCTCAGCCATCCTGTCCCATAGCTTGATTAGTCTTTCTATTCCCTTATTAGGCTCCCACCAGCCGATTATTCCTACCACCTTCTTACCTTCAAGCCCTATCTTTTCCTTCGCATTCTTGATTGGCTTTGTCTCCTTTGCCCCATGTGGGATAACATACACATTATTGGGAATCCTCCCGATATTCAAAGGGAGATTTGTCCACTGGTATTCTTCATGGACAATACCAACATTTGATAACTTTAGAGAGATGTCGGTAAAGAATCTCTGCCCTCGATCTAATGTGCTGGTGACGCTGTGATAAGTTATCACCACAGGAAACCTGGCTTGCACATGCCATCTAAATAGGGCGCGCAACAATCCGCAGGAGTAATCATCTCCCCGCACATATAGTCCATATTCATGCTGAATATGAACAACATCAGGATGTATTTCATTCACGGTCTTATATAAAACATCATCAAAGTCTGCTGAATTATTGTCTAAGACAGGATACACCCTTTTCTCCCCTTTCTTTCCTCCATCTGTATGGCAGACGATAAGCACCTCATTTCCTAAATTTCGGATAGCCGAAACCAACTCTTGGGAATAGGTAGCAATTCCACAAGGACGAGGTGGCCAAGAACTCACCCAAGCAATTCTCATCTTTCCCTCCTTTTTCACTCATAAATCCTGCTCTTTTCTTTCATATAAGGAATGATATAATTATATCCAAAAAGAGGAATCTTGTAAAGTTTTTGTGTAAGTCCACCGATTTCCACCACCGATTTCCACCCCAGGGGTGGAAACAGGTGAAACAGAAAATTTTGCAAAATAAGTCAGTAAGTCAGAGATTAACAGGTAAGATGAAACGCTCCTATTACCCTCCTTTTCTCCTGAATATATTTATTAAAGATTTCAGATGCCTCTTTTGTAGGCCAAGCAATCACCTCTATCCCTTCATTTTTAAGTTCCCTTTTGAGTGAAGGTTCTACTTGCATAAGCCCATATGCTCCTGTTCCTACTATCAAAATTTCTGGTTTATACTCTCTCACCTCTTTGAGGTCCTCTATGCAAACACTATGTCCCTGCTTACGCCACCAGTTGGTTTTAACTCTATCGGGAAAGATAATCAAATCTTGTTCATATCTCCTGCCCTCCACTACCATCAATCCAAACGAATAACTCTCAATTCTCATTATCTATCTCCGCAGGAAGATCCTCTTTTCAGCCCCACGGGCATAATATAAAGAGGCTCCTCCTCTATCCGTAGAATATTCTTCACTCTTTCATCATTAAATGCTCCCACAGCGCAAGTAGCCAATCCCAGGCTCTCACACTCCAGATATATATTCTCACTGCTATGCCCTGCCTCCATATATACATAGCGTCTCCCTCTGCTTCCATATCGCGAGGTAGTGCGCTGGAAATTGGCAGCGATGATAATATCCACAGGTGCTTTGGCAATCATAGTTTGCCCCCAGGCTTCTCTGGCAAGTTCCTGACGAATATCTTCTCTAAGCAGAGGAATTAAAGAGTGCTGTTGGGGAGTGTAGCGATACAGTCCGCAAGCAAGGTCTTCTACCTTCCCTACCGCTACATAAAGCACGAGAGGATAAGTTGCCCCTGCAGAAGGCACGGTGCGGAAGCCTGCTTTACTGCTAATCCCTTGCCCTGCCCAAAGGATCTGGGATAGGTGAAAAAGAGTAAGGTGCTTATCCTCGAACTCTCTTCTTGACCGTCTATGATAGATTGCCTCTTCCACACTTATTTCTCCTCTTGTTTTGACCGAAGGTAAACGGATTATATCTCCCTTCAGCATATCTGTAATGGTTAGCAGGACTAAAAACATCAAGGGAATAAAGAGCAACCTTCTACCCCCGCAGACCAAGCCTATTTGCATATTCCTTTACCTCTATATACTCTTTATAAGTGGGAAGACGATTGATCTCGGGATAGTTTACTGCTCTAAAGCAAGGTCTGTATTGTGCCATTACATTTACATAACTATGCGGAGAGAGTTCTTGGGCAATAAAATCAAGAATAAGAAAGGAGTCGGAGGTATTCCCGGGAAGAACAAGATGACGAATTAACAAGCCGTATTGGGCTATTCCTCTCTCATTTATCCATAGCACTCCTTTTTGCCTATGCATCTCCTTCAGTGCCTGCTTGCAGATTTCCCAATAATCTCTTGCAGAAGAGTATCTCTCTCCTTTCTCAGGGGAAGCATACTTGGCATCGGGCATATAGATATCAAACACCCCTTCTATTTTTCGCAGAGTCTCCAGGTTATCATATCCTCCGCTATTGTAGACCAAAGGCAAACACAACCCTTGCTCTATGGCAAGAGGCAAAGCCTCTATTATTTGAGCAAGGACATGTGTGGGAGTAACAAAGTTTATATTCTCACATCCAATCTTCTGGAGATAGAGCATCATCTTAGCCAAAACCTCAGGCTTAACCTCTTCCCCCTCTCCTAATTGGGAGATAGAATAGTTCTGGCAGTAAACACAGTGTAGATTGCAATAAGTGAAGAATATCGTCCCTGAACCCCCTTTGCCTACCAACGGTTGCTCTTCTCCAAAATGTGCTCCTATACTGGAAACCAGGGCATATCTTCCTGTTTGACAAAACCCCTTTTCACCCTCAAGCCTATTTACTCGGCAACGGCGAGGACAAAGTTCACACTGCTCTAATGCACCTACCAGTTCATCTTTTAATGAATCCAATCTGCCCTCCTTATATAACTGGATATAGGAAGGGAACATCTTAAGAGGTCAACATTTTGTGTTATCCTGATTTTTCCAAACTTAACTTATCAATCCTTACCTTAAACCCTTAAGAAAGTTTTCTATTCCTTGCCTAAACTTCTCCCTTGAGGTAAGGAAGGCAGAGTTGTGCCCTCCTTCTAATCTTAAAAGATACTTAGGTGGAGGTGCAACTTGAAAAAGTCGTTCGGCAAACTCAAAGGGAATCATCTCGTCTTCACTGCTATGGATAATAAGTTTAGGAGCCTTTATATTCTTTATCTTGGAGAGGGAATCAAATTTGCTCTTAAATAGAATAGAAGGAAGAAAAGGATAGATAACCTTTACCATCTCCCGCACACAGGTAAATGTCCCTTCTGTAATTACCCCTCCCACCTCTTGTTTATTAGCCAGGTCAATCACTACTGCTCCCCCTAAAGACTCTCCGTAAAGAAAAATATCTCTCGGATTTACACCTTTTTCTAAAATAAGATAATCATAGGCGGCTTTTGCATCTAAATATAGCCCTTGTTCGTCCGGTTCTCCCTCGCTCTTTCCATAACCTCGGTAGTCAAAGATAAACACATTTACTCCTAACCTATGGAATAAGGCTATCTTCTCCAAGCGATGACTTATATTCCCTGCGTTGCCGTGAGCAAATAGAAAGGTAATCTTAGCCTCATCCGCAGGAATAAACCAAGCATTTATCTTTAAACCATCGGAGGTCTTAAAAAATACCTCCTCAAAAGGGAGGCTTAAATAAGAAGGGTCTATTTCTATATCTTTTTCCGGAAAGTATATATTCCGCTTCTCAAAATCCCTTAGCATAATTAGAAGAAAGAATAGAGATAAAAGATAAAAAAGGGTTCTAAGAAATAATCTCGCTCTTCTTCTCCCAATAGAACACCTCTGTTGATTGAACAAGCGTCCTTAACCTTTGGAGAAAAGTCTAACCAACCACCCCTTTTTTCTTCTCAGAAGAACTTTTATCTCTTCTACCCGCCTCCTTGTCTCCTCCTCACCTGCCTTTATGCATCTCCTGGCTTGAGAGAAGTGTGCCCAACCTATCTCCTTAAGTGGAGGTTCTATTACTATATCCGCTGATGTTAATTGGATGTCGTTTAACACCTTAGCCCGAATATCGGAGATCTGGTATAGAATCTCCATCCCTTTAGAAAAATCTCTTCTTTTAAGTCCCGGATGCAGATTAACAGCAATTACTATATCCGCACCTTCTCTCCTTAACACCTTCACTGGAACCGATTCCAGCACCCCTCCATCTGTCAACACTCTTCCTTTTATCTCTATAGGAGGAAATACAGCGGGAATGGCAGCGCTAGCCAGTATAGCCTTATCCAATCTTCCTTCATGCACCACTATTTCTTCTCCTGTATTCAGATCAGTGCACACAGCATAAAAAGGAATTTTGGTTTCCTTAAACTCCTTCTCATCCACCCAACCCTTGATTGCCTCTTCTATTAAGGAGGAGTCAATAATAAACCCTTGTAATCGTTGTTTGCCTAAAGCGTATATCTCGCGCACAAAAGCACTGAGTTTTTTGTAAACGCTATCCTTCTTTCTAAAAAACTCTCCATAGGAAACACCCTCTATCTTGCTTATATCTATCTTGTCTAAAGCCTCAAGGAGGGCGGAGGTTAAAGATTTAATATCAGGATTTAAGGCATAACCTCCTCCTATAATCGCTCCCATACTCACTCCCGCAATCAAATCTATTCTTATCCCTTCTTCCTCCAGAACCTTCAACACTCCCAGATGGCTCAATCCTCTCACTCCCCCTCCTCCCAAAGCCAAACCTACTCGCAATCTGGATGGCAAAAATCTCATCCTAAAACCTCTATCTCCAGGTCTAAAAACAGGTTAAATCTATTCTTTACCTCTCTCTGGATTAACTGAATAAGGGCTAAAACATCCTTTGCCTTTGCTTTTTTTTGAGGGTTGATAATAAAATTGCTATGCTTTGAAGAAACCTCTGCTCCTCCTATTCTTTTTCCTTTTAAGCCACATTGTTCAATCAACCAACCCGCTGGTTTTCCCTCTATCGGATTCTTAAATATACAACCTGCGGAGGGAAGATGTATCTCCTGTGTTCTCTTGCGATAAGCAATACACTCCTCTATCCTCCTCTCTATCTCTTTCTTTTTCTTCCTCCTGAGTATAAATCCTACTTCTAAAATTACTCCTTTCCATCCATCCTCTATGTGACTAAGATAACCTAAATCTCCTTTTTCATCCATAACCCTTACATACTCTACCTTCCTTCTTATCTCTTCTGGCTGGGGATAGGTAGTATTTAGGTTGGTCTTTATCGCTCCTCCCACAGTTGCACAAACCCCAGCAGTAAATTCTAATCCGCTCAGATTATGTTCTTTGCTCACCCTTAACACCTCTGACAGACTTGCTCCTGCTCCTGCATACAGTTTTTCTCCCTCTACTCTAATACTACTAAATGGAGAAGAAGTCAATCTAATCGTTACTCCTCTTATTCCTTCATCCTTTATCAGGAGATTAGTTCCTTTTCCTATTATAAACACAGAGATCCCTTCTTGAAAGCAAAATCTGATTATCTTTTGCAGAGAAGGAAGGTCTTTAGGCTCCATAAACGCCTCTACCGGTCCTCCTATACCAAAACTTGTATATCTGTGCAGAGGTTCATCAAATGCTACTTTCCCCTCTATTGCGGATAAAAAATCCTTCTGTCGGGAAGTCATCCAACCTCCATTCTTACCAACTCCCTACTGATCTCTCCTATATCTCCTGCCCCTAAAACCAATACAACATCTCCCTCCCGAACAGTCTTTCTCAAATACTCTACAATCTGATTCTTGGGAAGCAATATTGCTGGAACCTGATCTTGCTCTTTTATTGCCTCCAGAATCATCTTGCTACTTACTCCCTTGATTGGCTTTTCGTTTGCGGGATAGATGTCCGTAAGGATTACCAAATCAGAGTTATTAAAACATTCTCCGAACTTCCTGAAGAGAAACTTTGTGCGAGTATAACGATGAGGTTGGAATATACTGATTATCCTTCTTTTCTTAAAGGAAAGATAGGTGGAGATTACTGCGGAGAGTTCTGTGGGATGATGAGCGTAGTCCTCTATCACCATAATCCCCTCTCTCCTTTTCACCTCTCCCCGCCGTGCCACACCCCGGTATTCTTCCAAACCTCTCTTAAGGGTAGCGAAGTCCACCCCTAACTCCAAACAAGGGGCAATACCTGCCAAGCAGTTAAGCACATTATGTCTTCCTAAAAGGGGTATGCTTATCCTGCCCAGTTTCTTTCTCTTAAATATGCACTCAAACTGCGTTGTTTCTCCTTTCTCTTCTATCTGAGAAGCAAATAAATCACAATCCTCAGAGAGACCAAAAGATACCTTCTGGCAAGACCTTAAACCTGAGATAATCCTTTCTATATTCTCATCCTGGGCATTATAGAAGATAATCCTTTTTACTCTCTGAAGGAACTGGGTGAAGACAGAGAGTATCTTTTCTTTATCTCCGTAAAAGTCCAGGTGTTCAGAGTCAATGTTGGTAATTACTGCATAGGTAGGAAGAAAATGGAGAAACGAACCATCACTTTCATCTGCTTCGGCAATAAAATAATCTCCTTTTCCTAAATAAGCATTCCCGTTAAGATCAAAAGACTCTCCTCCTAAAGCAACTGTAGGTTTCCAACCTGCCTTAATCAGAATGGTAGCAAGTATATTAGCAGTGGTGGTCTTTCCGTGCATTCCAGAGACTATAATACTCTGCTTCTCTCGAGAAAGGGCGGATAGAAGTTCTGCCCGATGCAAAAGGGTAATCTTTTTTCTTCGGGCTAATTGCATTTCCGGGTTATCTGCAGGAATAGCCGAGGAAAAAACGACTATCTGAGGGTTGCCTAAATATCGCTGATGGTGGCCCAAAAATACCTTTGCCCCTTCCCTTTTTACACGCTGAGCATAACTGCTCATCTGCAAGTCTGAACCAGTGATCTGTTTACCCGCACGCAAGAGGAGAAGAGCAAGGGCACTCATCCCTGCTCCTCCAATTCCTATGAAGTGAAACCTCTCTTCCTTCAACATCCCTCTTTCATCCTCGCTTTTGTTTAATCCTTTCTTATTAAACCTATCACCTGTTCCCCTAACCGTCTATCCGCTCCCTGTACATAAAGCCTTTTTAAGTTCTCTCTCATCCTCTCCCTTTCCCTCTTATCCTCTTTCAGGTATAGAATAGTTTTCTTTAACTCCTCCGGAGTTATTCTATCCTCCTCTATCATTAAACAAGCACCTTGTTTAAAAAGGAAATTGGCATTTGCTCGCTGATGATAGGAGGCATAGGGGTAAGGGATTAAGATGGCTGGCTTCTTTGAGGCAATTATCTCGGCAATAGTGGTTGCTCCTGCCCGAGAGATAAGCAAATCTGCTGAGGAATATAGGTTTCCTATATGAGAAAAAAAAGAGAAAACAGAATGCTTCACTCTCAGGTTCTTATACTCCTCACTTACCCATATATAATCTTTTTCCCCGGAAAGATGAATTACCTCTATCTCCTTCTTTTCTTTTTCGGACATCAGCCTAAATGCACTTAGGGAAAGGGTGTTTATGCTATGCGCTCCTTGACTCCCGCCCATTATTAGAATAGTAAATCCCTGCTTTTCTCTCTCCCCTTTCTCAAATACTTCTTTGCGTAAAGGATTACCTGTAAACACTACTTTTTGAGAAGGAAAAAATTTTTTAGTCTCGGCAAAACTTATGGCTATTCTATCTACAAAGTTGGATAAAAAGCGATTTGCTTTCCCGGGAAAAACATTTTGCTCATGGATGAGAGTAGGAATTCCTCTAAAATGCGCCAGAAGAAGAGGAGAAATACTATTACCTCCTCCCATCCCCACTACCACCGCAGGTTTATACCTTCTCAAAACCCTCTCTGCTTTTCTAAAGGAGGCAAGGAATTTTATTAAAGAAAGAAAAGGATTTTTTGAAAGAAAGAAAAAGAGGGGAAAAACCTCATACTCATAATCTCGCTCTTTGATTATCTTTTTATCTATATCTTTGGAGGAGATTGTTAGAATTACCTGCTTCCCTCTCTTTCTTAAATCATCTGCTAAACTTATTGCCGGAAAAAGATGTCCTCCACTGCCTCCACTAACAATAAGAATCCTATGCATCAACTCTGTCAAAACTATTGGCAATATTTAACAAAATTCCCACAGCAAACATATCTACAACCAGAGCCGAACCTCCATAACTGATAAAAGGTAGGGGCAAACCTTTGGTGGGAAGCAAGCCACTAACTACGCCTATATTTACTATTGCTCCCAGAGTAATTAGCACACTAATACCCAAAGCCAGCAGATGCCCCCCTAAATCTCTGGCTTTGAAGGCTATCCTCATCCCGCTAATCAATAGCAGGATATACAGAAAAATCACAATACTTCCTCCCAGAAATCCTAATTCCTCTCCAATAATAGAGAAGATAAAGTCTGTATGGCAACCTGGAAGATAGAATAACTTTTGCTTGCCTGCTCCTAAACCCACTCCCAGAAGCCCTCCATTCTTGAAAGCAATAAAAGATTGAAGAATCTGCCAACCTGCTCCTTGAGGGTCCTTAAAGGGATTAAGGAAGGAGATAATTCGTTTTATCCAGTAAGGACGAAGGAGGATCAAATAAGGAGATAGAGCAAGAAAAAGTAAACATAGAGAACAGAGATGCAGGAATCTTGCTCCTGCAGAGAAGGCAAGAAAGAAAAAGAGAACAAAGAACAGGATACTTGTGCCTAAATCTGGTTGAAGAAAGACTATCATTGCAAAGGAAAGGGTGATAAGAAAAGGAGGAACAAATCCTCGCCAGAGGTTTTTTATTTCTGTTTGATGCCTTTGAAAAAAACTGCTTAAATACAAAACCAAAGAAAGTTTGGCTAACTCTGAAGGTTGAAAGGAGAAGTTTTTGAGAAATCCATAAGGAAAAAGGAAAATCCATCTCTTCGCTCCTCCGGCAGGATGAGAAAAAGGAGGAATAAAGGTAAGAAGCAAGAGAAAGAAAGAGAGGAGAATAATCTTTTTACTATGTCGCTGGAGAAGATGGTAATCGGTATTCAAGGCAATGGTCATGGCTATAAACCCTATAACCAAAAAGAGTAATTCGCGAGAGAGAAAAAAAGAACTTCTGCCAAAATACTTCCACGCATAAAGCCCACTACTACTGTAGACCATTATCACACCAATAAAGATGAGTGCAGATACAGAGATAAGAAGGCTATGCTTTGGTTGCATCAGCGTTTTTCTTATAATCTTCTAATATCTGGCGATGATCAAAGGCAATCTCTTCGGGAAGTTCAGATAAAGAGAATACCTTTACTTCCTGAGCATCACTCTCTGCCTTCATCTTTCCTTGCCCCTTTGCAATGAATACTGTAGAAACAGTATGAAAGCGAGGATCGCGCTCAGGAGCAGAATAGGTATGAAACTGTTTTACCTCTGTTATCTCAAGTCCTGTCTCTTCTTTAACCTCTCGCTTCACTGCTTCTTCTAATCTCTCTCCATAGTCCACAAACCCTCCAGGTAGAGCCCAGCCAAAAGGAGGATTTTTTCTCTTTATCAACACTACCCTTCCCTCTTTCTCTACAATCGCATCCACGGTGACAAAAGGCCCGTTTCCTATCTTCCTCTCTATATAGGAAAGATAGTTATGCACTACCTTATTAAAGATCCTCTCATCCTCTTGGCGATAAAGCACGAGAACAATCTCCTCCAAACAGGAATCGGTGCTGCGCAGATGGGAAAAGATTGCTTGTGAAATAACCTTTGCCGATAATTCCAAAGGAAATTTTCCAACTCCACAACCTAAAGCAGGAAAAGCAATACTCTTTATCCCTTTTTCCTCTGCTCTCTTTAACGCGTTAAGTGTAGCCTCGCGAATTATCCTTTCATTGGTCTTAAAGTCCATACCCATCGTAGCGGCATGAATGACATAGTTCGCTTTCAAATTGCCAGCATTAGTGACTATCGCCTCTCCAATAGGAATAGGAGAAAATCTATTCGCCTCCTCTTGAATAGAAGGACCCCCTTTGCGTCTTATGGCTCCTGCAACTCCTCCACCCATTAACAGTCTATTATTTGCTGCATTTACAATTGCTTCTTTATCCTGCTCTGTGATATCTCCCTGAATTACCTCTATCCTACACCCTTTTATTCTTACCATCGCTATCCTCCCAGACTACTCTTCCATCATCTCTCTTATTCTCCTAACAATATCTTTTGCTTGCAAAAACGCCTCTCCGATCAACACCGCATCTACTCCTAAATCCCTGAGATATCTAATGTCCTCCTTCTTTCTTATTCCACTCTCGCTAACTATCAACTTATCTGGAGGGATTAAATGAATAAGATTCTCTGTGGTTTTTATGTTCACCTGGAGTGTATCCAGATCTCGATTATTGATTCCGATAATCTTCGCTGAAGTAGAAACAAGTTTTTTTATATCCTGTTCATTGTGCACCTCTACCAATGCCTCTATCCCAAACTCCTCGCAAAGGTTCAAGAATCTCTTGATCTCTCTCTCACTCAATAATCGGCTAATTAACAGAACTGCATCTGCACCGTAGAAGACCGACTGATAAATTTGGTATTCATCTATGATAAAATCCTTACATAGAATAGGCAAGGAGATGGCTTCTTTTATCTCTTTAAGATAAGATAGACTTCCTCCAAAGAATTCCTCTTCAGTGAGCACAGAGATTGCTTTTGCTCCCTCTTGCTCATAGATGCGGGCAATTTCCAGATAATTAAACTCTTCCTTTCTTCTAAATTCTCCAAAAGAGGGAGATCTCTGTTTTATCTCTGCAATCAAACTCAAACCCGCTGAGGCTATTGCTTTCCTAAAATCTCTTCTCTTTTTTTTCTTTTCTATCTCTTTCAATATTTCCTTAACGGGCAAGAGTTTTTTTGCCTCTTCCACTCTCTGTTTCTTTCTCGCAATAATCTGGTTTAACATCCCTGTTCACTGAACCTCTTCCATTCCTCTAACTTCTTCATCGCTTTTCCTGAATCTATGCTCTCCTTTGCCATCTTGATGCCTTCTTTAATATCCTTTGCTTTATTGGCGGTGTAAAGAGCGCAACCACTATTTAACACTACCACATCTCGAGGAGGAAACCTCCTGCCTTTGAACACCTCTAAGATAATCTGGGCATTTCTTGAAACTTCTCCTCCTAATAAATCCTCTATACTTGAGCGCGAAAAACCAAAGTCTAAAGGCTCAATCTCATAGTGGCTAATTTTACCGTTATTTACCTCCCAGAGATAATTCTTATCTGTGGTAGAGAGTTCATCTAAACCATCGGCACTATGCACCAGAAGGCAGCGAAGAGAACCTAAATTTTTTAATGCCTCTGCCAGAGTATAGCCCAGGGTTTTATCATACACACCCAATAACTGGTATTTTGCTCCTGCAGGATTGACCAGAGGACCTAAAATGTTAAATATGGTGCGGATACCTATCTCTCTGCGGGTAGGTAAAACATTCTTCATTGCCGGATGAAACAAAGGCGCAAACAGGAAAGTGATACCTATTTTTCTTAAACACTCCTCTGCCCTTTCTTTTTTCATCTCAATATCTATCCCTAAAGCCTTGAGCACATCTGCACTTCCACATTTACTGGAGATGGAACGATTGCCGTGCTTTGCCACCGCTACTCCACAGGCAGAAACTACAATCGCGCAAGCAGTAGAGATATTGAATGTGCCTTTCCCATCTCCTCCTGTTCCACAGGTATCCAGAACATCTCTTTCAGGGTTTATCTTAAGGGCATACTTGCGCATAATCCTTGCTCCAGCAGTAATCTCCTGGGCACTTTCTCCTTTCATCTTCAGAGCAACAAGAAAGGCAGAAATCTGAGAAGGGGAGAGATTACCTTGCATAATCTCTTCCATTATCCTTTCCATTTCATATTCGGATAAATCCTCTCTGTTCACTAACTTGCCAATTATCTCTTTGATCATCTCTCCTCCAATCTTTTAATCTCTGAGAATTATCCTTTTTCACCTTTCCACCCCAGGGGTGGAAACATTGATTCCATCTATCAAAAAAA
>QNCL01000013.1 GCA_003645805.1 Candidatus Omnitrophota bacterium
CCTTCCTGTTTGACATTAGCCATAACTATCTTTACTAAATCTAAACGGGATATTGCCTTTTCAATCAAAGACATTCTTGCACTTTCTATCTTTGTTCGCTCAGTACCCACACTAATGAGAGAAGTATAAGACCTCACTAGAAGTCCATCTCTGCGCAGGAGAGGCGCAGGGACATTTTTTACTTCTAATCTAGCTGTTTTATAATTCTGGATTACCTGCTTCATTATTAAGATATTGCCTTTCGAAATATTCTTATTAATCCTTCTATATTAGCCTCGATCCTAAATTCTTTTTCATAACGAGTTCTCCCTGCTTCTGCTATATTTCTTCTCTCTTGCGGATGCTTAATCAAGTAGAGTATTGCCTCAGCCAATTGCATAGGATTTTGAGGCTCAACTAATAAGCCGGTTTTGCCCTCAATAATTATTTCAGGAATAGCACCTACTCTTGTTGCCACAATTGCACAACCCGCTGCCATCGCTTCCAAAAGCACCAAACCAAAGACATCATAATGAGTAGGAAAAGCAAAAATGTCCGTATTTAACAAAAACTCTTCTTTCTCTCTGCCAAAAATCGCTCCTTTAAATTCGATCATACTCTCCAAACCATTATCCTTGACAAACCTTAACATTTCTCTCTTTAAGCCTTGCTCGCGTTTCCACCAACTCCCGGCACACTGAAATTTTACATTGCTGGTTCCACTTTCCAGCACTATCTTGGCAGCCTTCAAAAAATCTATTATCCCTTTCTTTCTAAAGAAATTACTCATAAAAGAAATGACTACAGGACTCTTCTGCCACACCTTTTTATTTATATCTACGGAAAATTCTATCCCATTGGGAAGCACTTCTATGGACTTAGACCATCTCTGAACCGTATATCTCAAACTTTCTCCTAGTATGATAAAAACATCTACTTTTCTTAAACTAAAATCAATAAATTTTTTCATCCAAATGCCAGAAGAATCATAAAACTGCTTAAATATTCCATGGTTATGCACAATTATCTTTGCTTTACTTAACAGAGAAGTGATTATTATAAAGGCACCGTCGCGTAAAAATGCTTTATTCTGTGCAATACTCAAATACACCAGCCGAGGTGATTCTCTTAATAGCATAATCACTAACTGAAAAATATTCTTTATACCCAGATAGAGATTTACGCAATCAAATTTCCCTAAGTTATCTAAACTGCGGTGGTCAGAAATATCCAAATGCACTATTCTAAATACATCTTTTATCTTAGAAGTGAGTAAATAAGAGTTATAAATGCTGACACCATGATATGGGGGAGGTAAGGTGGCAATTAACAGAGCACACAATTTATTCTCTTTTTGCATAACCCGGGCTTATCTCATAAAGGCTTCAAAAGGAAAAGTAGAGTGTGGAACCAAATAACTCCAAATCTGTTTTTGGAATAAAACTATGAATATATTTAAGAATTATAAGGGGGATGTTCTTCCCATTATATAAACGACTCACTTTGGGAAGGTAATCCAAGAGGAAAGATACTCCTTTAAAGCCTCCTGCCAAGTGGGCATATCATTCATTCCTAACAAATCCAACTTATAGTTACGC
This sequence comes from Candidatus Omnitrophota bacterium, assembly GCA_003645805.1. GTDB lineage: Bacteria > Omnitrophota > 4484-213 > 4484-213 > 4484-213 > B17-G2. The sequence continues at coordinate 1,578 of QNCL01000013.1, forward strand.
ATAGCTTCTGAATATGCACGAGGCGCAGGTAAAGGGAAGAAAGCAGAACTTACCGGGGTAATCTTTATATCTTTCTTCATAATCTTGGCAATCTCCAGGGCTATGTCATATCTACTGCATACACCTTTACAGGTCATATGGTATAAACCATAATATTGTGTGTTCATTAGTTTCTTTATACCCAAAAGTAGATATTTTGCAAAAGTGGGGCTTCCTATCTTGTCATATACCACTCTTATCTCCTTCCTCTCCCTCATTAGTTGTATCATCTTCCCCACAAATTTTTTGTCTTTATCTTCTCCTCCTATCATCCAACCTGCTCTCACAATAAAATATCTGTATAGAATCCTCTCCACCAACCTCTCTCCCTCAAGTTTAGTAAGTCCGTATATATTTACAGGATTAGGAGTATCAAATTCTGTATACGGTTCCCTTTTATCCCCTCCGAATACTCCGGCAGTGCTAACATACACTAATAGTATATCATACTTTCGGCAAAGCATTGCGACATTCTGAGTTCCAAAAACATTAACCTTAAACGCTTTATCCGGATACTGCTGGCAATGGTCAACATCGGTTTCCGCGGCTAAATGCAAAATAGCCGAAGGCTTAACTTTCTTTATAGTCTCTTCTACCAATGCAAAATTAGTGACATCCATATTATCAATATCTGTAAGATACAATTCAGTATCTGAGAAAACCTCTCTTAGATAACTTCCAACCATTCCTTCTGCACCTGTAACTAAAAGCATATCTCCTCCCTTTCTTAGTTATATCCTCGTAATTAAAATATTAAAAGCATCCTCCAAAGCATTCTTAAATTAAAAATTAAGATGCTATACCTACTTTTTCTCCACCTCTACCTTACTCACCCATTTCCTATTTTGCTTATACCAGGCAACCGTCCTTCTTATTCCTTCTCCTAAATCTACCTTTGGCTTCCAGCCGAGAGAGTTACCGGCTTCCTCAATATCTGCCCAACTAATCTTAAAATCTGCTTTATGAAAAGGTTGCTTCACTATCTTTGCTTTTTTGCTTAAGTAGTTTTCTATAACACCTATTACATAGTTGAGTTCATAAGGTTTGCTATTGCCCAAATTTATTATCTTAAATCCCATTCTTTTTAACCCCTTTATTGTTCCCTCAGCGATGTCATCTATATAAGTAAAATCCCTTTTTTGTCTTCCGTCTCCGTAAACTATAACCTCATTTCCTTCATCTATCCATTTTATAAACCTGAAAATACTCATATCTGGTCTGCCCGCTGGCCCATAGACTGTAAAGTATCTCAGAATGGTTATATCTATTCCATAAAGATAGTGGTAGGTATAACAACTGAGTTCTGCGGATTTCTTGCTCGCTGCGTAGGGAGAGATAGGGGTGTTTACTGAAAGCGATTCTTTAAACGGAAGTTTCTGACCCGCATATAAAGAAGAGGTAGAGGCTAAAACAAATTTTTCTATCTTAAACTCCTTAGAAAGTTCTAAAAGATTAAGATTTCCTGTAAGGTTAGCACTGAAATATATAAAAGGGTCTTTTACGCTATCTCTTACTCCTGCTCTTGCTGCTAAATTTATAATGGCTGAAAATCTATATCTCTCAAAAAGACTCTTTAAGGAATTATAATCTCTGATATCAACCCGATGAAAGAAGAAATTTTTATACCCTTTTAGGAGAGATAGTCTATACTCCTTCAGTCTTAAATCATAATAATCATCAAAATTATCTACACCTATAACCTCATAGCCTTCTTTTAAGAGAAACTCGGCTACTTTCTGACCGATAAAACCTGCACTCCCCGCCAGGAGAATCTGTTGCATCCTTTCACTGAAAAAAAGAGGAGAAGACCTTATTTTCTCAAATACAAAGTTTTCTCTAACTCTTTGCTTCCTTTATCTTGCTCTTTTTGAACTTGCAATGCGACTTTGCAACCAATCTATGTGATCTTTATACCACTTTACTGTCTTGTTCAACCCTCTCTCAAAATCCATCTCTGGCTTCCAGCCAAGTTTGGATATCTTAGACCAATCGAGAGCATATCTGATATCATGTCCGGGGCGGTCTTTTACAAATTGAATTAAACTTCTACCTTTCCCTAAAATCTGAAGAACAAAATGGGCGAGTTCTATGTTGCTTTTCTCTATCCCTGAACTTATATTGTATATCTCTCCAAGAATCCCCTTCTCCATAATCAAGTAAATAGCCCGAACACAATCGCTTACATATAGCCATTCTCGTCTATTTATTCCCTCTCCATATACCGGCACCCTCCTTCCTTTTAAGGCATTATAAATAAGCACAGGAATAAACTTCTCTGGATGTTGCCAGGGTCCGTAGTTATTAGACGCTCTGACTATAATTGCCGGAAAGTTGTATGTCCTGATATATGCCTTTATAAACAGATCAGCAGAGGCTTTTGTTGCTGAGTAGGGATTATTAGGGGCTAAAGGCGAGTCTTCGGAAAACCTTCCCTCTTTTATCTCTCCATATACCTCATCGCTACTAATATGCACAAATCTCTCTATTGCGCATTCCTTTGCTACATCAAGCAGGACTTGTGTCCCTTGAATATTAGTATTCACAAAAGGCTGGGCATTGCAGATACTTCTATCTACATGGGTCTGGGCAGCAAAATGGACCACAACCTGAGGCTTCTCCTGCTTGAATATCTCCTTTATTTTTCTCTTATAGCAAATATCCACCTTATAAAACCTATATCTTCCGCTCACCTCCTTCAATCGCTCTATGTCTCCGGCGTAGGTTAGTTTATCCACCACTATCAGCGAATATCCTCTTCTCACTCCCTCCCTTACAAACTCACTTCCGATAAAACCTGCCCCTCCGGTAACCAAAATTCTCTTCTGCATAGGACTTTCTTTGCTCTAAAAAATAAAGCCTCGAAGTTACTTAATCAATAACTTAATCTCCGTGCGAATCTTCTTTGTTTCTTTCAGCGTGGAAGACAACCTTTGAAGAATGAGAATCTCTACTATCAGAATGCCTAAAAGAAGCAGGCACACAATAAATCTTAAACATCTATCCATCTCCTCATCTCCTCTTTATTTATCTCTCCCTAAAGAATAACCTTTTTATCCTTTCTATCCACCTTACTCTTTCAAACTCTATGCCTTCAAACTTCTCTGATCTTGCTTTTATCCTTTCAAAATAATCCCTAAATATCTTGGCGATCTGGGGCGAATCAATCACTACCGAAGACTCGTTATTTCTCTCTAATCCATAATATGTCCAATTTGTACTTCCCACCACCGTGTATCTTCCATCCACGATAATTACTTTACTATGAGTAGTCTTTTTTAGATCATCCAGGTAAACCCTAACTCCCCCTTTAAGAAGAACATCAGCACTTATTTTGTTCTTCTCTGTGTTCTTCCTATTCCAATCTGATTGGTCAAGAATAACCTCTACCTTCACTCCTCGTCTAACTGCAGAGATTAACTCCTGAACGAGTCTATTAGACACACTATCCGGGTATTGCTTGTAGTATCTCATCTCAAATAGAAGAACACAAACCTCCTCTTTTGCCTGCGAGATAAGGGAAAGGACTGAGGGAAAGTAATCTTTATTGCAGACTACCTCTACATCTGCGGGAAAAGGAAAACAAACTCTTAGTTGAAAAAAGAAAAAAATAAAAAGAAATAAAACCTGTAGTCTCTTGCTCCTCCCCATTTTTTAATTCTACCTTATCAGGTTTTGAAAGTCAAGAGAACTAAGTATGAAAAGCGAAAAAGATGTAAGCCTTTGGTTTTACTTTTTTACTCAGATTTCAAAATCCTAAGAGGTATAGAAACCCTCCCACTGCTAAACCAATAAACAGATTAACCAACTTTATCAGCATCGCATCCTTTATGGTGTAAGAGAGTAAAGGAAGTATACCATGGCCATCCTGCACTATCGAATTTGTTAAAAGCACAGAAAAAGGTATTACTCCTTTTGCAAACATTATAACAAAAACCAAATTTGGCCCGGACTCCGGAATTAATCCCACAAATCCAGAGATTAAAAGCACCCATATCAGGTGTTGATTTACAAATGTCTTCAAATCCCATAAATGAAATGCCAAATCTATCAGAATCAGGGCTGTAAAACTCCATAAGAATACCCTCCAGATATGCTTTTTAAAGATATGAGCGTAGATGTGTTCTTCTAAATAATGGTCAGGTACGGTAATCACTATAAAGGTCGCTAAGCCCAGCAGGGAAACAAAGGTTATCCTTTTCCAATCCCATTCAGAAGGTCCGATTACTCCGCTAATAAACCCATATAAGAAGATGAACAGAAGAAAGAGGAAAAGAAATCTGACTAAAGACATCTTTTTTAAACCCTCTATCATCCCCTTAAAATCAAGACATCTGCACTCCTCTAAATGCAAATCAGAAAATTTACAAACCTTGCACAACTTAGTTTTCAAAAAAGGAGAGAGTTTATCTGTAATGTATCCAGAGATAACTCCTAAAACAAAAAGGATAGCAAATAACATCAGAGCCTTTCTGGGAAACATAGCCAGCATTACAAAAGCCTCATCTCCGGATGTAGCAATCATCCCTCCCACTATTGCTCCAAAGGAGATTAGTCCATGCACATAAAAAGATACATTCATAAAGGATCCTAAACATCCTGGTGTGGCACCTAAGAATGAACTCATAACATACTGTCTAAATGTCCCCTTTTTTATCATCTGAGCCATTCTGCCTTTGGTTAAGACATTAAGATAATCTGTGAATATCATCATTATAAAAACAAACACTGTTATCATCCCTGTATGTTTAAGGTTATGTATTATTAGATCTCCCATTCCTTACCACCTCCTTTCTGGAGACGAGTAAGATCAAAAACTACTTTTTATTGTTAGAAAGTTGAGACTGAAAGAAGGCTTGAAATTATCTTCTTTGATTATCTGTTAATTATATATCATCTCCGCCCTTATGTCCAGAGATGAATATAGTTGATAACAAAGAGATTATGAAACATTGACAAGGTTAAAGAAAGGTAGTAATATTTACTATGCTTTACATCAGTAGTGTGGGCAGAATCAGATATGCAAAAAGAGAAATGGAGAAGGAGATTAAGTTCTCTCCTTAAAACTCTGCGGGAAGTTGTCTATCCTCCAATATGTGTGCTTTGCAGAAGAAGGGTAAAAGAGGAGGATAACTTCCTATGCCCTGAATGCTATCAAAAGATAGAGAGAAACAAACCTCCCTTTTGTATCAAATGCGGTTGTTCATTAGCCAATAAGAGAACATCCACTTACATCTGCGCTCCTTGCCAAAAAAGGGTATTTTATTTTGAGCGTGCCTGGGCGGTAAGCAGATATGAAGAAACAATCAGAAATCTCCTCCACCTGTTTAAATACCGAAGGCAAGAGTATCTGGCAAAACCTCTGGGTAAACTAATGGCTGAGTTTGTGAAGAATAATCTGAACTGGAAAGAGATAGATTATCTCGTCCCTGTGCCCTTACATCCTAAAAAACTCCGCTACCGAGAATTTAATCAAACTGAACTCTTGGCTAGGGAAATTAGCCACCTCCTGCATCTTCCTCTTATTGATCCTCTTATGCGGATCAAATCTACTCCTTCACAAACTACTCTTCCTGAAGAAAAACGATTTTCAAACATCGCCAATGCCTTTGCCCTCAGGTCAAATCAGTTTCTTTCCCAGAAGTTTATTCTTATCATTGATGATGTGTTTACTACCGGAGCAACAGCCAACGAATGCGCGCAGGTTCTGAAAAAAGCAGGAGCAAAAAGGGTAGAGATCCTGACCCTGGCAAGATAGAATGAGAATCTTGCATTCCTACATTCTGAAGGAAGCGAGAAATTCTTTTATCCTCTCTTTTATCGTCTTTACCTTCATTCTTATCACGGGTAATCTTATAAAATTAGCGGATCTGGTAATCAATAAAGGAGTAAATATCCTTCTGGTAGGTAAACTTTTTTTCTTTCTTCTCCCTTCTCTTTTAACCTACACAGTGCCTACTGCAGTGCTTGTTTCTGTGCTTCTAACCTTTGGCTATTTATCTGCCAACAACGAAATTACTGCCATCCGCTGTTCTGGGTTTGCCCTCTATCGCCTCCTGCCTCCTCTGATAATTGTGGGCATCATAATCAGTCTTTTTCTGGTGATTTTAGAAAATCATCTTATCCCCTGGAGCCACTTTGCTGCCCGCAAGACAGTTATGGAAATAGGAATGCGAAAACCTACTTCTTGCCTGGAAGCAGGTCGTTTTATCAAAGAGTTTAAGGGATATATCATCTTCATCTATGAAATTAAGGAGAACAGACTAAAACATATTCGTGTTTATCAACCGCAGGAGAAGAGAAAAACCCGTATAATCATTGCTCGAGAAGGAATCCTATCCACTTTTTTCCCTGAAGAGGGAAAGGTCATCTTGAAGTTATTCAAAGGCTCCAGTGAAGAACAAGACCCTGTTGACCCGGATAAATTCTACAGATGCAGTTTTAAGGAATATCCTCTAATCCTTACCCTTCCTCCGGAACTAAAAAACAGGAAAATAGAAAAGAAGATAAAGGATATGAATATAAAAGAATTGAAAGAGGAAATAAAGCGCTTGCGTAAAAAAGGAATTCCGCCAATCCCTTTAATTGCAGAAATTCAACGAAAATTCTCTTTCTCTTTCTCCACCCTTGCCTTTATAATCATTGGCTTCCCTTTAGGAATTATTAGCAGACGGGAGGAAAAAAGTGTAGGTTTCGGGACAGGATTGATTGTCTTGCTCTTCTATTACCTGCTCACTGCGATGGCTAAAGGAATTGTCATCTCTAAGGATGCAAACCCTTACTTCTGGATGTGGTTACCAAATATAGTAGTGATTAGTGTAGGTTTATTCTTAACCTATCTCACTGCGAAAAAGTAAAAAATGCTTATTCTTCACCGCTATATCTTAAAGCGCTTTTTCCCTCCCCTGTTCTATTGCCTCCTGCTTTTCACTTCCCTTTATATCATTGTAGACCTGTTTGACAACATAGACGAGATTATCAAGCAAAGGTGGACTTTGGCTTTCCTGCTCATCCACTACCTCAACCATCTTCCTCTCATCCTTACGCGTATCACCCCTCTTTCTGCTCTCCTTGCCAGTCTTTATTGTATAGGAGGATTAGAAAGAACTAACGAGATAACCCCTATAAAGAGTGCGGGAATAAGTTTTATCAAAATCATTACTCCTTTGATTATCGCTGGAGTAATCCTCAGTCTACTTGTGTTTATTATCAACGAGAAATTAGTACCCTCCACAGTTAACCCTCTTCCCGAAAAAAAAGAGGTGTTGAATGACCTTACTCTTTATGGAAGCAAAAACCGGATATTTTACATAAGAGAATATAATATAAAGAAGAACTTGGCTAAGGATATAATAATCTTTGTTCAGGACAAAGACAAAAATATCCGCCAGAAGATTATTGCTCAGGAAGCAAGATGGGAAAATGGCAAATGGGTATTTTTCAACCTCCTCATCTCCAACCTAAATCCAGAGGGAGAAAGGATAGGTGAGCCCCAGAAATATCAGCAAAGGATAATCAACATAGAAGAAAAACCCCTTGATTTTCTGGAATCAGCAAGAAGAGTGGAGTTTATAAGCAGTAGAGAACTGAGAAAGATGATAAAAAGGCTTGTCTCTGCTAACTACAAACCTTACCGTGAACTTACAGATTGGCATTATAAACTCTCTTTTCCCTGGATAAACTTGGTTACTATTCTCTTAGGAATATCCTTTGGAATAGCCACTAAAGGGCGAGGAGGGATATTTGTAAAGATAGGAGTTTGTCTGTTTTTAGGATTGACATACTATGGATTACTCTCTATTACGCTGGCTTTGGGCAAAGCAGGCATCTTGTTTCCTTTTCTCTCTGCTTGGCTTCCTCACCTTATCTTCCTTTTTATCTCCTTCTCTATCATAAGAGTAAATCTCTGAACTATGCCCACACCCTTTGTTCTATCTCTCTTTTTACCACCTTTGTAGGATAGATATCCACAATAATCTCCTCGGGGTTAAACCAAAGTTTTATCTCTCTCTCTGCCTCCTTCTCGTTGTTAGAACAATGGATTACATTCTCGTAGACTCCAGTAGTAGTTATCCTTCCATATGCTCCCCGAATGGACACTGCTTCTGCTTCCTCAGGGTTGGTTGCGCCAGCCAATTTGCGCACCTTCTCTATTGCATTCTCTCCGTAATAAACCATAGCCATTACCTTTCTTTTATGAAACTCGCCACAGATGTATCTGATAAGGTCTTCAAAGAAAGGTTTATCTTTCAGATGACAGTAGTGTTTCTCTGCCAGTTCTCTGCTTACTCTAACCACCTTGGCAGCAACAATATCCAGGCGCGTTTCTGAGAGACGGGTAAGGATATTACCCGTAAGAGATTTTTGCAACCCATCAGGTTTAATCAAAACTAAAGTCTGCTGTATCACTTCTCTCTCAGAAGGAAGGATATTAAAGAAAATACACCGCTTTGGTCTTTTCTTCTCAAGCCTTTTTATAAACCCAGAGCATCCCTCCTGCTCCTATTAGAAAGAAAGGAAGAGAAAGAATCTGGCCCATTGTCAAGCCTCCCCATAGAAACCCTAACTGAGGATCGGGCGCACGGAAGAACTCCACCAGAAACCTAAACAGAGAATAAAGAAAAAGAAAAGAGAAGAAAAGAAATCCTTCCTTCTGTCCTTTTTTCTCCAATCTTAGAAGAAAGAGAAAGATAATCAGATTTTTTAAGGATGCATAAAGCTGAGCGGGATGACGAAATCCCTCTACTCCCGGAAACTTCACTGCCCAAGGCACAGAGGTAAGACGGCCATATAACTCTCCATTAATAAAATTTCCTATTCTGCCCAGGCAGAGACACAGACTTAAGGGGATAACAAATAAGTCGGCAAAAAGAAAAAAGTTGATTTTATGACGCAAGCAATAGAGCAAACCAGCCAGAGTTCCTCCTACAAGCCCTCCATGAATAGAAAGACCTCCATGCCAGAGGGCAAGCATCTCATAAGGATGGATAAGATAGAATCTAAGGTTATATATCAGGATGTAAAAGAGCCGTGCTCCTATAATTCCTCCTAAAAGCACATAGAAACAAAGATTAAATAGTTCATCCTTTTTTATCTCTATCTTCTTTCTTTTTACCAGGGAACTAATAATCTTCAGAGCCAGTAAAAAAGAGAAAGCCCAAATCAACCCGTAATACCTTATCTCTATCTTCCCCCAGCGAAAGAATACAGGATTTAAGTGAGAAATAAACATTATTAAAAAAAGAAAAGCCGAGTTTTAATTTCTTACTCGGCTTTTACTCTTAACTATCCTTCTCCCATATCATTCAATTATTGCTAAAACATCGCTTTCTCGAATGATTAGATAATCCTCCAATTCTATCTTGATTTCATCACCTGAGTATTTACTAAAGAGAATCCTATCCCCTTTCTTCACCTCAAGAGGAACAATAGTGCCATTATCTAACATCTTTCCCTTCCCTACTGCCACTACTTTGCCCTCCTGAGGCTTCTCTTTGGCAGTGTCAGGAATAACAATTCCTCCTTTTGTCTTGTTCTCTGGTTCCAATCTCTTAACCACAATATGATCACCCAACGGTCTTAAATTCATCTTGCCCTCCTCAATCTCTTATTACCTCAGCCAAGTAAAATTCCTGACCAAAACTTAGACTACTCCCTCTTTACTCTCTTTATTAATACATCCCGCCACCTGGAGGTGGTGTGGGAGTAGCAGATTTTTCCTCCTTCTCAGGGATATCAGTAACCAAAGCCTCAGTAGTAACCAGCAGAGCAGCAATACTTGCTGCGTTCTCTAAAGCGGTGCGTGTAACCTTTGTGGGATCAATAATCCCTGACTCCAGCATATCTGTAAATTCTCCTTTTAATACATCATAACCTACATTGGTCTTTTCTGTCTTGAGTTTCTCTACGATTATAGAACTCTCCAGACCGGCATTATTCAAAATTTGCCTCATCGGCTCCTCTAAAGCACGCTTGATAATATCTCTTCCTACACGCTCATCCCCATGCAGTCTAAGAGTATCCAGGGCTTGTGAGGCTCTTAAGAGAGCAACACCTCCTCCGGGAACAATCCCTTCTTCTACCGCAGCACGGGTAGCATGCAAAGCATCTTCCACCCTTGCTTTTTTCTCCTTCATCTCTGTCTCGGTGCTTGCTCCCACATTAATTACTCCTACTCCTCCGGCGAGCTTTGCTAACCTCTCCTGAAGTTTCTCTTTATCATAGTCAGATGTAGATTCCTCTATTTGTTTCTTGATTTGAGCAATCCTTCCCGAGATAGCACTTGATTTCCCTGCTCCTTCTACAATGGTAGTATTCTCCTTATCAATACTAACCCTCTTTGCTCTCCCTAAATCCTTCAGATCAATGTTCTCCAGTTTTATTCCCAAGTCCTCGGTAATCGCTCTTCCTCCGGTAAGGATAGCAATATCCTCCAACATTGCCTTCCGGCGATCTCCAAAACCAGGGGCTTTCACTGCGGCACAGTTCAGGGTGCCTCTTATCTTATTTACTACCAAAGTAGCCAGCGCTTCTCCTTCCACATCCTCGGCAATAATCAATAAAGGCTTTCCTGTACGGGCAATCTTCTCCAGTAAAGGAAGCATATCCTTGAGCACAGAAATCTTCTTCTCGTGGATGAGGATATAAGGCTCCTCCAAGGATACCTCCATCTTCTCCGCATCGGTAACAAAATAAGGAGAAAGGTAGCCTTGGTCAAACTGCATCCCTTCTACCACATCCAGACTGGTCTCCATTGTCTTTGCTTCCTCTACAGTAATCACTCCATCCTTGCCTACCTTCTCCATTGCATCGGCAATTAGATTACCAATCTCAGAGTCATTATTAGCAGCCACAGTGGCTACTTGAGCAATCTCCTTTCTTTCCTTAACCGGTTTGCTTATCCTCTTCAGTTCCTGAACTACTCTCTCTACAGCCTTCTCTATACCACTCTTAAGAAGCATTGGATTGGCTCCTGCTGTAACATTCTTCAACCCTTCGTTGAATATTGCTTGGCTTAAGAGAGTAGCAGTAGTGGTTCCATCTCCTGCTACATCACTGGTCTTAGAGGCTACCTCCTTGACCAGTTGAGCACCCATATTCTCATAAGGGTCCTTTAACTCTATTTCTTTCGCTACAGTTACCCCATCCTTGGTGATGGTGGGAGAACCAAACTTTTTATCCAAAGCCACATTGCGCCCTTTTGGACCTAAGGTTACTACTACTGCTTTTGCTAACTGGTCTACACCTCTCTTTATTGCCTGTCGACAATCTTCAGCAAACGATAACTGTTTTGCCATAGTTTCCCTCCTTTCTTCAACCTCTCTTTCCTAATCTCTAATTCCCTTAAATCTTCTTCCTCATCAAAAAGGCAGAGATACTTTACTCTAAAATCAGTTAAAAGTCAAACACAAATTTCTCTAAAAAAATCCAATTTTGCAGCAATATATACAAATTTATGAATTTTTTACCCATTTTTCTTTATTTTTTGCCCACTTTTACCCCAGATTTTCTCCTATTTACCATATCTATAGTATAGAAACCATAAACCTTTAAGAATCAAATCTCTGTCCACCTTCTCTATCTGCGAACAATAAGGGCTAATAAGAGAAATATCTCCTCCTGTGCCTATCACAACCGCCTTTCTCCGACATTTCTCCTTCATCCTCCTGATTATTCCCTCACATAAACTCCCAAACCCATAGACTATTCCTGCCACCATACTCTCTTCGCTACTCTTACCCAGGCACTCACGGGGAAGCGGAACAGAAGAAATCTCGATCTGGGGGAGAAGTTCGGCTTTCTTGCAAAGAGCATTCCAGCAGAGGCTTACTCCTGGAACGATCACCCCTCCTAAATACTCCCTGTTCTCAGAAACAAGGTCAAAGGTTAGGGCTGTGCCAAAGTCCACTATAATCACAGGAAAGCCATACAAAATAGAGGCAGAGTAGGCACCTATCAACCTGTCCTGCCCCACCTGCTTCGGATTCTTATAGAGGTTAGGAATCTCCACTCGGATATCTCTTCCGCTGAGCACAGGCTTGATGGCGAATCTTTGAGTTAGGTCTTTCTCTATCCTTTTCTCTAAAGAGGGAACTACTGAACAGATAACTATTGCCTCTATCTCTTCCTCTATCTCTGACAATCTATCGCGATGATACTCAGCAGAGGGGAATATCCATCTTTTAACTACTTTCCCTTCTTGCAATAATCCTATATCTATATTTGTATTCCCGATATCAATCGCTAATAGTCTTTTCATTCTTCTCCTAAAGGATGGTATTTTTGATGCACTCCTTTTAGTCTTGAGGGATTTAAATGAGTATATATTTCTGTAGTCACTATATTACTATGCCCTAACATTGCTTGCACTACCCTCAAACTTGCTTTATGTTGAAGAAGGTGGGTAGCAAAGGAATGACGAAGCGTATGAGGACTGACTTCCTTCTTTATTCCTGCCCAGCGAATATATCTCTTGACTATCTGCCAAATTCTCTGTCGAGAGAGTCTGTTTCCGTGAGCAGTGAGAAATAGGTATTCACTCCTTTTCTTATCCAGCACAGGTCTTATCCTCTGAACATATTCTATCAGAGCAGATCTTGCTTTCTCTCCGAAAGGGATAATCCTCTCCTTATTGCCCTTACCTATGCATCGTACTATCTTCTCCTTAATATCTACTCTTGATAGGGTAAGATTGGCAAGTTCACTCACTCGCATCCCTGTGGCATAAAGCAACTCCAGAATCCCTTTATCTCGTTTTGCCTCCCAACCTTCGTGTTTATCAGGTTCTTGCAGAAGAGCCTCCACCTCCTCCATTTCTAAAACCTGCGGCATTCTTTCGGGCAATCTAAGTGAAGCAAGCAGGAGAGTTACATCCTCCTTTAGAACCCCATAACTTACTAAAAAGTGGTGAAAAGATTTTACCGCTGATAAACTACGCGCTAAGGAAGCCGGGGATTTCTTCCCTTTCTCCTTCTCCTCCCAAAGAAAAGCGGTAATATCCTCTGCTTTTACCTCCGGAAGAGATTTATTCTCTCGCTTTAGAAAAGAGAGGTATCTCTCCAGATCCCTCCGGTAGGCGCTAAAGGTATGCTTGGATAACCTTCTCTCTAAATAGACATAATTCAGAAAATCTACGAGTAAGTGGTGCATAATAAAGAGGTAGAGAAAGAAAGAGGAGTCTCAGGGCTGTTGATTATGCGCCTCCAGTAACCTTTCAAACTCCTCTTCAGTCAGAATCTTGATATTCAGGTCTTTTGCCTTTTTGTATTTTGAGCCGGGTTCAAAGCCTGCTACTACATAGTCTGTGCTCTTGCTCACCGAAGAGGAAACAACCCCTCCCAGTCTCCTCACCAATTCCTCAGCCTTAGAGCGGACATATCTTTCTAAGGTTCCTGTAAATACAAATCTCTTGCCCTCTAAAGGCTTTCGCCCCCTCTCCTCCCTTCTCTTTCCTTCTACTCCTGCCTTCTTCAACTTCTCCAGAATCTGGAGATTATATCTGTTGTGGAAGAAGTCATAAATACTCTGAGCCACAATCTCTCCTATATCAAAGATAGAAGTTAGTTCCTCTATGCTTGCTTGCTCGAGACGCTCAAGGCTCTGATACCTTTGAGCCAAGATCTCTGCAGAATGCTCCCCGATATGCCTGATCCCGAGCGCATATATTAACCGGGGCAACTCCCTTTCCTTGCTTCTCTCTATTGCCTCTAACAGGTTATGAGCAGATTTCCTTCCCATTCTCTCCAGCCCCTCTAAGTTTTCCTGATTGAGGTTAAAATAGATATCTCCGTAGTCTCTCAACAACCCTTTATCTACCAATTGGTTAACCAGCACTTCTCCCAAACCTTCAATATCCATTGCCTTACGGGAAGCAAAATGGCAGATGCGCATCTTCACCTGCGCAGGACAACTTGCATTATTACAGCGCAAAGCGACTTCTCCCTTCAACCTTGTTAGCCGAGAACCGCATACAGGACAGAAAGAGGGAGGAGAAAAAACTTTCCCTTCTTTCTTCTTATCCACCACCCTTACCACCTCGGGAATAACCTCTCCTGCCTTCTCAATTGCCACCTTATCTCCCACATCAATACCCTTCCTCACAATCTCATCATAGTTGTGTAAGGTGGCTCGGCTTATGGTCGAACCGGATAAAGGAACAGGTTCTAATATCGCCACGGGAGTAATAACCCCTGTACGCCCTACCTGGTTTTTGATCTCTTTTATCTCCGTAATTGCCTGCTCAGGAGAGAACTTATAGGCAATCACCCAGCGGGGAGAGCGAGTAGTTATCCCCAACCTCCTCTGCTGGGCAAAGGAATTTACCTTTATCACCATTCCATCAGTATCATATTCCAGTTCCCTTCTCTTCTTCTCCCAGTACTGGCAATATTCTAACACCTCCTCAACGCAAGAGCAAAGTTTGAAATGAGGATTTACCCTGAACCCCATCTCTCTCAATCTTTTGAGAAAATCATACTGCGATTGCACAAAACCTTCCTCTCCTTCTAAGTAGCCTAAACTATGCACCCAAATATTCAACCTTCTTTCTGCAACTGCCCGTGGATCAAGAAGCTTTAACGAGCCAGCAGTAGCGTTGCGAGGATTGGCAAAAACCTCTTTCCCCTCCTTTTCCCTTTCTTTATTTAAGCGAGAGAAATTCTGATGGTCTAAGTAGACCTCGCCCCTTACCTCTATCAGAGGAGGAAAGCCACTGCGTAAACGCAAAGGAATGGATTTGATAGTCCTCAGATTTGTGCTAATATCATCTCCATATATCCCATCTCCCCGTGTAGAGCCTCTGGTAAATATTCCCTTTTCATACACTAAAGACACAGAAACACCGTCTATCTTGAGTTCTACCACATACTCTACCTTCTCTCCACCCAAGTTCTTATGCACACGTTTATCAAATTCCCTCACTTCAGAAGGAGAATATGTATTCTCTATGCTTAACATCGGAACCCTATGCTTTACCGAAACAAATCCCTGGATTGGTTCTCCTCCTACCCTTTGCGTAGGAGAATCAGGAGTAATCAGTTCTGGATGTTTCTCCTCTAACTTTCTTAGTTTTTGCATTAAAAGGTCATATTCATAATCGGATATCTCCGGTTTATTCTCTACATAGTACTTGTAGTCATGATAGCGAATCAA
>QNCL01000014.1 GCA_003645805.1 Candidatus Omnitrophota bacterium
AAAGGTGCTCAACTGGGTAGTAGAGTGGTGGGGGAGTTTCCACCCGAAGTTTCCACCCCAGGGGTGGAGGGTGGTCTTTAAATCTTTGAACAATCTTTCTCCTTTACAGTTTCTCATAAAAAATTATAATTTGTCCAATATGTTATGGACTTATACAAAATTTGACAAAAACGACCAGAAGGGAATATAATATTTATCTTCTTTTTTTAAGAAGAAAATGCCAGAGAAAGAGCGGAAGGGAAGCAAAGTAGTAAATCTGGGGTTTGATAATTTGGTATTTAGAGAGAGGATCGTGGCTATAATCTCTCCAGATTCTGCACCCGTAAAAAGGCTGGTTTCGGAAAGCAGAAGAAGAGGGAGATTGATTGATGTGACTAATGGAAGAAAGACGCGCGCAGTTATTGTTACCGACAGCGACTTTATCATCCTCTCCAGTATTCAACCTGAGAGCCTAAAGGGAAGATTGTGAGATTTTAAGATAATGAGTTTCAAAAAAGCAGAAAGGTTTTTCAATAGATTGCCCGCGAAGGGAAAAATTTTTGTTATCTCCTCTCCTTCAGGAGGAGGAAAGACAACCATAAGGAAGCGTCTCTTAAACTCTTGTTCGCTCTCCTACTCTGTCTCTTATACTACTCGTCCTCCTCGGGAGGGAGAGAAGGAAGGGGAGGATTATCTATTTATTTCCCAAGAGGAGTTCAAGAGAAAGCGAGAAAAGGGAGAGTTTATAGAGTGGACAAAGGTCTTGAAGAATTATTATGCGACCGCCAGAGATTTCTTAGAAAAAGGACTACAGGAGGGAAGGAATGTGCTTCTGGAGATTGATGTGAGAGGAGCAAAAAGGATAAAGAGGATGTATAAAAAACAGGCAGTGCTTATCTTCATTGCTCCTCCTTCTTTTGAAGAATTAGAGAGGAGGTTGAAGAAGAGAAAGACAGAAGAGGAGGAGCGAAGACAGAGGTTGTTTCTGGCAGAAAAAGAGATGCAAGAGATAGATAAATATGACTATCTGGTAATCAACAAGAATTTGGAGGAATGTATAGAAGATATTAAGGCGATTATAAGAGCAGAGAGGTGTAGGATATGAGTACGATGATGTTTATTCCTGAGGAGGAGTTGTTAAAAAAGGTAGGAGGGATGTATAACCTGACCCGCCTCGTTTTTGAACGGGCTAAACAATTAAGCAAAGGTGCGCAGAAACTTGTGGATATTGATTCCTCTAATTTTATCACCATCGCCTTAGAGGAGATAAGACAAGGGAAACTGGATGAGAGCAAGTAATGTTATTGTAGGAGTAAGCGGGAGTATCGCTGTTTATAAAGGGGTAGAGATAGTAAGAGCATTGAGCAAGAAAGGGTTTAATGTTCTGGTAGTAATGACCTCCTGTGCCCAGAGGTTTGTTTCCCCTCTAACTTTTCAAAGTGTATCGGGCAACTCTGTGTTTACCGATATGTTCCGAGAGGATAAACAACCTCTGCATATCTCTTTAGCCCAGAAGGCAGATATAGTGTTGGTTGCTCCGGCAACAGCCAATATTATCGGAAAGGTTGCCAATGGCATCTGTGACGATTTGCTGAGCACATTACTAATCTCTACCAAAGCAAAGATTCTGGTTGCTCCCGCAATGAACCAGAATATGTATGAGAACCCTGTTGTTCAGGAGAATATAGAGAAGTTGAAGGCAAGGGGTTATGAGTTTATCCCTCCTATCTATGGAGATCTGGTGTGTGCAGAGAGAGGAAAAGGGCATTTAGCAGAGGTAGAGGAGATTGTGAGGAGAGTAGAAGAGCGCGCAAGGGAAGGATGAGAATGTTAATCACTGCAGGAGCAACACGCGAGATGCTCGACCCGGTGCGTTTTATCAGCAACCTTTCCACAGGCAGGATGGGTTATATGCTTGCTGAGGTTGCACGCAAGAGAAAACATAAGGTTGTTCTTATCTCTGCACCTACCTCACTTACCGCTCCAGCAGAAGTAGAGTTTATCTCGGTAATAAGCACCCAGCAGATGCTTTCAGCAGTGAAGAGATGCTTTTCTAAGGCGGATTGTTTGATTATGTGTGCTGCAGTGGCTGATTATCGTCCATATACGGTGGTTAAAGAGAAGATCAGGAGAGCAAAGAAGTCTCTTTTGCTAAGACTAATTCAAACTCCGGATATCCTCGCGCAGATAAGCCGAGAGAAAGCAGGTAAGATTTTGGTGGGGTTTAGTTTAGAGGATAAAGATTACATAAAGAGAAGCAGGGAGAAGTTAAAGAGAAAGGGATTGGATTTTATTGTAGTTAATAGAATCCAGAAGGGAGGAAGCCCTTTTGGGGAAAGCAAGGTTTATGGAGCAATTTTGGATAAAGAGGGGGATATCGAGAGGTTTAAGGGAATAGGAAAGGAAGACCTTGCTCAGAGGATATTAAATAAAGTAGAGGCTCTTTGGGCAAGGAGATCGGAGAAAGAAGGAGGTGACAAGTGAGAGCGTCTTATGAACGAGAGGGTGAAAAGAAACATTTGAAAAAGAATTCCTTGAAGGGATTAAGGAGAGGAGATGATTATTGTTCTTAAGTCCACTGCCACAGAGAAGGAGATTAACCATATTATGGAGAAAATAAGGAACTGGGGGTTAAAGCCTGTGCTTTCTAAAGGTGTAGAACGAACCATTATTGGAGTAATTGGAGAGGAGGACAAGTTGAGGGTTCAACCTCTGGAGGCATTTCCGGGTGTGGAGAGGGTGATGCCTGTGCTCAAACCTTATAAACTGGTTTCCCGGGAGTTTCATCCAGAGAACAGTGTTATTAGAATAGCAGATGGCTCTCATACCGAGGAGATTGGAGGAAGGAAGATTGTAGTGATGGCTGGTCCTTGCGCTATAGAGAGTTATGAAAATTTACTTGAGACAGCAAAGGCGGTAAAGGAGGCAGGAGCAACTATTCTAAGAGGAGGAGCATTTAAACCACGCACCTCTCCATATAGCTTTCAGGGGCTGGGAGAGGAGGCATTAAGGTATCTAAAGCAGGTAGGAGAAGAAATAGGTTTATTTACTGTCACAGAGGTAATGGATACTCGCGATGTGGAGTTGGTAGGAAGGTATACGGACATACTTCAGATTGGGGCAAGAAATATGCAGAATTTTAATCTGCTGAAGGAAGTAGGGCTTTCAAAAAAGCCTGTAGTTTTAAAGCGTGGAATGATGTCCACTATCAATGAGTGGTTAATGAGTGCAGAGTATATTCTCTCCCAAGGGAATTCTAATGTCATCCTTTGTGAACGAGGGATTAGAACATTTGAAACCTCTACCCGAAATACTCTGGATATCTCGGCTATCCCTGTGGCGAAGAAATTGACCCATCTTCCGATTATTGTTGATCCTAGCCACGCAAGCGGTAACTGGGAACTAATTGCTCCCTTGTCCAAAGCAGCGATTGTCTCGGGAGCAGATGGCTTGCTTATCGAGGTGCATCCTAATCCTGAGGAGGCGCTTTCCGATGGTGTGCAATCTCTTCTGCCTGCAAAGTTCAAGACTCTGATGGAGGAGATGAAAAACTTCGCCAGGGTAGCAGGAAGAGAGATATAAAAAAGGAACCAAGAGCCTAAAAGAGATGATTGCAGATGAAATTAGAGAAAGGTTTCTGAGATTCTTTGAAAAGAGGGGGCACAAAGTATTTCCTTCCTCTTCTTTACTTCCCAAAGATGACCCTTCCCTTCTGTTTACCTCTGCAGGGATGAACCAGTTTAAGGAGTATTTTCTTCATCCTCCTTCCGAGTTCAGGAGAGCGACCTCTTGCCAGAAATGCTTACGCACCGCAGATATAGAGGAGGTAGGAAGGAGTTTGGGACATCATACTTTTTTTGAAATGTTGGGAAATTTTTCCTTTGGTGATTATTTTAAGGAGGAAGCCATTGAGTGGGCATGGGAGTTTCTTACTTCTGAGTTGAAGATTGCTCCAGAGAGGTTATTGGTATCTGTATTTAAAGAAGATGAGGAGAGTTATCAGATCTGGAGGAAGAAGATAGGGATTTCGGAGGAAAGGATAAAAAGATTTGGAGAGAAGGAAAACTTCTGGCCCAGCAATGCTCTAAAAGAGGGTCCTGATGGACCTTGTGGACCTTGCTCGGAAATATTCTATGACTGGGGAGAAGGGAGTTTTGAGGAAAGATTTACAGAGATTTGGAATCTGGTCTTTACCCAGTTTAATCGCAAAGAGGGAAAGATAGAAAAATTGAAGAATAGGAATGTGGACACTGGAATGGGATTAGAGCGGATTAGCGCACTGATAGAAGGGGTGAAGGATGATTTTGAGAGCGAGGTGTTTAAGCCAATTATAAAGAGTATTCTCTCTCTTCGCTCCTCAGATCGCCCTCTTCTGCGCTATAATGTGAATGTTATTGCTGACCATCTACGAGCAATAGTCTTTGCTATTGCCGACGGAGTTATTCCCGCTAATGAGAGGGAGGGGTATATAATAAGAAAACTAATTCGCAAGACAGAGTATTTAGGGAAACAAATCTCTCTTCCTAATCCTTTTCTCTATCGCCTAATCTCCCCGGTGGTGGAACTATCAAAGAACGCTTATCCCCTCTTGAAAGAAGAGGAGGGGAGGATAAAGGAGATTGTAAAAGAGGAGGAGGAGAGGTTTTTAAGAACGATGGAGAGAGCAAAGACGATCCTTGAGGGCGAGAAGGTGATAGATGAGCAGACCGCTTTCAAACTCTATGACACCTATGGTCTTCCCTATGAGGAGATTGAAACGCTAATTTTGCCCAGAGGGGTTAGGCTGGATAAAAGCAAGTTTATGAGTTATGTAGAGGAGCAACGAAGGCGCTCGCGCGCAAGTTCCTTGTTCAAAGAGGAGATATTTGCTAAGATGGATGAGAAGGAGAAAGCAAGAAAGAAAGGCTTGCCTATAGAGGGGGTGTGGGGAGAGGAGGAGGTGGATGTGGCTCGCAACCATACCGCCACCCACCTGCTTCATAGCGTTCTGCGTGAGATGTTAGGAGAGAATGTTAGGCAAGCAGGTTCAATAATCTTCCCTCATTACTTTCATTTTGATTTTACCCACTCTAAAACTTTAAGCGAAGAGGAATTAGAGGAGATAGAAAGAAGGATTAATGAGAGAATACTAAGGGATGACAGGGTAGAGAAGAAAGTGATGGATAAAGAGAAGGCTTTGGCTGAGGGAGCCATAGGTTTTTTTGAAGAGAAGTATGAGAAAGAAGTAGTGGTTGTTTCCATAGGTGATTACAGTAAAGAACTTTGTAAAGGGGTGCATGTGAGAGCCACAGGAGAGATAGGTCTATTCAAGATAACAAAAGAAGGTTCTATCGGAGCAGGAGTGCGAAGGATTGAGGCGTTAACTGGAAGGTTTGCCTATAAGTGGATAAAGGAGCAGGAAAGAAAGGTGAAGGAACTTTCGCGTCTTCTCTCCACTTCTCCAGAGAAGATAGTAGCAAGAGTAAAGGAGATAAGCGAACAGGTAAAGAAGGTGAAGAAGAAGAATGAGAGACTGCGAAAAGAGCTTTTTTCCTACTATGCAAGGGATCTGGATGAAAGAGAAAGGGTGGTGGTGCGAAAGTTTTCTGACCTTGACCTTCCGGAGTTAAGAGAACTCTCCGATGTATTTAAGCAGAAGATCAGAGAAGGAGCGATAGGCTTACTTTCCCTTAAAGACAGGAAGTTGTATCTAATGATGGTAAGCAAAGGGTTGAGAGGAAGGATTCATTGTGGTAATCTAATCGCTGAACTTTGCAAGGAGATAGGAGGGAAAGGAGGGGGAAAGGAGGAATTTGCTCAGGGGTATATAGAGGAAGGAAAGGGAGTGGAGAAGGTATTGAC
Source organism: Candidatus Omnitrophota bacterium (assembly GCA_003645805.1). GTDB lineage: Bacteria > Omnitrophota > 4484-213 > 4484-213 > 4484-213 > B17-G2. The sequence continues at coordinate 5,821 of QNCL01000014.1, forward strand.
TCTCTGGAAGGAAAAGATAAGAGAAAGTTTTGAGAATAGTTAGGATTCTTCGTTCTCTGGAGTTTTAGAGCAGTCGGATGGGAAATGCGGATATGAGTGATGTATTATTGCGCACCGAGAAGATAATAAAGATTTATAAACGCAGGAGAGTGGTGGATGAGGTAGATATTGAGGTGCATACCGGAGAGGTGGTGGGGTTATTAGGTCCTAACGGAGCAGGAAAGACCACCACTTTCTACTCCATTGTGGGGATAGTCAGGTTAGATTCAGGGAAGATAATCTTTGATGGTCAGGAAATAAGCAGATTGCCCGTATATAAAAGGGCACGATTGGGGATTGGCTATCTATCTCAGGAGACTTCCGTATTTCAACGGCTTACTGTGGAGGAAAACATTATGGCTATACTGGAGAATTTCCCTCTTTCTCGCTCTGAAAGGCGAAGGAGATTAAGAGCCTTACTTCAGGAGTTGAATATATCTCACCTGGCAGGAAACAAGGCTTGGACACTCTCAGGAGGGGAGAGGAGAAGGCTGGAGATTACCCGGGCGCTGGTAAATAATCCCTCTTTTATCCTCTTAGATGAGCCTTTTAGTGGAGTAGATCCTATTGCTGTCGCAGATATTCAGGAGATTATTGCCCATCTGAAGCAGAAAGGAATAGGCGTTTTGCTTACCGACCATAATGTGCGCGAAACCCTGGCTATTACTGACCGTGCATATATAATAGCAGAGGGGAAGATACTCATTTATGGAACCTCTGAGGAGTTAGTGAGAAATCCTCAGGCACGAAAGATTTACTTAGGAGAAAAATTTAGCCTGTAGATAAAAAGTTTGACTTCAGAGCAAGCAAGGAATATAAAACTTTCTCCAGAAAGCGAGGGATAGATGGGAGTTGCTCAGAGTTTGATAAAAGAAAGCATAAGGGAGATAGAGAGGTATCAAGTAGGCAGAGGAGACGAGGAGGGAGGGGTGATTAAACTTTCCTCTAACGAGAACCCGCTGGGAGTTTCAGAGAAGGCGAAAGAGGCGATAGCGAAGTTCTCAGGGCGCATTCACCGTTATCCTCCGGACAACCCTTCTCCCTTACGCAAAGAGATAGCAGAAAGGTTTTGTCTTAAAGCGGAGAATATAATTTTGGGGAATGGTTCGGACGAGATAATTGACCTGGTAATAAAGGCTTTTCTTATGTGTGAAGAAGAGGTGCTCCTGAGCGAGATAGATTTTCTCCTCTATAGGTTAAGTGCTAAGATTGCCGGAGCGAAGATAGTTTCTGTGCCTCCTAAGGAGTTTAAGACTGATCTGGAGGCGATGAAGAGAAAAGTAAACAAAAGGACAAAGATAATCTTTCTCTCTAATCCTAACAATCCCCTGGGAACCTATCTAAACCGAAGAGAAATGGAAGAGTTCCTGCGAGCACTACCTGAAAGCGTGATAGTCGTTGTTGACCAGGCTTACGCAGAGTTTGTGGATAAAGACGATTATCCTCTTTTGTTTGACCTTCTGCCAAAGCACAATCTAATTCTTCTGAGAACATTCTCTAAATTCTATGGTTTGGCTGGTCTGCGTATTGGCTATGGGATAAGTAATGCCCGGCTTATTGAGTATTTGAATAGAGTGAGATTTCCTTTCAATGTCAACTATTTGGCTCAGGAGGCAGCAAGAGCAGTGCTTAAGGATAAAGTGTTTGCTAATAAAACAAAGGAGACTGTAGAGTGCGGAAGAAGATACATCTTCTCTCGCTTAGATGAGATGGGAGTGTTTTATATAAATACTGTTACCAACTTTGTCAGTATAGATATTCGGGAGGATGGAGAGGAATTTTCTCAGAAGATGCTAAACTATGGAATAGCGGTGCGCGACCTTAAACCTTATCGGTTGAGTAGGTTTGTGCGTGTGAGCATCGGTCAGGAGAAAGAGAACAGAAAGTTTATTGAAGCCTTGAAGGCACTAATAGGAGGCAGATAAAAGGAAACCAAAAGCCAGGGAAGGAGGGTCTTATGAATTTAGTAATTACAGGAAGACACTTTGACCTGACAGAGAATTTGAAGGAGGAGATTCACAAGAAGACAGAAAGATTCAAGAGATATTTTTCTCATATCATTGATGTGCATGTAGTCATCTCTCGAGAGAAAGGAAGATACCAGGTGGAGATTATTCTTTCGGCTAAGAAACTAATATGCACTAGCAAAGAGGAAGGTAATGATCTCTATCTTTGTCTAAATAAAGCCATAGAGAAAATAGAGACGCAACTTTCCCATTTGAAAGACAAAATCAAAGACAAACCTTGATTTCTCTCCACCTACTTTATCGGTTATCCAGTTTACTGGCTAACTGAATAGGTAATCGACAGAAAGAATAAGGAGGTAAAATGAAGATACTGGAATTTCTGAATCAAAAAGCCCTTACTGTCAATCTCTCTTCTCAGGATAAGAAAGAAGTGATTGAGGAATTGGTAGACTTGTTAATAAAGGCAGGAGAAGCGCTGGATAGATCTGCACTGGTGAAGGCTTTGATAGAAAGAGAGGAATTAGGAAGCACAGGAATTGGACAAGGAATTGCCATTCCTCATGCCAAATCTGAGAAGGTAAAGAAATTGACAGGGGCGGTAGGCATCTCTAAAAAAGGAGTGGACTTTGATGCCTTAGATGGTGAGCCTGTGTATATTTTCTTCCTTCTTATTGCTCCTCAGGGTTCCTCAGGTCCTCATCTGAAAGCGTTAGCCAGAATATCCCGACTTCTTAAAAACAAGAGTTTCTGTTCTGCTCTTCGTAAGGCAAAAGACGAAAAGGAGTTGTTAAAGATAATAGTAGAAGAAGACCGTTCAGAAGAGAGTCAACAATGAGCACAGAAAAGCGTTCGGGAGAGGATATCCTTACCCTTCATGCCACAGCGCTGGATGTATACGGAGTAGGAGTATTGCTTGTAGGGGAGAGTGGAGTGGGAAAGAGTGAGTGTGCTCTGGAGCTGATAGAGAGAGGGCAGCGTCTGGTAGCAGATGATATGGTAAGAATAGAACTGAAGGCAGGAAAGATATTAATGGCCAGGAGTGCAGATGAGATAATAAAGCATTATATAGAGATTAGAGGATTAGGGATAATAAATGTTAAAGATATCTTTGGAGTAGGAGGAGTAAGAAACCAGAAGAGAATAGGGATGGTGGTGCGTCTTGAGAAATGGAGAGCAGAGGCAGAGTATGAGCGCTTGGGTTTAGAGGAAAAAACCTATACAATATTGGGAGTTGCCCTTCCTTATTTAGTAATTCCTGTGCGTCCCGGAAGGAACATTCCCTTATTGATTGAAGTCGCCGCTCTTACCCAGAGAGCAAAAAGGATGGGGCTTCATCCTGTAAAGCAGATAGATAAGAAGATTTTGAGGAAGATGGGAAAGGAAGAAGAAGGGTTGGGGGAGGTGTTCTGAGAGTGAAGTTAATCAAGTGGCTTTATCCAGGAATGCGCATAAAGAGATGGATATGCTTATGCACTTTAGGAATAATTATTATTACCTCAGGAGCAGTGCGTTGGGCAACCGCCAAAGATTTTCTTATTAAGCAATCCGGGCTTCTTTTGATAATCGGAGGAGTAGGAGCGGTAATCCTGAGTATAGAGAAGATAATAAAGGTATTTATAAGTGTGCTTCTTCCCAAACAGGAGGAGAAGATAGTAGATATTATTTACCAAAAGAGACAATTAAGATGGGGCCCACGAATTGTGGCTATTGGAGGAGGCACAGGGCTTTCTACCCTTCTTCACGGAATTAAAAGATATACAGATAACATTACTGCTATTGTGACGGTCACCGACACAGGAGGAAGTTCAGGAAGGTTGACAAAGCAGTTTAACATCCTTCCTCCTGGAGATATCCGCAATTGCTTGGTTGCTTTAGCAGAGACCGAGGACTTGATGAAAGACTTGTTTAACTATCGATTTAAAAATGGCGAACTAAAAGGACATAGCTTTGGCAATCTTTTCATTACCGCTCTTTGTGAGGTTACCGGAGACTTTGAGGAGGCAATAAGGAAATCCAGTGAGGTTTTGGCTATTCAGGGAAAGGTAGTGCCTTCTACTTTAGAGAGTGTTTCTCTCCTTGCCCGCGGGAAGGATGGAAGGATAGTGGAGGGAGAGACAAATATCACTGAAAGTAAGATGAAGATCGAAAGGGTTTTTCTAAAACCCGCAGACTGCCGAGCCACTTCTGAAGCCATTCAAGCCATAGAAGACGCCGAACTTATCATCTTAGGTCCAGGAAGTCTGTACACCAGCGTAATCCCCAATCTTCTGATAAAGGATATCCAGGAAGCGATCAAGAGAAGTCGAGCAATTAAGGTCTATGTGTGCAATGTGATGACTCAAGCAGGAGAAACAGAGGGCTATACTGCTTTTGATCACCTTGAGGCACTCCTGAAGCATACCTATCCTCAGATTGTTAACTATTGCGTAGTAAATAACGCTCCCGTGCCTCCCGAGCTTTTAGCCAGATATAGAGAAGAGGGGGCTTATCCGGTAAGCGCAGATGTAGAGAAGATACAGAAGAAGGGGTATGCAGTGATAGAGGGAGAGATGATTGATAGCGCCAACTATGTTCGGCATAACCCCCAGAAGTTATCTGCGCTGTTGATAAATCTCCTGCAGAGGGACCTGATATAACCCGAGCCCGCAGATTCTTTCAGATGAGAGAAAGAGAGCAGAAGAGCAAGTGCTTTTGCATAAAGAGAAAGGTGATAATAAAGAATAGATTGGGCTTGCATGCCCGCCCCGCTGCACTATTCGTGCAATTAGCCAACAGGTTTGAGAGTGAGATTATTATGCGCAAAGGGAATCAAGAGGTAAACGGGAAGTCTATTATGGGAGTGATGATGCTTGCTGCAGGAAAGGGAGAGGAAGTGGAGATAGAGGCAAAAGGGGTGGATGCAGAGAGAGCGGTTAGAGAATTGGAGAAGTTGTTGATGAGCGATCTGGAGGGGTAGAATGGTTCTGAAAGGGATTGCCGTTTCCCCGGGGATAGTAATAGGCAAGGCTTTTTTGCTAAACAGTGATAGTTTTGTTATTCCCCGAGTAAAGATAAAAGAAGAGGAGGTTTTTAGGGAGATTGAGCGATTTAAGAAAGCCTTAGAGCAAACACGCCAGGAGATTATCAATCTGCAAAGGAAGTTAAACAGAGAGGTAGACTCAAAGCATAGCGAGATTTTTAATGCCCATCTCTTAATCCTTGATGACCCTGTTCTTACTCAGCAGATGATAGAGAAGATAAAGAAGAAAATGCTCAATGCAGAGTATCTCTTTCAGCAACTTATAAAGAATTATGAGAAGGCGTTTTTGAAGATAGATGATGCCTATTTTAAGGAGAGAATAAGCGATATTCGGGATGTGGGCAAGAGGGTAATCAGGAATTTGTTAGGAAGAAAGAAGATGAATTTAGACAGTGTTAAAGAGGAAGTAATCGTTGTCTCCTATGACCTTTCTCCTTCAGATACTGCTCTGATGCGCAAAGAGAAGGTTATTGGTTTTGCTACAGATATTGGAGGTAGAACAAGTCATACCGCAATTATGGCTCGTTCGTTAAAAATCCCTGCGGTAGTAGGACTGGAGAAGATTAGTGCCAAGACAAAGAATGATGATCTTCTGATTATTGATGGGAATAAGGGGATTGTAGTAATTAATCCTCGCCCCGAGGTAATAGAGAGATACAGGAAAAAAAAGGAAGAAGAGAAGATAGCCCGACAGGAATTGGAGAAGATCAGAGAACTACCTGCGCAAACTTGCGACGGAGAAAAAGTGGAGATAAGCGCAAATATAGAATTGCCAGAGGAGATAGACTCTGCTCTAAAGGAAGGGGCGGAGGGTATTGGTTTATACCGCACCGAGTACTTCTTCCTTAACCGATCTAGACTACCCACCGAGGAAGAGCAATATCGAGCGTATAAGTTTGTTGCTCAAAGGATGAAGCCATATCCTGTAGTCATCAGGACTTTAGATTTAGGAGGAGACAAGTTCCTGTCCCATCTAAATATTCCTGCAGAGATGAATCCTTTTCTTGGCTGGCGAGCAATAAGGTTTTGTTTGGCAAGGCCAGATATATTTAAGACCCAGTTGAAGGCAATCTTGCGGGCAAGTAAATATGGCAATCTGAAGATTATGTATCCGATGATCTGTAGCGTAGAGGAGTTTAGGCAGGCAAACGAAGTCCTGGAGGAGGTAAAAAAGGAGTTAAAAAGAGAAGGTATCTCTTTTGATAAGAACATAGAAGTAGGAGCAATGATAGAGATTCCTTCCGCTGCTCTAACCGCAGATATATTAGCCAAGGAAGCAGATTTTTTCAGCATAGGCACTAATGACCTTATTCAGTACTCCTTAGCGGTAGATAGAGTGAATGAAAAGATTGCTTATCTATATGAGCCAAACCATCCCGCAATTCTTCGCTTGATTAAGATGGTGATTGATGCTGCGCACAAAGAGGGTATCTGGGTAGGGATGTGTGGAGAGATGTGCAGTGAACCTATTTTTATCCCTCTGCTTCTGGGGTTAGGACTTACCAAGTTCAGTGTCAGTCCCTTGATGCTTTTAAGGATAAAGAAGGTGGTGCGTTCAATATCCTTAAGCAAGGCAAGAGAGATGGCTAAGCAGATATTGAGTTTGAGTAGTATAAAAGAGATAAAACGCTTTTCTCGTCTCAAGTTTAAGCAGATAGTTTAATTATGGTTAGCAATCTATCTTTTACAGGGAATCCAGAGTTAGACAAAGCAAGAATGATAGAGAAGATTCTTGCCTTTCCTTTTCAGATTAGGAAGGCAACAGAGATAGCCGAGGAGAGTTTTCAGAGGATTAACTTTTCTTTTCAACAGGTAAAGAACATAGTATTTGTAGGGATGGGCGGATCAGGGATTGCCGGAGAGATTATCAGAAACTATCTGAGCAAAGAACTCAGAATTCCCGTGTTTACAAATCAAGATTACACCCTTCCTAAGTTTGTGGGTGCAGAGACGCTATTTTTTATAAATAGTTATTCGGGGAATACAGAGGAAACACTAACAGTCTATGAAAGCATCAGACACTCTGGATTTAAGATTATTGCCATCAGCGCTAATGGAAGTTTGAAGGAAAAGGCAAAAGAAGACAAAATTCCTTTTATCAGTATTCCCCAGGGGATGCCCCCACGCACTGCTTTAGGTTATTCTTTCTTCATACCTTTATGCATTTTATATAGATGCGGGTTAATTACAGAAAAGGAAGGGGAGATTAAAGAGACCATAGAGGTTCTCCAGAGGATTAAAGAGAGGTTTGAGAGAGAGAAGGAGAATGTGGCAGAAAGGACTGCTCGTCTTCTCCGAAACAGGTTGCCCGTCATCTACAGTTCTGCTGACTTCTCTGGGGTGGCAATCAGGTTAAAACAGCAATTGGCAGAGAACAGCAAGACCCTTTCCATTGTCAATTTTCTTCCTGAGATGAACCACAATGAGATAGTAGGATGGCAATTTCCTTCTTTGCTAAAGGAGTTTGTGGTGCTCTTTTTGCGGGATAGAGAGGAGAATGAAAGGATAGTCAGGAGGTTTGAGATAACCAAGGAACTTATAGGTAAAGAGACAGAAAGGATTGTGGAACTCTACTCAGAAGGAGAGGGTTTATTAGCACGCATCTTCTCTCTTATCTATATCGGAGATTTTATCTCCTATTATCTTGCTCTGCTTAATGGAGTTGATCCCACCCCAGTAGAGAAGATAGATTACCTGAAGGCAAAACTGAAGGAGGCCTGAGATGGCAAAGCGCAGATATCTGTTCACTTCCGAATCTGTCACCGAAGGGCATCCGGATAAGGTTGCGGATCAGATCTCTGACGCTATCTTGGATGAGATTATAAAAAATGACCCTGAGGCAAGGGTGGCTTGTGAGACATTAGTGACTACAGGCTTGGCTTTTGTGGCTGGAGAGATTAGCACCTCCTGTTATGTAAACATTCCTCAAATAGTGCGAGATACGATTAAAGAGATTGGATATACAGATGCTCACTATGGATTTGATTATCTGACCTGTGGGGTAATTACTTCCATCCAAGAGCAATCTCCGGATATTGCTCTGGGAGTAGATAAAGGAGGTGCAGGGGACCAGGGAATGGTTTTTGGATATGCGACAGATGAGACCGAGGAACTGATGCCTTTGCCCATAACCTTGGCGCATAAGTTAGCCCAGCGATTAGCCGAGATCAGAAAGAAGGGTGTTGTGGACTATTTAAGACCCGATGGGAAGACACAGGTAACTGTGGAATATGATAATGACTTTCCCCGACGCGTGGATACAATAATTATAAGTGCTCAACATAACCCGGGGATAGAGATGGGACGATTAAGAGAAGATATGCAGGAGTTGGTGATTAAACAGGTGATTCCCGAGCAGTTCTTAGACAAAACCCATCCTCCCAAGGTTCTGATTAATCCTACGGGTAGATTTGAGATAGGAGGTCCGCAAGGAGATACAGGGCTTACCGGAAGAAAGATTATCGTGGATACCTATGGAGGAGTAGGAAGCCATGGTGGAGGGTGCTATAGTGGCAAAGACCCTACCAAAGTAGATCGTTCAGGTTCCTATATTGCACGCTATATTGCCAAGAATATTGTGGCTGCTGGTCTGGCAAAGAGATGCGAACTTCAGATTGCTTACGCCATCGGAGTAAAAGAGCCTGTATCCTTGACCGTAAATACTCACAACACAGCAAGGATTCCTGAAGAGGAGATAAATAGGCTAATCAGAGAAAATATTGATCTAACACCTCAGGGTATTATAGAAGCCCTGGACCTAAGAAAACCGATCTATAGAAAAACTGCTTGCTATGGACACTTTGGAAGAGAGGGATTTAGTTGGGAGAGAACGGATAAGGTGGAGCAGTTAAGAAAGGCGGTTAGATAATCAGAGAGGCGAGCGAATATGAGTCAAATCAAGGCAGATATTAAGGATATTAGTCTGGCAAAGAAAGGAAGAGAACGGATTGAATGGGCAAGAGAGAATATGCCTGTGCTCACTTCTATTGGAGAGGAGTTTAGGATAAGAAAACCATTAGAAGGAGTAAGGATTGCTTGCTGTTTGCATATCACTTCAGAAACAGCAAATTTGCTGATTACCTTAAAGCAAGGAGGGGCAAAACCCTTTCTCTGTGCCTCCAACCCTCTTTCTACGCAGGATGATATTGCCGCTTCTTTGCTAAAGGACTATAAAATCCCTGTTTTTGGAATCAAGGGAGAGGATAAGAAGACCTATTACGCCCATCTAAGGACGCTGTTAGAGCAGAATCCGCAGATTACAATGGATGATGGAGCAGATTTGACCTCTACTCTTCACTTTAAGGAGTATCTCTCTTTATCAGAGAAAGTCTGGGGAGGAACAGAGGAGACTACTACCGGGGTAGTTCGTCTGAGAGCAATGGAGGCGAGAGGAGTATTAAGATATCCAGTGATAGCAGTAAACAATGCCAAGAGTAAATACCTGTTTGATAATCGCTATGGAACTGGCCAGAGCACGATCGATGGAATCTTGAGAGCAACAAATGTTCTTTTAGCAGGAAGCAACTTTGTAGTCTGTGGTTATGGGTGGTGTGGAAAAGGCTTGGCAATGCGGGCTAAAGGAATGGGAGCAAGGGTATTTGTTTGCGAGATAGATCCTCTAAGGGCATTGGAAGCAGTGATGGACGGTTTCTATGTTCTCCCTTTGAAAGAGGCGAGCAAGATAGGGGACATCTTTATTACTCTTACTGGAGATATAAATGTATTGCGCGAGGAGCACTTTTTGAGGATGAAAGACAATGTGCTTGTGGGCAATGCTGGCCATTTTAACTGCGAGATTGACCTACAGGCTCTGGAGAGGTTGACAGTGGAGAAGAAAAGGGTGCGCGATTTTGTTCAGCAGTATAGATTGAAGAATGGAAAGAGAATAAATCTATTGACAGAAGGGAGACTGGTTAACCTTAGTGCGGGAGAAGGGCATCCAGCGATGGTAATGGATATGAGTTTTGCAAATCAAGCCCTGAGTGTGGAGTTTCTTCTCAGAGAGAGAGGAAGGTTAAATAACAAGGTTTACGATGTTCCTGCCCAGATAGATGAAAGGGTAGCGAGGTTGAAACTGAAGACAATGGGAGTAAAGATAGATTCTCTTACCTCGGAGCAAAGGGAATATCTAAGATCTTGGGAGGAAGGGACAAGATGAACAAGGAGATGAAAAAGGCTCTGGGGAGGATAAAGAGGATAATCGGAGCAGTGATAGATGTGGAGTTTAAGGATAGCGAATTGCCCTCCATCTATAACGCTCTCAAGATAAAGGAAACCGGAATCATCATAGAGGTGCATCAGCATTTAGGAGATAATAGTGTGCGTTGTATCTCCCTTTTTCCCACAGAAGGACTAAGAAGAGGAATGGAAGTGGAAGATACCGGGGCTCCTATTAGTGTTTCTGTAGGAAAAAGGACATTGGGAAGGATGTTTAACCTTCTGGGGGAGGTAATAGATGGTCAGCCGCCTCTGCCCCCAGATACACCTCGCTGGTCAATCTATCGCCAACCTCCATCTTTGGAAGAGCAGAATATCTCTATACAGATATTAGAGACAGGAATAAAGGTTATCGATTTTCTCTGTCCCTATCCAAAAGGAGGAAAGATAGGGCTGTTTGGAGGAGCAGGAGTGGGCAAGACGGTGCTGATTATGGAACTAATCAGAAACATTGCCATTGAACATAAGGGATTTAGTGTGTTTGCTGGAGTAGGAGAGAGAACACGGGAAGGGAATGACCTATGGCTGGAGATGAAAAGGACAGGAGTGCTTAAACGCACTGCTTTAGTCTTTGGACAGATGAATGAACCTCCGGGAGCAAGATTTAGAGTTGCACTCTCCGCCCTTACTTTAGCCGAGTATTTTAGAGA
>QNCL01000015.1 GCA_003645805.1 Candidatus Omnitrophota bacterium
AAGATTAGGAAATGGGGAACAATAGAAGAAAAAGGGGGACTAAAACAAGTTCCTTTGGTTCTCCTGGCAGAATAAATCATGATTCTACAGTCTTCTACACAAGCAAGTTATATGAAGGACTACCAAAGGAACAGAAGGTTAAATATGTAGAGAATTCCGTCCCTGCGCAGTTCTTAAATAAAGTATTTTGTAAGTCCTCCGAAAAGATGGAAGAACTACCTGATGACAGCGTTCATCTAATGGTAACTTCACCACCCTATAATGTAGGAAAAGAGTATGATGCGGATTTCACCCTAAAAGAATATTTATCGTTTCTAAAAGCGGTCTGGAAAGAGGTTTACAGGGTTCTTGTGCCCGGAGGTAGAGCATGCATCAATATAGCGAATTTAGGAAGAAAACCTTATATCCCTCTTCACGCATTTATTGCCAAAGATATGTTTGAGTTAGGTTTCCTGATGAGAGGAGAGATTATTTGGAATAAAGCATCTTCTGCGAGTCCTTCAACAGCGTGGGGTAGCTGGCTTTCTCCTGCAAATCCTACCCTGCGAGATATTCATGAATATATATTAATCTTCTCAAAAGGAACATTCTCAAGAAAGAATATGGATGAAAGAAGAAGCACAATCTCAAGAGAGGAGTTTCTTGAGTTTACCAAAAGTGTATGGTCATTTCCAGCAGTATCGGCAAAAGAGGTTGGCCATCCTGCTCCTTTTCCTGTGGAACTTCCTTATAGATTGATTCAACTCTATACATATGAAGAGGAAGTTATTTTAGACCCTTTTATGGGCAGTGGACAAACAGGTATTGCCGCAATAAAAACAGGAAGGCACTATGTGGGGTATGACATAGAAGAAGAATATGTAAAATTAGCGGAAAGGAGAATAAGAGGATTTTTAATAGAATATAAATCTCCAAACTTGTTTGAATTTACTGAGGGAAACAAATGATGGGCGAAACAGCGTATAACCCCGAAAAATTATATGAAATTGGTGAATAAATTGATTGGAAATAAAATGGGATATAAATTTATCCAGCCAGGCGAAGCAAACCAAAACAGAATTGGAAGATATTAATTTATATTTTCCTTTAAGTGAATTCTGATTTTTGATAAAGGAACTCCAAAAGAGGATTTCAGGTGTAAGCAGGTTAGAAAGGAGATAGAGATGTTGTGGTCAAAGTCCTTTATCTTTACCTCTAAAGAAACACCTCAGGAAGCAGAGGTTAGAAGTCATCAGTTAATGCTGCGCGCTTGCTTAATCAAGAAGATAAGCACAGGGGTCTATGCTTATCTTCCCTTAGGGTTAAGGGTTTTAAGAAAGGTGAAGGAGATAATTCGCGAGGAGATGCACAGAGCAGGAGCACAGGAACTTCTGCTTTCTACTCTCCAGCCTTTTAGCATCTGGAAGAGGTCAGGGCGAGATACAGTTTTAGGCAAGGTAATGATCTCTTTTATAAACAGGCATGGAAAGAGAATGGTCTTGGGTCCTACCCATGAGGAGATAATTACGGAATTGGTTGCTCAGCGAGTAAAGTCATATAAAGACCTCCCCTTAATCCTTTATCAAATCCAGAGTAAATTCCGTGATGAGATTCGTCCGCGTTATGGAGTAATTCGAGGGTGTGAGTTTACAATGAAAGACGCATATAGTTTTGACCGCGATGAAGATGGGCTTCAGGAAAACTATCAGAGGATGATAGAGGTATATACACGCATCTTTTCTCGGTGCGGACTCTCTCATTGCCAGATGCGAGAGGCAGATTCGGAGATGATGGGAGGAAAAAGTTCGCACGAGTTTGTGCTCTCTTTGGCTTCGGGAGAGGAGATAGAGTTGGGGCATATCTTTAAGTTGGGCACAAAATACAGCGAGATTTTTGGTGGCGTTTATTTGGATAGGGAAGGGAAGCAGAAGCCTATAGTAATGGGTTGTTATGGGATTGGAGTGGATAGAATAATCGCTGCTTGCATAGAGAAACATTCTGATGAGCATGGTATTATTTGGCCCATTTCTCTCAGCCCTTTTAAAGTGCTTATCATTCCTCTTGGAGGAAGTAAACAGATAGAAGATTATGCCTTTTCTGTTTATCAACGGCTGGAAAAGGAGAATATAGAAGTGCTTTTAGATGATCGGCAAGAGAGTGCAGGAGTGAAGTTTAATGATGCAGATCTAATTGGTATTCCTCTTAGAATAATAATAGGAGAAAGGAATTTTGCGCAGGGAAAGGTGGAGATAAACTTGAGGAAAGGAGGTAAGGTTCAGGTGGACAAGGAAAGATTGGTAGGTAAGGTGCAGGAGATGGTAAATGGAGAGGTTTAAAAAGATTAGTATTATAGGAACAGGATTAATCGGAGGTTCGTTAGGGCTAGCGATAAAACAAAAAGGCCTATCAGAAGAAGTTCTGGGGATAGATATATCTCCCCTTAGCATAGAAGAGGCAGTGAGAATGAAGGCAGTAGATAGGGGATCTTTGAGGATAGAGGAAACGAAAGGAAGCGAGTTAATTCTTATCTGCACACCCATAAGCGACATTCTTCCCGCCCTAAAGACTCTCATTCCTTTTTTAGAACCAGGAAGCATCATTACTGATGTGGGCAGTGTAAAGAAAGAGGTGCTCAAACAGGCGGAGAAGATTCTTCCTTCCTCTGTTTATTTTATAGGAGGGCATCCTCTGGCTGGTTCAGAGAAAAGAGGAGTTAGTTTTGCCCACGCAGACCTATTCAAGGACTCTTTGACTCTTTTAGTAGAATCAAAGAAAGCGAATGCGCAAGCCTTGGAGAGGGTAAAAAACTTCTGGGAAGGAATAGGGAGCAAGGTGAGAATAGTTTCTTTGGATGAACATGAGGAGATTGTAGGAATGATAAGCCATTTACCCCATATTGTTGCCATCTCCCTGGTAAACTCTGTTCCCCGAAAATGCTTCTCTTATGTAGCCAGAGGCTGGAAGGACTCTACACGAATTGCTTTAAGCCCTCCCGAACTCTGGAGAGATATCTGTGTAAGTAATCGTAAGCAGATTGTAAAGGGGCTCAACAGGTTTATAGAGGTTTGTGAGAAGGTTAAGAAAATAATTGAAAAGGGAGAGAAGAAGAAGATTGAGAGGGAGTTTAAGAGGGCGAGAGAGAAGAAGATAAGATATGAACCTATGGTGATTGCCATTGATGGTCCAGCAGGAGCAGGGAAGAGTGTGGTAGGGAAGGAAGTGGCAAAGAGGCTGGGATTTGTTTATCTGGATACAGGAGCGATGTACAGAGCAATTACCTTGAAGGCAATAGAGGAGGGGATCGATTTAGAGGATGAGAAGGCGCTGATAGAGATGTGTAGAAACACAGATATTAACTTTGAGTCTGCAGAGGATGGAAGAATAGAGGTGCTATTGGATGGGAAGAGTTTAGGGGAAAGGATTAGGGATAAGGAGATAACCAGAAAGGTGTTTTATCTGGCAAGGATTCCCGAGGTAAGAGAGAGGATGGTGGAGTTGCAGAGGAAGATAGCCGAAGGGAAGAGCATCGTTGCCGAGGGAAGGGATATGACCTCGGTGGTATTTCCTCAAGCAAGAAAGTTTTATCTGGATGCCTCCTTACAGGAGAGAGCAAGAAGAAGATACAGACAACTTCTTGCTCAGAACCAGAAGGTTTCTTTTGAGGAGATAAAAATGGATATTCAGATAAGGGACAGAAAGGATAAAAAAAGAAAGGTAGGACCTTTACGCAAGGTAAAGGATGCTCTTTATATTGATAGCACAAGGATGAGCATTGAGGAAGTGGTGGAGAAGATTCTCAAATCCCTGTAATGCTTTACTCCTTTCTTCGTTGGTTAACTTCCATTCTGTTTAAGATATTATTTAGGTTGGAGATTAAAGGTATAGAGAACATCCCTAAAAAAGGAGGATGTATTATTGTCTCCAACCATATAAGTTTTCTGGATCCAGTAGTTATAGGAATTGCTTGCCCGCGCAAAGTAAGTTTTTTAGCCCGCAGGGATTTATTCAGAAACTTCTTGTTTGCAAAGCTTATTACTGCTCTCGGAGCCATTCCTCTCTCTCGCGCCAGTTCCGACTTTAAGGCTTTAAGAAAAGCAATAGGTATTCTCAAAAGAGGGGAAATAGTTGCTCTTTTCCCTCAGGGGACACGCAAAGAAGACTGGCAGGGAGTTAAAGGAGGGGCAGGGTTTCTATCCTATAAGACAAATCTTCCCATTATTCCTGCTTATATAAAAGGCACAGATAAAGCCCTTCCGCGTCAGGCTAAGTTTATCCGACTCTTCCCTATTTCTATTTACTTTGGGAAGATGATATTCCCCACTAAGGTTAAGATAGTAGATAGAAAAAAAAGGTTTTCAGATATAAATCAGGAGATAGTGAAAAGGATAAAAGAACTTCAGGAGCAGATAGAGAGAAGAGATTGGCGATGGGTTATGAGATAACACTGGCTAAAGAATATGGTTTCTGCTGGGGAGTAAGGAAGGCAATACAGAAGGTGGAGAATGTTTTGGGCCAGAGGAAGAGGGTTTATTGTCTTGGTCCGTTGATCCACAATCCTCAGATTAATGCTCTTTTAATCCACAAAGGACTGAAGATTATCAGGAGTTTAGAGAAGGTAAGAAAAGGAAGTAGCCTCATCATCCCCTCTCATGGGCTTCCTCAGGAGATACTGAAAAGAGCAGAGGAGAAGGAGATAGATTTAGTAGATGCCACCTGTCCATTTGTGAACCGGGTGAGGGAGATAATCTCCTCCCTTTCTCAGGAGGGTTATCATATAATGATTATCGGGGAAAAGGAGCATAAAGAGGTGAAAGGGCTGGTGAGTTTTGCTCAAGATGGGGAGGTAATAGAGGATATAGCGGAGTTAAAAAGAAGGAGTTTTCCCCAGAAAGTAGGCATAGTTGCTCAAACCACTCAGAGAAAAGAAAGGTTTATGAAGGTGGCGAAGAGGATAGTGGAGAGAAGCAAAGGAGAGGTGAGATTATTTAATACCTTATGCAAAGCAGTGCAGGAGAGACAGAAGGAAGCGCGGCGTTTAGCCAAGAAGGTAGAGGTGGTTTTAGTGATTGGCGGAAGAAATAGCGCTAATACTTCTCGCTTACAGGAGATCTGTGCCCCTTTTGCAAAAACCTATCATATCGAGAGCCCGACAGAAATCAACCCTTTATGGTTGAAAAAGATAAGAAAAATTGGTATAATTACAGGGACATCTACACCTACTTATTTGGTAGAGCAGACGGTTAGGAGAATAGAGGAGATAGAAAAAGAGGGATGAACAAAAGGAAGGAAAAGGAACTTTTGGAGGCAGGGAAGTTTGCTTTCCTTAACGAGAATTATGAGGAGGCAATAGGATTTTTTAGGAAGATTCTGGAAAGCGACCCCAGGAATGCAGAGGCTTACTACAACTTAGGAGTTGTCTTTGAAGCAAAAAATATGCTGAAGGAGGCAAAGGAGGCTTTTAATAAGAGTCTGGAGATAAATCCAGAGTATAAGTTAGCCGAACAACATTTAGCCAAACTGGTAGGAGAGTAGTTTAGGAGGAGATAATGAAAAGATATTCGCCTTTCCTGATTATTGTTCTGTCTCTGTTCTTGAATGGATGTGCAACTACAGTAGACTTGAAGAAGCAAGTGGAGAAGCAGGCTACCATCATTAGAAATCTGAATAGGACAATAGAGGAACTTAGATTTCAACTTCAGGAGATGAAGAAACCGAGAGAGAGGTTAAACAGATTGAAACTTGCTTTAGAGCAGAAATTAAAGAAGGAACTTTCCGAGAAGAGTTTAGAGGTCCAGATTCAGGAGCGAGGGGTAGTAATCACTGTTAGTAACAAGATTCTTTTTGATCCGGGGCAAGCATTTATTAAATCGCGGGCAAAGGAAAGTTTGAACAAGATTGCCAAGGTGATTAAAGAAATCTGTCCCAATAATCTAATAAGAGTAGAGGGGCATACGGATAATAAGCCTATTCGCTATTCAAGAAGATATCCTTCCAACTGGGAACTTTCCGCAGATAGGGCGGTTCAGGTTGTTCGATATCTGATTAAACAAGGCATCTCTCCTTATCAACTTTCCGCGGTTGGTTATGGAGAGTATCATCCTATTGCTTCCAACGACACTACTTACGGAAGAGCAAAGAATAGAAGGGTGGAGATAGTAATCACTCCTCAGATTATTTCTGCAGGAGAGAATTTGGAGAGAGAAGAGAAGTGATGGGTTCCTTAAAGCAAAGAGAACTTTTTGATATCCAGAGATTTAAGAGAGATAAGAGTTTCTGGGCAGAGAGCGAAAAAAGAGAAAAACTTATCTTTTTATTTATCGTCCTTTTTCTCACCTCTATTTTGCTCTTCTGCTTAGGGATTGAGAGAGGGAAACGAATCACCTCAGGCAATTTGCCCCCTTCTGTCTCTGAAGTTAGAGTCAAGCAGAGAGAGAAGGTAAGCAAGCAGGAAGTAAAAGAGGAGAAGAAGAGCAAAGGTGGTTATCCGGAGAAAAGAGAGCATAAGGGTATTCAGAAGAAGAGATTTTTCTATACAGTGCAGTTAGCCAGTTATAAGACTCGCAAGTATGCGGAACGGGAACTAAAGCGTCTGCAAGATTACGGAGGGTATCTTGAAAGACAAGGGAGGTTATGGGTGCTCTATGCAGGGAGATTCGAGAGTTTACAGGAGGCTCGGCAGATGCTTCAGAAAATAAACAGGAAGAATCGCTACCCAGATGCCCTGATAAGAAAGATGCGCAAGGAGTAAGGAGAATCTAAACGATAGTGAAGGGAAAATTTTCTATTCTATCTTTGTTTTTGGTAATCAATACAGTAGGTTTATGTTTTGCTCAATCTGAATACTCCTCTCCCTCCACTTCCTCCCTACTCAGACTTCTCTACAGTAAAGATAAAATCAGCAGAGATAGAGCCGCTTATCAGTTGGCAATAGAAGGTGGAGAGGAAGCAAGAAGGGAGTTTATTCATCTGATCCAAACTGGTGATGAGGCGCTCAAGGAAACAGGGATTATTGGATTAGCCACCCTTGAAGCAAGAGATCCTGCGTTCAAGGAGAGAGAAGAAGAGGTTTCTACTCTTTTCTATCAACAACTGAAGGATAAAAACTGGCGAATTCGCCAGGCAGGGGTTATTGCCCTGGGGATTATAGGTGATGAGCAGGCAATTCCTCTCCTTGAAGATATAGCCCGAAATGACCCTTATTACTTAAAGAAGGAGAATATCTATCCGGTGCGCAAGAGCGCACTCTCATCACTGAGCAGGATTCGTAAACAGAAAGAACTGAAAGAGATAAAAGCGGTTTGGAGAAAGGCAGAGGAGGCGATAGGAGAGGAAGAGTGGGCGGAGGCTATTTCTTTTTTCAACCAGATAATAGAAAAGGATAAAACCAACAAGTGGGGATTTAAGGATGATGCAAGTTTTGGTATAGGCTATGTATATGCAAGGGAGGGGAAGTATAGAAAGGCTATCCGTGTATTCAAGAGCATATTAGAGGACTATCCAGACTTTGAGAAGAAAGAAAAGGTGCTTTATTGCCTGAGTTTATGCTATTTTTACCTCCGAGAATACAGACTGGCAAAGGAAAGTTTACAATTGCTGGAGAAAGAGTTTTCCGATACCCCTGTAGGAGGTAAGGCGCGAGTATTATTAAAGAAATTGCAGGATTTATAACCATAGGTGAGCAGATGAAGGGAGGAGATTTATTGAATACCGAGAAATTGCCTGTGGAAGTGAGAAAGAGGGTTATCGCTTATTGTCATCAACTCATCTCTCTCTACCAAGATAATCTAAAGTCTATCTTCCTCTATGGAAGTGTGCTTCAGAGTGAGGATTTTATTCCTAAAAAGTCAAACATTAACTTGGGAGTAATATTATATGATTTACAACTCTCCGAATTACGGAAAGCCTTAAAACTTGTGGCTAAAGGCAGAAGAAAAGGGATTGTTGCTCCTTTGTTTCTTACTGTGGAACATATGAGAACATCTCAGGATTCCTTCCCTATAGAGTTCTTGCAAATGAAGGAGAATTATTTGCTTCTGTATGGAGAAGACTTCCTGAAGAATTTGGAGATAAACCGTGAGAATCTCCGTCTTCAGTGTGAGCAGCAACTCAAAGGGAAGTTGATAAAGATAAGGCAGGCTTATTTAGAGTTAGGCTTGAGAAAGAAAGGGATAGAGAAACTTTTGCACAACTCTTTTTCTTCCCTTCTGCCCACTTTCAGAAATCTTATTCGTCTTAAAGAGAACAAGATTCCTCCCGTAAGTAAAGAAGAGATTATTAGAGAAATGAGTAGTTTATATGAGGTAGACGGAGAGACTTTTTTGCTTATTCTTAGAGATAAGCAAGGTGATGAGAAGATATGCAGGATAGATGCTCATCTCTTTCTTGAAAGATACCTAAAAGAGATTGAGAAGTTATCTATTGCTGTAGATAGACTATAAGGATACAAGTTAGATGAGAAGTTTTTCTAAGTTATTCCTTCTTCTATGGATTTTGCTTGCTCTGAACACCTCCTTCGCTCTTTCTCAGTCTATCCCCTCAAAGCCTCAAGGTTATGTAAGCGATTTTGCCCATCTCCTCCCACCCGCACAGAAGGAGGAGATAGAGATATTAGGCAGAGAGATAGAGAGAAAGACAGGGATAGAGATAGCGGTAGTTATAGTAAAGAGTATCGCTCCTGAGAGTATAGAAACCTATGCAGTCCATCTGTTTGAGAAATGGGGGATAGGAAAGAAAGGAAAGGATAATGGTTTGCTTATTCTTCTCTCTTTAGCAGAAAAGAAGGTGCGTATTGAGGTGGGATATGGTTTGGAGGGGATTCTTCCCGATGGTTTATGCGGGAGAATAATCAGAGAGATAATGGTCCCTTATTTTCGTCAGCAGAAGTGGGGAGAAGGGCTTTTAGCAGGAAGCACAGCAATCGCTCAGATAATTGCCAAGGAGTATGGGGTAAACATCTCTCCTCCTTCCTCCCTCTCCCCTAATGCCTACACCCTGCATCCTTCTTCCGGGAGAGGAATAGTTAGAGTAGTTAATAGTTTGTTCAGCCTTTTAATCCTCTTTCTTTTTCTAAGTGGGCGAATTGGTTTTCTCCCTTTTCTGTTTTTAGGAGGATTGAGAGGAGGATTTTGGAGTGAGGATAGTTATGGAGGAGGGAGTTTTGGAGGAGGTTTTGAAGGATTTGGAGGCGGGCTTTCTGGCGGAGGAGGTGCCAGTGGCTCATGGTAAGAGGAGGGAGAAATGGAAGAGAAAAAAGGAATATTTAGAGAATTTGCCCAAGATTGGAAGCAGGTATTTAGCAGACCAAAGGAATTCTTCCTGAACACACCAATGGAGTTTGATAGAACCTTAAGGTTCGCTCTTATTAATATCGGTTTTTATAGTATTGGCGTGCTCATCCTTTCCCGTTTTCTTGAATTGCCTCCCAGAGTTCATTTCTTTCACAATCCTTTTATCATCTTTATCTATACATTTATTAACCTCCTTTTAGGCTGGTTTATCTATAGCCTTCTTCTCCACTGCTTTTTTAAACTCTTTCGAGGTAAAGGCGGTTTTAAGCAAACCCTATGTGTGCGTGGCTACTCTCTGGCTATCTCTGTATTCTCTTGGATTCCTGTGATAGGTATTATTGCTGAGATCTACGGACTGTATATTACTATTCGAGGGGGAGAAGTTAAACACAACATCTCTTTAGGGAAAGCAGTATCTGCAGTAGTTCTTTCTATTTTTATTCCCCTTCTCCTTATCCTTCTATTCTCAATCTCAATATTAAGAAGGCTTCTTTAACAAAAGAAAAGTGCTTGTTTCATCGGTCTACCAGATCCAGGGCGCATAGCTCAGTTGGTCAGAGCGTCTGCTTGACGTGCAGAAGGTCAGAGGTTCAACTCCTCTTGCGCCCACCAGATTAATTAAATTCGCCCAAATAATAAAGAAAAGAGTTTAGAGCAGATCATAGGAGATAGATAAGTGGAGATAAAAGCGCAGATCAGGGTTTTAGAAGAGATACAAAAATTAGATAAGCAAATCTATCATCTGAATGCAGAGAGAGAGAGGATACCCAGAGAGTTAGAGAGGTTAAGAGAGAGGTATGCGGATGAGGAGAAGAAGGTGAAGGAGAGCGAGCAGAGGCTGAGAAAGAGACACTTGGAGATTAAAGAGATGGAGGGGGAACTGAAGAACAAGGAGCAGACAGTTAAGAAGTATCAATTGCAGTTATATCAAGTGAAGACAAACAAGGAGTATAGTTCATTAGAGGCAGAGATTGGCAATCTGAAAGCGGATGCCTCTGCTCTGGAGGATAGAATCATTGCCTGTTTGGATGAACTGGAAGAGGCAGATAAAGACCTGCAAGAGGAGAAGAAGAGGTTAGAAGAGAAAAGGCAGGAGTTTAAGGAGAAAGAGAGGGAAAAAAAGGAGAGATCTGAGCAAATCAACAGACAAATAAGAGAGTTAGAGGAGAGAAAAAAACCTCTCCTTTCTCAGATAGACCCTTCGGTGCTCTCTCAATATAGGAGAATATTGGAAAGAAAGCAAGGGAGGGCAATGTCTGCCTTAAAGGATGGTGCGTGCGAGGAATGCGGTTTTATGCTTCCTCCTCAGGTTATTGAGGAAGTCAAGATAGGAAAGGAATTGGTTTTCTGCGGCAGTTGTTCACGAATACTCTATATCCGCAACGAGTAATTGGCTATCCTTTGCAGAGAAAGTAGCGGGAGGTAACTATGGGGATGTGGGTTGGTTATGGTAGAAAGGCAAGACGATGCTATGGCTTTGATGAGATCTCTTTGGTGCCTGGAGAGGTGACCATTGATCCTGAGGATGTAGATATTTCTTGGGAGATTGGGGGAAGAAGGTATGCTATTCCTATAATCGCTGCGGCGATGGATGGGGTAGTAGATGTCAGGTTTGCCATTGAGATGGGCAGATTAGGAGGGTTGGCAGTTTTGAATCTGGAGGGGATTCAAACCCGATATGAGCATCCTGAACAACTCTTGGAGAAGATTGCCCAAGCCTCTGCAGAGGAGGCAACAGAGTTGGTGCAGAATATCTATTCCGAGCCCATCAAGGAGGAGTTAATCGTTAAGAGGATTAAGGAGATAAAGAAAGCCGGTGTGCCAGCGATAGTGAGTGCTATTCCTCAACGCGCAGAGCGGTTTGGAAAGATTGCTGAGGAGGCAGGAGCAGATATATTTGTAGTGCAAGCAACCGTTACCACTGTGAGGCATATCTCCTCGCAATATAAACCTCTTGACTTCCACAAGTTCTGCCATCAGATGAACATTCCAGTGATTATAGGAAATTGTGTTAGTTACAAAACCGCTCTGGAGTTGCTGGATACAGGAGCAAGCGCCTTACTGGTGGGTATTGGTCCGGGTGCAGCCTGCACTACCCGCGGAGTTTTAGGAATAGGTGTTCCTCAGGTTACCGCTATCTGCGATTGTGCAGCAGCGCGCGATTTCTATTATAGACAGAAAGGAAAGTATATTCCTATCATTGCCGATGGAGGAATGGTGCGTGGGGGAGATATATGTAAAGCCTTTGCTTGCGGAGCAGATGCGGTAATGGTTGGTTCTGCCTTTGCTCGGGCGAAGGAGGCTCCGGGAAGAGGATATCACTGGGGAATGGCAACACCTCATATCAATCTTCCGCGCGGGACACGGATTTATGTGGGCACTACGGGCAGTTTGAAAGAGATCCTTTTTGGTCCCGCACATCTTGACGATGGTTCGCAAAACCTTATCGGGGCTTTAAAAACCTCTATGGGGAATGTAGGGGCAAAGAATATCCGCGAGATGCAACTCGCCGAGATTATCATTGCTCCTTCTATCCAGACAGAGGGCAAGATTTTTCAGTCAGCACAAAGATTGGGGATGTGGAAATAGATTATCCGGATGGCGGTGTAGCTCAGTGGCAGAGCAAACGGCTCATACCCGTTGGGTCATTGGTTCGATTCCAATCACCGCCACCAGTTAATTTTTTAAGAGCAGGCTCAGGACTAAAGAGATAAGCGAAGGTGAAGGAGGATTTGTTTGTGCGCAAGGTCAAAGAGACAATAAAAAGACATAGTTTGTTTTCAGAAAGGGAGAAGATAATCGTTTCTGTCTCGGGAGGAGCGGATTCTGTTGCTCTTTTGTTAGTTCTTCACTCTCTAAAAGAGGAATTAGAACTAACCCTGTGGGTGGCACACTTTAATCACCAGATTAGAGGAGAGGAGGCAGAGGAAGATAGAAGGTTTGTGCTCAATCTTGCCCGAGACCTAAACCTTCCCTTTGCAGAAGGAGAAGGAGATGTTTGTGCTTATGCGGAAAAAAAGAGGATGTGTTTAGAGGAGGCGGGTAGAATCTTGCGTTATGAGTTCTTTCTGCAAATGGCTAAGGAGAAGGGAGCGGGTAAGATTGCTTTAGGGCATAATAGAGACGATCAGATAGAGACAGTCCTGATGCATCTAATGCGGGGAGCAGGTGCGCAAGGGTTAGGAGGGATGTTTCCCAAGCGGGTTATAGACAGAGAGGTGGAGGTTATCAGACCTCTAATAGAAAACTCGCGCGAGGAGATATTAGGGTTTTTGAAAAGGAAGGGAATGGGCTACAGAGAGGATAGGAGCAATAGAGATACTCTCTTTTTAAGAAATAGAGTCCGTTATCGCCTACTTCCCTATCTGAGAAGGTATAACCCTCAGATTGACCAGGTTTTGTTTAACCTATCAGAGACTCTGCGTGAGGAGAATGACTATCTGCAGAAGGTAAGCGAGGATCTATTTTCTCAGATAGCCTATCGAGAAAAAGAGAAGGTTTTTCTTGATCTGAGCAAATTCTATTCCCTTCATCTCGCTTTACAAAGAAGGCTTTTTCGCTTGGCTGTGGAGAGGGTAAAAGGAGACTTAAGAGGGGTTGAATATCAGCATTGGCAGAGTTTAAGCAACCTGATAAATAAAGAGAGGAAGAGATTTTCCCTCTCTCTTCCCGGCGTGTGTATAAGAAGGGAAGGGGAGATGCTTGTTTTTTCCAGGGAGAAAGAGGAGAAAGGTAGTTTTTTCTCTTTCCTGATAGATGCACCAGGAAGGAGAATAATACCGGAGATTCAAAAGGAGATAATAGTCTCCCTCTTTCCCCGAGAGAAGGGTTTTGCTTACAAAGGTGATAAATATACTCAATTCTTTGATGCCAACGAGATAACCTTTCCTTTAGAAGTTCGCTCTCGTTTGCCCGCAGACAGAATTAATCCCTTGGGAATGAAGGGAAGTAAAAAACTAAAGGAGGTCTTTATAGAAGCGAAGGTTCCCCAAAGAGAGAAGGATAAGATCCCTTTAATTCTTTGCAATGGAAAGGTAATCTGGGTATGTGGACTGAAGAGGGCAGAGCAAGGAAAGATAAAACCTCAGACAAAGAGAATATTAAAGATAGAACTAAGGAGTAGAGATGGAAAAGAATATTAACGAAAGCAAGAAAAATAAAAAGGAAGCAGAGAGAAAAGCAGAGTGGAGGATGTTATTTATCTGGCTACTTATAGGGTTTTTTTTTATCTATCTCTATAAATTCTCTCCTTTCGCTGAGAAACTTACCTCCTATCCTCTTTCTTATCCCGAATTCTATGCTATGGTTTCTCAAAACAAAGAGAGTCCTCAGATCAAGGCTTGTTATAAGACAGGGGAACTTATTCAAGGAGAGATGCACGATGGTAGGTTTTTTAGGGTCTATGTGCCCGAAGATGATCCGGATCTGATAAGGGCTATCCGTGAGAATGTGCCGAGATTTGAGATTAAGCCCGAGAGGACTTTTCTTTCTGCCCTTTTCTTCTCTTTCCTTCCCAGTTTTCTGTTTATTGTTCTGATTTGGTATCTGGCGCATAAAGGGATTCAACAAGGAGGAGCGAAGATATTTTCTTTTGGAAAGAGCAGGGCAAAACTTCTTCAGGATACTACAAAGGTGACCTTTAAAGATGTGGCAGGAGTGGATGAGGCAAAAGAGGAGTTGAAAGAGATAATTGAGTTTCTAAAAAATCCTAAGAAGTATCAGAAGTTGGGAGGAAGGATTCCCAAAGGTGTGCTCCTGATGGGTCCCCCGGGTTGCGGCAAGACGATATTAGCACGAGCAGTGGCGGGAGAAGCAGGAGTGCCTTTTTTCTCTATTAGCGGTTCAGATTTTGTAGAGATGTTTGTAGGGGTAGGAGCGAGTCGGGTGCGCGACCTCTTTGAACAGGCAAGGAAAGCAGCAAAAACAGAGAATAAGGGGTGCATCATCTTTATTGATGAGATTGATGCTGTAGGAAGACAGAGGTTTGCGGGAATAGGAGCGGTGCATGACGAAAGGGAGCAAACTCTAAATGCTTTATTGGTAGAGATGGATGGGTTTGATACGCGCGAGGGAGTGATTCTTATCGGTGCGACCAATCGCCCCGATGTGCTTGATGTTGCTCTTTTAAGACCAGGGCGATTTGACCGCCAGATTGTAATTGATAAACCCGATATAAAAGGCCGAGAGGAGATCTTGAAGGTGCATATCCGCAAGGTTAAATTGAGCGAGGATGTGGATTTGCACTCTATTGCTTGTCAGACCCCGGGTTTTTCAGGAGCAGATTTAGCCAATCTGGTAAATGAAGCCGCTCTGTTAGCGGTGCGTCGGAATAAGAATGCAGTAGGAATGGAGGAACTGGAGGCGTCTATTGAGCGGGTAATGGCTGGTCCAGAGAGAAAGAGCAGGGTGATCAGCGAGGAGGAGAAAAAGATTGTTAGTTATCATGAGTCCGGACATGCCCTTCTTTCTCTACTCATCCTCAATGGAGAGCAACTGCATAAAGTCTCTGTGCTTCCGCGAGGAACAGCAGCACTGGGATACACAATGCAGATGCCTTTGAAAGACCGCTACCTGATTAGCAAGAAGGAGTTATTGGATAAACTTACG
>QNCL01000016.1 GCA_003645805.1 Candidatus Omnitrophota bacterium
CTGCTGTTCCTGCTTCCATCTCTTCTTTTCCTTTCTCCTCTTTTCCTCTAATTCCTCTAATTCTCTCCTCCTTCTTTCTCGCTCAAGGGCTAAAGCAATCTCCCTCTGTTTCCGTTCTATCTCCCTCAACTCCCTTTCTCTCCTCTCTATCTCCCTCTGCATCTGTCTCCTTCTTGCTTCCACTTCCCTTCTTCTTCTCATCTCCTCCTGTCTTCTTCTCTCCCTTTCCCGCTTCATCTGAGCCAATCTCCTCTTTCTTTCTCTCTCCTCGCGCCTTCGCTTTATCTCCTCTTGCCTCCTCCTCTTCTGTTCTCTCCTTTCTCTTTCCAGAGCACGCAATCTCTCTTCTGCCTTCCTCTTCTTCTCCTCTATCTTTCTCAACCTTTCTCTAAACTTGGCTAACTCTTCCTCTTCTTTCTGAACGGAAGAGAGCAAGGAAATCCTCTCTTCTCTCTTCTCTCCCTTTCTCCATCTTGCCTTTCCACCTTTCCTTTCTGGTTTGGATACCTTCTTGAAGACAAAAGGAATTCTCAAGGATATCTCCTTCTCCTGTATCTTTGAAGAAAAAGGAGGATAAGGAGCAGTAGCCTGCACCGCCCTGAGCACGGTTTTATCCAAGACTCTATACCCTGAACTCTTTATTATCCTTGCCTCCCGCACTCTTCCTTGGGGAGATAAGAGGAGTTCTAAAATAGCAGTTCCTTCCAGGTTTCTGGTGCTCTCTGGGCGAGTAACAGCCTGACTTATCTGCCTCTGAATCCTCTGAGCATAGGACACTTTAGCCCTTGGAGAGGTTATTATGGGCTTTTGCTTTTCCTCTCCTTCTATCTGTGCCCTTAATCTCTGAATGGAGGCTTTTATCTTCTCTCTTCTCTCTGCTGCTCTTTCTTCTTCTCTCTTTGCCTCCTCCATAGCCTTCTGAAGAGAGGTTATCTTTCCCTCCAATCTCTTTTTTATCTTCCTGTTTATCTCCTCTAAACTCCTCTCTTGTTCTGTCCTTTTTGCTCTTAGGATCTCTCCTATCATTTTTGCCTGACGCTCATTCTCTTTGGCTAACTCTTCCACCCTCCTCATCAATGCGAGCAGTTCCTTTCTTCTTTTCTTTGCCTCCTCTTCGGCTTTGCGCGCCTCCTGCTCTTTCTGGGAAAGGATAGATAATTGCTCCTGTATCTGCTTCCTTAAAGCCAACATCTTCTTTGTTTCTTCCCTCTCCTCAACCTCCTCTATCTCCTTTCTAAACCTTCTCTCTTTCTCTTTTAGGGAAACTATTGTAGGAGTGATAAAGAGCACAAGTTCTGTTTGGTTGTTCTGGAACTCTCTGGATTTGAACAACTCTCCTAACACAGGTATATCTCCTAATAAAGGGAATTTTTGTAAATTGCTTGCCTGGTCGTTCTGAATCAAGCCTGCAATAAGCAGGGTATCTCCCTGCCCTACATTTACCTCTGTTTGAGCAGTGCGCGTCTTCAACGCTGGAGTATCCCCTCCTGATTTGGTAGCATAACTCCAGTCAAGACTACTTACCTCTGCCCGAAGTTTGGTATTAATACTTCCTTCAAAGACTACCGTAGGCTCAATCTCCAAGAATACACCATAGGGTTTCCATTCAATATGCGGATTATCTCCTGAAACCTGCACAGGGATCTCTCCTCCTACCCGAAAGTTTGCCTGTTTTCCGCTGTTGGTGACCAGTTTAGGATGAGCAAGAAGTCTTGCTTTACCTTCTTCAAAGAGCATACTTAACTTGGCGGTAACCGCACTATACTGCCATCTGCCTATCTTCACCAGCCCGGGAGTAAGTTGGGAAAAGGTGTTAAGCCATTCCTCCGTAGGGCTCAAATCAGGGATCTCGGAGAAATAAAAAGCCTCTGACCAAGCCACCCCCATCTCTCTTAGTGCACTCTTGTTGACCTCCAGCACCTCTACATCAATCTGAATCAACTCTGGCTTCTGAGGAGAAGGTTTTCTAAGTTCTACGATATTAACCACATTCTTTAGACCGCTAACAAGATTGTTTAATTGCTTCATCTGCTCGGAGGTAGAAACTATACCCTTTAGGATAATCCTCTCTCCTTTTGCTATTGCCCTTACTCCTCCAAACCCACTAACCTTTAGCATCTCATTAATCTCCTTTGCTGTCTTTCTCAAATCCTGCTGGATAACCTCCACAGCAAAAACTTCCCTTCCTCCAAACTTATCCCAGATAATCAAATTTGTTTTCCCTGCGGATTTTCCTAATAACATTATCTCTTTGTCGCTAATCACCCGCACATCGGCTATTTCTGGATTTCCTATCGCCACTCGTGTGGCTTTCTTATCCAGCACCTTTGACTGATTGACAAAGAGTTTTATGGGCTCTTTCCTCTCCTTATTCTCAAAAGAAAAAGCATCTAAATTCGCAGGCACTTCTTGGGCAAAACAGAAAGAGGAAAAGAGAAAAAAGCAAAAAAGCAAACAAACTCCTCTTCCTATCACCCTGCTTTCTTTCGCTCTTAAAATCCTCTTCATATCTATTTCGTTACCCCCTCTTTTTCTAAACCACGAAAGACTTCTATCTCCTTCTTCCTTTCCCTCTCTTTCTCCTCAACTTTAAGTGGCAGAATAGGAGAGAAGTTCTGCAAGAGAGTGCTGAAGTTTACCACTCCCAATGGAGACTCCTTATTGTCTTTTACTCCTCTTAACATTAGCCTGATCTTCCCCTTCTCCTCAGCAAACACTAAGTTCTCCGCTTCCTCGGGGGATAAGGCTAAGGTTATGGTAGAAATCTCTCTTCTCTCCCTCCTTCCTTGCTTTTTATCCTCGGGCAAAAAGACTTTTTTCATTTCTCTGTCCACGGCTAAAACCAGAACATTCTGGAAAAGGGGTAAGGTAATACTCTGCACCTCCTGTCTACCCCCTTCTCCTATCTTTATAAGGTCAAAGGTAGCCAGGATATCCACATAATCCCCGGGTTTAATCAATCCGGAGACAGCGCTAACACTATCTGCAGAGATGCTCACTGCTCTTTTACCTACAGGGGTTTTAATGGCTAACCATCCTCCCTTCTCAGGAGAAACTATCTTTGTGGAAAGAATCTGCTCTCCTTTCAGAATAGGGGTAATGGTCAGTTTACCTATTACTGCTTTTTTAGAACTGATAGCGGAAGGCTGGATAAACTTGGCGGGTATTTTTACTGCCTTTACATCTCTCTCTGTGATGGTTGTATCTGAGGGAATATCTCGCGCCGCAATCAACACCGGCTTAGGTTCTGTGCCCTCAAAGAGTTCTTTTTCTCTTTTTGCGAAGTAGCGATTAGCCAAAAGCACAGAGAAGATCCCCAAAATGAGAGCGGTAATTAAAGGGAGATGTTTTCTCATTTACTTTAACAGTAGTAATTCCTCATTTATCTTTATATCTGCTTTTTCTCTCAGAGAAGCAAGTAAACTCTGCAACTTCTTTGCCTCCTTCTCCCTTTCCAGTCTCTCCCTTATCTCCTCTTTCACCTTCTCCAGAGGTTTTTGCTTACTTGGTACTTTGTCAATCACTTTGACTATATGATATCCATCCTTAAGAGCGATTATCCCACTCATCTGCCCCTTCTTTAGATTAAACACAACCTCATCAAAGGCTTTGGGCATCCTCCCGCGCGCAAAGAAACCCATATCTCCTCCTCTGGAGGCATTAGGGGCTATGGATTTCTCTTTAGCCAACATCTGAAAGTTTGCTCCCTGCAAGAGTTGAATCAAGACCTGCTTTGCTTCCTTCTCACTTCTGAGCACAATTTCTCTTGCTCTTATCTTCTCTGGTTCTGTAAAAGCCTTTTTGTGTGTGTCGTAATACTCTTTTATCTCCTGCTCGGAAACACTTATCTCTTCCCTTAAATCCTCTATCAACTTATTGACTAAAATCTGTTTTCTTAAATCCTCAAGATTGTCCAACCTCATCTGGACATCCTCTTGCTTGTCCAATCCTCTTCTGTATGCCTCCTGCACTAACAACTCCCGGCTAATCAGGTCATCAAGAAATCTCTTCTCCCCTTCCAAGGTATCTACATCATAACCCAAAATGGCAGTTGCATTCTCTGGCAAAATCTTTATCTTCCGCTTAAACTCCTCCAAGGTGATTATCCCTGCATTTACCTGGGCTAATATCTTCCCTTCTCCCTTTTTTCCTCTCGCTTTTTCTCCTCCTTTCTTATTGGCACAACCAAATAGTAAAAGGAAGGTAATAACCAGTAAAACCCACTTTCTCATCTCTTCCTCCTCATCTGTCCGCCAAAGCAAACATCAGGTTTGCCTCCGCTACTGTCTTCCCCTCTACTAAAGCCTTACCATAAACCTGTCCCGTGCTCGTGCGTAGTTTTACTACTTCTATCTCCAGCCTTAACTGGTCTCCTGGAACCACACGCTGACGAAATCTTGCTTTATCTATACCTATAAAATAGGCTATCTTCCCCCTATTCTCTCTTCTACTTAGCATCAGAACTCCGGCACTCTGGGCTAAGGCTTCTATAATTAGCACTCCAGGCATTACTGGACGCCCGGGAAAATGTCCGGTGAAGAAGTAGTCATTTAAAGTAACATTCTTCACTGCCACAATCCGCTTTCCCTCTTCTAGCTCCAGCACTTTATCCACCAGTAGAAATGGATAACGGTGAGGCAATATCTCTTGAATCTCCCGGCTATCTAAGGTGGTTTTGGAAGAATATTGTCCAGAGACTGCCTGGATCCCTGCCTCCTCTTTCCTTTCTTTTTCTTTGTTTATCCTCTTCAAAAGGTGAATATTAGCCCAATGTCCACTCTTTATCGCGATTAGATAACCTCCAAGAGCACATCCTAAAAGATAGAGGTCACCTACCAAGTCCAGAATCTTATGACGGACAAACTCATCGGGAAAACGCAGGTTATCTACAGACCCAGTATTATCTACTATTAGCGTATTCTCGGGATCTGCACCTTTCCCTAAACCCTCATTGCGTAGCCTCTCTACCTCGGCCTCTAAACAAAATGTGCGTGCTCCCGCAAGTTCTTTCTCAAACACCTCTCTTCTTTCCTCCTTATCTGCGGGAAAGCGCAGGATTAAGTGTTGAGGAGGGAGGGAAGGGTAATCGAGGGTATAGGAAATCTTAAACTCATCAGCAGGAAGGATAACCAGAGTTGCATCATTAGATTGAACGCAAAGTGGCTCGTTGGGTTGAAAACTCCTCTCCACCTCTTTTTGCTCCTCTATCCCTGCCTCTTTCAATACCTCAAAGAACCTGAGAGCACTTCCATCCATTCCCGGCACCTCTGGACCATCTATCTCAATGATAAGGTTATTAATCCCTAATCCAAACAAAGCGGCCATTAAGTGCTCAATAGTATACACCTCCACAGATCTCTGTCCTTCAGAGGTAGAGAGGCTGATACCTACAGAGGTACACCGGCGCGAATGCTCTATTAAATTCCTCACATCTGCCTTGATTATAGGTTTCTCCGCAAGGTCTGTGCGCACAAAGTTTATCCCTGTATTGGGCAGAGAAGGTTTAAATTTCAACCTTACTCTCTCTGCAGTATGCAAACCTATTCCTTCCAGTTGCACTTCTTTTTTGATAGTCCGCTGAAACTCCCTTTTCATAATACCTCTCTCACTCTCCTACTCGCTCTTCTAATTTCTTTACTCTTCTAAAAAGTGCGGGCAGACGCTGAATGCAGGCTTTTACCCTCTTTTCCTCCTGATGAGGTTTGGCAGGAAAACCGGAAACAGAAGTATTGGCAGGAATGGACTTTGTCACTCCTGATTTAGCCGCTACCACCACATTATCTCCAATGCTTAGATGTCCGGCTACCCCTACTTGCCCGGCAAGAATAACATTCTTTCCTATCTTTACACTCCCGGATATCCCTACCTGAGAGACAATGATAGCATTCTCTTCTATATTTACATTATGCCCTATTTGCACGAGATTGTCAATCTTTGTTCCTTTTCCAATACAGGTCTTACTAAACCTTGCACGGTCAATGGTAACATTTGCTCCTATCTCCACATCATCACCAATCTCTACCCATCCTATTTGCGGTATCTTATGATGCACTCCCCCTACGGTAGAGTAACCAAAACCATCACTTCCTATCACTGTTCCGTTATGGATAATAACTCGATTGCCGATCTGCGTCCTTTCACGAATAGAGACATTAGCATAGATTATGCATTCCTCTCCAATAGAAGTTCCTTCCCCAATATACACTCCAGAATAGATCACTGTCCCTCTACCTATCCTCACTTTATTTTCAATAACCACATAGGCTTGAATGGCTACATCCTCCTCTAAAATTACATCCTCTGCTATTATCGCTGAAGGATGAATACCTTTGGGCTTGCGAACGGGCGGAGCGAAGAGAGGAACAATCTTGGAGAAAGCAAAAGAGGGATTCTCGGTATAAAGCAAAGAAAGCCCTTTTCTCTTCCTTTTTTCCACCTCCTCTCTATCCCGCATAGCAACCACTACCGCAGAAGCCATTGTCTTTTCCAGAAGAGGAAGATATCTCTTCTCTTCTACAAAACTAATCTCTCCCTCTTGAGCGTCCTCTATCCCTGCAACTCCATAAATAAGCACATCCTCCCCTTCTATCTTCCCTCCTATCAACTTTGCCAACTCCAGTAAACTCTTTTTCATCGCTTTTCCTCTTGCCACAACCTTCTACTCTTCCACAAAAGGCAGGATATTTTATTTCTCCAGTGCTTTGATAATCTTATTCGTGATATCCAAACTTTCATTTCCATAGAGCAAAACCCGCTTGTCCAATATTATATCATAGTTTCCTCTCTTTGCCTCCTCTTGGATAACCTTATCAATATCCTGAAGGATCTCGCTCATCATCCTCTCCCTCTCTTTAAGAAGTTCTGTGTGGGAGTGCTTGGCAAATGTGCGCAGTTCTCCTCTCTTCTTGGAAAGTACCTTCTCCTTTTTCTTCTTGCTTTCCGGAGAAAGAATCTTCATCTCCTTTTGCAAATCCTCTATCTCCTTCATCATTTTCTG
The DNA here is from genome assembly GCA_003645805.1 of Candidatus Omnitrophota bacterium. GTDB lineage: Bacteria > Omnitrophota > 4484-213 > 4484-213 > 4484-213 > B17-G2. The sequence continues at coordinate 6,998 of QNCL01000016.1, forward strand.
TATCTTCTCCTGAGTCTTCCTCTGGTCTGTGCGAAGTTTATTGTTCAAGTCTTCTGTCTTCTTATAACTGTTGAATACCTTCTCTACATCTACATAACCAATCTTAACCTCTGCGCAGAAACCTAATGAGCATACCAGCAAAAGAATACCTACTCCTGCTCCTATTCTTTTCATTTCTCCTCCTCTTTCTGCTGGCAAGTTCATTCTAAACTGACCAGCAAAGTCTCTAAAAATCTCTGCTCATACTAAAGTAGAAATGTCCTTCCCTTTTTTCTCCCGGTTCGGGATCAAAACCATAACCATAATCAAGTTTTATAGGACCGATGGGAGTACTGATGCGCACTCCCACCCCTGCTCCCTTCTTTAGATCGCAAAGATCAATATCTCTTGTTTTCTCCCAAACATTTCCCATATCATAGAAGATAGCCGCTTTTATCACATCCTTCACCAAAGGAAATCTAAGTTCGACACTCGCCAGCAATATCGACTCTCCTCCTATCGGTTTTCCATAAAGACGCGGACCAACCTTCCGGTATTTATATCCGCGAATAGTCCCTCCACCTCCTGCATAAAAACGCTCATAAATAGGAACACCCGCATCCTCTCTATCGCTCGCCAGACCTGTCATCATTCGCACTTCTAAAACCAGATCTGAAAATTTACTCTCCCTGGGAGGAGAAAAGAACTGGCTCATCTCAGCCACATACTTGTTGAACTTTTTATCTCCGCCCAACCCAGCAAACTCCAGTGAGTTGCTCAATACATTTCCCTTATGAGGGTCTATCTTGCTATCTCGTGTATCACGGATAACCTGAAAGGTTAAGGAACTCAGAATGTTTCTCCCTTCTTCCCTGGTAATATCCTCTATCTTCAGACTATCTCCGCTGATACTGCTGATTTCTACCTCCTCCAAACAATAGAGAAAACTCCAGCGCCATATCTTATTAAACGCCTTGCTAATTCGGATATCTCCTCCTTTTCTCCCTTCATCATAATCCTCCCTTTCCCAGGCACGATTATACAAATCAAAGCCTACAGAGAGAGGCTTCCCTCCAAACCAGGGTTCGGTAAAACTCAATAAATAATCACTTCTTGTTCTGCCAAACTCTGCTTTTACTCTTAAATCCTGCCCACCTCCACTGAAAGTAGGAAAATTATTGATATCAAAATTGCTCTGGGCTATCTCTATAAACCCAATTCCTTTATCCACAGAACTATATCCTCCTCCAAAACTAAACTCTCCTGTCTTAGCTTCCTTCACTTTAATAACCAAATCCTTCCTGTCCGGTAATTCGCTATCTTTAATCTCATAATCTACCTCCTCAAAATACCCAAGGTTCTTTAAGTTCCTCAAACTTTCCTCTAACTTTTTCCCATCAAACCTCTCTCCGGGAAAGAGGTTAATCTCTCTTCTAATTACCACATCCTTGCTGATCACATTCCCTTTAATATCGATGCGATTAACATAAAAAGGTTCTCCTTCCTTTATCTGATAGAGGATATCTATCTTGCTCGTTTCTCTGTTTAGGAGAGTTTGTGGAGAGATAGAAGAAGATAGATAGCCTTTATCAAAATAGAGTTTACCAACCCGCCACACATCTCTTTCGAGTTTTTTCTCTGTAAATATATCTCCTGGAAGAAGTTTTAACTCTTTACCTATCTCTTCTTTGCTTAAAGCCTTATTTCCCTCAAGCAGGACTCTACCTACCTTATACCTATTTCCTTCTTTGATCTTGAGGGTGACAAACACTTCTCCTTTCCTATTATAGGAAACAATAGGGGTTATCTGAACATCTGCATACCCTGCTTCCCGGTAGAGTTCTTCTAAACGCTGGATATCCTTCCTTAGCACATCTTCTTTAAGTATTCCAGAGTTAAACAACCATTTCTTTCTTGTCCTTAAAAGTTTCAATATTCTCCTATCTGAGAACTCCTTGTTCCCCTCTATACAGATGTCTCTAACATACATCCTTCTACCTTCATCGATCAGAAGATGAACAATCGCCTCATTCCTCTCTTTCTCAACCTCTACCTTTTGCTTTATAGTGCAAAGATAATACCCTCTCTGCTTATAAACCTCCTCTATTTCCTTGACTACCTTCTTTAACTTAGCCTTATCTATGGGCTTGTTGATAAGATCCTCCTTCCTAAGGAGGCTGTCAAGATATCTCTTGCTAAATACCCTGTTTCCTTCTATTAGTATCTGAGTAAGCACAGGTTTTTCTTTCACTTCAATTACTATCTCCACTCCCTTTTCCTTCACAAAGGACTTTATCCTCACATCTTCAAAATAACCAGTTTTATAGAGTTGTTTGATATCTTTATTTAGAAGAGGTAGAGAAAATTCTCCTCCTGCTTTAGAGTTGATATGGGAAAGGATAAAAGTATCTGATATTTTCCTGTTTCCTTCTATCTTTATTCTCTGAATAACCTCTTTCTCCTCTCGTTCCTCTTGGGAGTGCGAGAGTCTTATATCTATCAGAAAAAAAAATAGAAGAAAAAACAAAATACCTATCTTTTTAATTTCGGGCATTGCTTCACAAGCAATCTTTAGCAGAACCTTTTAGAAAAAGTCTCTCCGAATTGTTCTTACTCCTTGCGCGTATTTCTCTCCAAGTTTATCAGGAGTTGGATTATCTCGCTGATTGTGTAGAAGTAGACAAAACTCAACCCTCCATAAAGAACAAAGCCAGCAAATATTCCCAAATCTTGCACTCCTTGTCTGGGAATCATCCAGATCCCGACAATTCCTCCTAAAACTCCTACTATTGCTGAAATCCAAGCAAAGACCTTCAATATCAATATAGCGACAGGTAAAATCTTATAATCTTTCATCTCTCACCTCCTCTAATTTTCCTCTGCAAAAGAAGGCTATGCAGAGATAAACATCTGACGAAGGGCAAGATTAGATGCCCCTATTGCTATTACCTCTTCTCCTAAATGTGCGGGAACAATTTTTACCTTCTTCAGAGAATGATTGAATGACCACTTACGCACTGTCTCTTTGATAGAAGAAAGAAGAAACTCTCCTGCTTTCTCTATCCCTCCACCAATAATCACTAACTCCGGGTCTAAGAGATTAATAAGATAAGCAAGACGAACCCCTAAACTCCTTCCTGTCCTCCTTATCAACTCCTTTGCCAGAGCATCGTTCTCCTCGGCAGCCTGAATAATTATCCTCAGATTGACATTCTCTATCTTTTTCTTTGCCAACTTAAGAATCTGCGACCTCTTGCCTTTTTTAAGTGCCTCCTTTGCTCTTTCTATAATCCCGAAGTCTAAGTTCCAGCGGTAGAAAGGATTATCCTCTACTGTCGGTTGGGTAGAAAGAAGAGAATTCTTTTCGGGATTATAGATACTCAACTCTCCTGCACTTCCGGTAGCCCCTCGATAGAGCTCGCCATTGGCAATTATACCACATCCTACCCCGGAGTAAATATAGATTGCGTTCTTCACTGCGGGAAAGTATAACCACCATTCTGCAAAGGCGGCAGCAGTAGCATCATTTTCCACTACAATAGTAGAAGGATTGAACTCATTTTTTATCAATTCCTCTAAAGAGAGATAGACAGAAAGATAGGCAGGTCCGATGCGCGAAGGCCAGTGAATAAGCCCATTTTCGTAGTCTACAATCCCACCTATCCCTATTCCTACCCCGCTAATATCCTTCTGCTTTATCTTGGCTTTCTTTATTAACTCCTTCGCTAACCTGAAGGCTGAGATAAGAATCTTGCGGATATCTACCTCCTTTATCTCCTCCTTTCCTTGCTGAAGCACCCTTCCTTTAAAATCTATTACTACCGCTACCACACTCTTAAGATTAACCCCTATTCCCAGAATATAAGCCCTTTGAGGATTGAGTTGGAGTAAGGTTGCCGGGCGCCCCCCAGTAAACACTTCTCCCTTTTCCAATATTATCTTTTTCTTGAGCAGATTCTGCAGATAATTGGAAACGGTGGGAAGATTCAAACCCGTATGTTTGGCAATCCCTGCCAGACTCATTCCTCCTTTTCTTCTTATCGTTTCCAAAATAAGCAAAGTTCTCTTTTCCTGCTCACTTAACCCCTCCACCCGAATTCTCTTGCTCACCTTCACCTCCTTTATGAGTTGATGGCTGGCTTAGAACTTCTGAGTATAAAATATCCTCACCAAGTGCTGGGTATCCAAGACAGCGTGGGAATAGGGAATATATTCTGGTTCCGAATATACCCCCAAATCTCCATACTGCAGGCTCAGGGTAGCATCAGGGTCTATGTGATAGATTATCTCTGCATAGAGATTGTGATGACCCTCCACCTCTTCTTCTCCGTTATCAATATACTGATTAAGATTGGCGACATATGAGTAGCGATAAACAAAACGAGTGCTCAACTTAGAGTTGGGTTTGTATTCTATCTCCAGACCATCGTAGGTTAGTTCATCATAGTAGTAATCATCTGCTATGCGATTGGCAAACTTAAATTCGTTGGTGGTATGGTCAAAGGTTAAGGTAATCTGGGAAAAAGGCTGGTAGATAACCCTTGCTTTGTAGATATTATAATGGGGATAAGGAGGTTCAGGATTAGCAGATACCCAACTATATAAATCATCGGGAAAACTCGGATATTCATTGGTATAGGTATAGATAGCCTCGGTAGTCAACCAATCTGTCCATTCATATCTTAGACCAAAAGCGGTTCGGTCTACAGAGAGATCTCTTCCTTCGGAATCCTCGGGTTTGTCCTCATAGATATAAACAATCTTTGATTGCAGATTGTCCAGGATATCATACTCTATCTCCGAACGATAAATAGCCTCAATAAACTCATCATCGGATACACGATGAGCATTGCGGTAGTTGAACAAAGGTCTTATCCTTCCCTCAAAGAACCTGGACCTTAAAGTAAGCCCATATACCTCCCGGTCAATATCCACACTATCTCCTAAACGCACCGCTTCATCTTGGGGAGAGCGAGGGAAGAAAGAGAGATACCTGCCCCACGCCTGGTCATCACGGGTATAGGTATAACTGGCCAAAGGAGCATAGAAATCCTCTCCCAAGCGGGTATAGGAAAAATCAATATCTAAGGGAATATCCTCATAATAGTAGGCGGGAAAGAGGGTAGGAATCTTGGTAGTAAGTTTTAGTTTATAAGCATCATCCTCTTTTTCTTGCTCATGGACACTACTGAGAATATTTTCTTTCCTCTTGCTTCGGGCAATCTCTGCACTAAGCACAGTATTCTCAAAGGAATATGGGCTATATTGAATATCCAGACCTCCTGCCCAAGCATATGCATCTCTGCTTCCCTCTACATAGCCAACCCTTCCTGTCTGGGTAGTACCTATCTGCCACTCCTCTGAGAGCCGATATCTTGCCCTTAAAGCCATTGGAAGAGCGTTTAACTCTGAGTAATCCTCCCAAACATCCAAAGGGGTAGCAATAGTACTCTCCAAACTGAAATCTCCGTATTCCGGGTCTCCAAAAGCAAGACTTACTCCTCGCAATCTCCTTAACCATTGATGTTCACTATCCTCAGTATACCAATCCTTCTTCCACTCTCCGCTCTCCCAGCCTGTAGCGGTATACTCCTGCCCCTGTTCCCAGTAGTCTAACCAAGGGCTTGGTTCCCAGTATATATGGTGATTGGAAAGCCCTAAGGGATCATCCGAACTGAGTGCTTCTTCTTGCCCGCCAAAAGGAAAAACCTTCATCTTCCAGGCATCACCCTTATACTCTACCCAGAGACTACGCACAGGTCTGTATTCAGAAGAAAACTCATAATCTGAGATTGTGCCGAATGAATCTGTCCATCCCTTTCCCAGCTCATCAGACCAACTGGCGGATAAAGATGTAGGAACTATCTTCCCTCCCTCCACTTTAATCTCGGGAATATCGATTACATTTCCTTTATGCGTTCTTACTGTCTGCGGGATAGTGGTTTCTAAATTACCCCAGTATTTCAATTGAATGTCTGCATAATCACTTTTATCAGCGTTATATATCCTGAACTCCGGAGTCCTTCCAATAAATGACCAAGGGTCATTGACTATCTCCATTCCGAAACTCCAGTTTTCAGAGAGGGCAGCATCTACATTCACCTTCAGACGATTATAGATTACCGGGTCAAAGGTGTTAAACCGCAAATCTCCATACAGATATCGCCAATTGTTCTCCTGCCAGTCAGCATCTGCCTTCTTCCATTCCACCTCTCCATCACTATAAACTCCTAAACCTATGCGATACTCTCCGCTTATCCTCACGGGATAAATGGCTTTGTTCAGTAAATCCACAGCCTCCTTTTGCTTCCTTGAGATGTCCTCCACCTGAAAATAGTGAGCAGGTTGAGTAAACTCGTAGATACTCTCCTTTTCTTTGCCTGGAAAAGGAGAAAGTAGAGATTCTGTTTGCTCTATCTGCTTCTCTATCTTCTCTTCTCCCTTTCTCTGCTCAACCTTCCTCTTTTTCTCTCTGCGCACTTTCCTTTTTTTCTCTCTCTCCTCCATCTGCCTCTCTATCTTCTCTATTTTGACTAAATATCTTCGGGCAATCTCACAATCCTCATCAATCAACAAGGCTTTCTTAAATGCTTCCTTCGCCTTGCCATACTCTGTTTGCTCATAAAACTTTATCCCCTCTTCACAGTAGTAATCTACAACTCCTCCTTCCCATCCCTTCTCTAAAAAGGCATAAGCAACTCCTTTAAAGAAAAAGGAAAGAATAATGATAAATATTATCCAAACCCAAGACTTTCTCACCCTTTAATCTCACCTCCATAATCTTTGCAATTCATAGTATGCCTTGCGGGGAATGCGTTTATCCAACCCTACTTCTCTCTTCTCAAGAGCAACAATTCCCCACCATTCCTCATTCATATTTTTTCCTCCCGAGGCATCAAAGTAATAACTTCCATTTGCCCAACTACCTTCTGTATTGTGCACTGCATAGCCATTTCTATCCCACTCATTGTGTTTCCACCATTCATCTGTCCACTCAAATACAAAGCCTCCCCAACACCCTGCAGGGTCAAGATTCTTCTCTATCTCCTTCCATTGACTGCTTAAAAACAGAGCCTGATTCTCCTCATCCTCTTTATTAAGGAAGGCATTATAGGCATCACATCCAAACTCTGAGAAGAAAAAAGGCTTCCCCATCTTTTTTATCTGCTCGAAGAGGTTTCCAAAGGAATTGCCTCGATAAACAGTGATAGCCAAAAAGTCAACCTCAGGGATAAGATCTTTGCCTACATCTAAAAAACTCAAATCTGCATTCCCTAAGGCTACTGGCCGTTGGTCAATTTGATGAATCTTTTTGGCTAACTGGTTAACAAACCTGTAATAGACCTCTGCTTTCTTCTCAGCGAGTTTGTATTTATTATGTTCAGCCTTTAAGCCTTTGGGATTCCATACTCTGATTTCATTATCAAAACAGCGATTATTCTCGTTCCCCAAGATCCAAAGGCAAACTCCCGGCTCGTCTTTCAAAGCCTCTACCATCCCCAAAACCTCCTTTTCTATCTTCTTCTGAAAGCGAGAGTCGGTATAGTCCAGATATCTTTCCCAGAACCCGAGATGATGCCCTACAGCACTGCAGATTTTATATCTCTTATACAGAAGATGGATCAATCTCTTTGTTTGCTCAAGATCCTTACCTGGCTGATAAAAGCGCACTACATTCACTCCTGCTTTCGCC
>QNCL01000017.1 GCA_003645805.1 Candidatus Omnitrophota bacterium
GAAATTTCCTATAAACTTTATCTCTCCTTCCTTGTTTAGAAAAACAAATGTAGGGATGCCTATCACCTTGCAATCCATTGTCAACCTTCCTTGTTTATCAAAGAGGATAATAAAAGGGGCATTCTTGAAATGCTTCAAAAATCTTCTTGCGCGTTCCTTTCGCCCACTGATGTTGATAAGCACAATCTTGGTAGTTATTTCTTTTGAAGAGGAAAGGTAGGCTAACCTTCTTATTGCCTCCAGGCAATAGGGACAAAAGGTATCCCAGAATACCAGAAGCAGAGGAGAGTTGCCGATATAACTCCTGAGAAAAACCTCCTGCCCTGTCAAATTCTCTAACTTTATATCCTTTATGTGTCCGCATACTTGCTCGTCCTCAAACCAACCTAACCATCCTTCCCCTGAAGAAGAGAAGAAAAGAAGAAAAAGGAGAAAAAGCGATACTATCCTCGTTTTTCTTCTATATCTTCTGCTTAGAGAAGACAGATCTTTCATTGCATCAACCTCCCCGCATAAACAAAAAGCAGTTCTGTATAAATAAGAAGAATCCATCCCAGCCCTTTCTTTACCCACAGATTCCATTTACCTGTGCGGGGCAATCTATTAAATAGATAAGAGAATGTTCCGCTCAAGATCAATAGCGTTCCCATTCCTAAAGCAAAGGTAAATAGAAGAGAACTGCCCAAGAGAAGATTTCTCTGTGTGGATACATATAAAAGCAATATTCCTAAGACAGGGGTGGTGCAGGGCCCAATAATGAGCCCGGCTATCATTCCCAGACATAGAGTAAGAAGGAGATTAGGAGTAAACCTCCTTCTCTGCTTATCAGGTGTAGAGAAAGCAAATGGAGAAAGGAGAGGAAAGTTGAACAAACCTAACATAGAAAGAGAAAGGAGCAAGCAAAGAAATCCTACCACCAGGAAACTGAAAGGATGGCTTTGCACTTTCCCAAAAACCCTTCCTCCTAAAGCAGAGATTAGACCGAGAAGAGAGTAAGTGATTGCTGTTCCCAGAACAAAGAATAAACTCAACCAGAAAGCCTTAACTCGGGAGTTCTGAGACTGAAGAGTGATTGCTCCTATATTAATCGGTATCAGAGGATAGACACAAGGAGTGAAACTTACTAACACACCGGCAAAAAAACAGATAAGATAAGAGACAGGGGAGCCTTGTTGAATAAACTCGGCGAGAGAACTAAGCAGGGTTTCCATTATACCGCTTCCACTTTACTAATCTCCGGAAGTCTCTTTTTGATTGCATTCTCTACCAGATTTGTCAGGGTCATCTGGGCAGAAGGGCAAGTTGAGCATCCTCCTTTTAATCTCACCTTAACCACTCCCTCTTCATCTATCTCTACCAACTCTATACTCCCTCCATGCAAAGCAAGTAAAGGGTTTACCTCCTCCTCTAAAATCTTCTCAATCTGCGCACGCATATCTCCTCCTCTCAAAAACACTCTGAGATGAGATCTCTTCTCTCCCTGTTTTCTGAAAAGAAGAGCGGTTTTTTAAGGAATCTCCTCTATCAGTAGAAAATTTCTTTCTTGCTTTCCGCACCACCTTCTTCGCCTCTTCTAAATCCACTCTCCGTTTATTGTCATAGATTGTATATCTCTCCCGATAACCCTCCGGAGTAAAATCGGGCATAAGTACATTAGCCCCTATCCGTAAACCTAATATCTGTCCTCTTTGAGGGTCAAGGGTAGCCAAAGCAGTAGTGGCAGGAAGATGGGCATTTTTTGTAATAATTCTGGCTAAGGCTAAAACCCTCAAAGTTAGGTCTAAACCTGGAGGAGCAAAGTTAGCCAGAGGGGTATCCTGCTGGGGAATAAACGGACCAATCCCTGCCATATCCACCTCCAGAGCCTGAAGAAGGAGGAGATCATCGGCTAAATCCTCTATCCTCTGTCCGGGCAAACCTACGATATTCCCTGCTCCTATCTGATACCCTATTCTCTTTAAATACTCCAAAATCTCCAATCTCTTCTTCAAACTCTGGCCAGGATGAAGCCTTGCATAAAGCGAAGGATTACTTGTTTCTTGCTTTAGGAGATACCTGTCTGCTCCTGCATCCTTAAAGGCTTTATAATCCTCAAAATCCCTTTCTCCCACACATAGGGTTATGGCTACCTCTGGATGTCTTTTTTTTATCTTGCTTATAATCCGAGAAAGCGTCTCTGCACTAAATCCCATATCGTCTCCAGATTGCAGAACCACAGTCTTTATCCCGCAGAGAATAATCTTCTCGGCTAAAGAGACAATCTCTTCTTCCCTCATTCTATATCTCTTTATCCTCTTATTACTCCTTCTTAACCCACAGTAAAGACAATCCCTGAAGCAATAATTGGAGAATTCTATTATTCCTCGAATATAGACCTGTTCCCCTATGTATCTTTTACATACCTCCTCTGCCTCCTGAAAAAGTTCTTCTCCTGCAGGAGTGCTTAACTCCTGAATAATCCTCTTCCTCTCCATCTTGCCTAAACTTTATCTTTATACACTTCAATAAATCTCCTTATTGAACGATCATAACTCCTCTCTATATCGGGAGGAAAAAAGCAAGCGGGCATCTCACCTTTGGCTCGATGGTATCTTATACATTCACAACAAATCCCTTTCCTTGCACAAGGCTCATAGGTACAATTACATCGAAGTTTATTCTCTTCAACCTTACATTCTTTCATCTCGCACCTCCCTTCTTCTCTCCCTTTTCTTAAAAATACAGATCCCTCTCTCCGTCCTTAATTCTCTTATAATAGTTCATAAATTGAGAGAAAAAATGAGGAAGTTGTTCTTTCAGTTCTTTCAGTTCTTTCCTTATTAGTTCTTCTCCCTGTGCTTTGGTCTCACTGCTGGCAAAGTCATCCAACCACTCCCGAAAAGTCAAAACTGCATTCATCTTGCAAAACCACCTCTCTTTTCCCTGCTGTAATAAATCCATAATATACCTACCTGTCCTTCCACATCTGTAGCCTGCAGTGCAAAAGGAGACTATATACCCTTTTTGAGCAAGTTCTCTTACCAGTTCATCCAATGAACGCGTATCTCCTAAAAGAAACTGTTGTCTCTCCGCCTCCTGTTTCCTGTAATCCTCGCTATATGCACCAATACCAATTCTGGTAGAAGCATCTGTTTGGGTTATCCCTAAAGGGAGAACCTGTCTTCTGATATAGGCGGGCTCACGGGCTGTAAGAATCATTCCCGTGTAGGGAACAGAAAGACGGATAAGGGCGATGATCTTCTTAAAATCTTCATCCGAAACTCTGTACCTTGCATTCTGCACAAAAGGAGTGTTTTCCGCAGGCTCTAAACGAGGAAAGGAGATAGTATGTGGCCCCACTCCAAAATGTTTCTCTAAATCTATAGTATGATACAACAAACCCATCAATTCAAATCTCCAATCATAAAGCCCAAACAAAACTCCTATGCCTACATCATCTATTCCCGCTTCAAAGGCGCGATGCAGGCTATACAACCTCCATCTATAATCTGCCTTTCTTCCTGCCGGGTGAACCTCCTGATAGGTTTTATGAGAATAGGTCTCTTGAAATACCTGATATGTGCCAATCCCCACCTCCTTTAACATCCTCAATTCCTCTATGGAAAGAGGAGCACAGTTTACATTCACCCTTCTTATCTCTCCCTTACCCTTTTTTGTTTGATAAACTACCTTGATGCTCTGAGTAATATAATCTATATTGGAAAGAGGATGCTCTCCATAGACTACAATAAGCCGTTTATGCCCTAAAGAAACGAGCGCCTCTGTTTCCTTTCTTACCTCCTCCAAACTTAGCCTTCTTCTCTTTACTCTCTTATTCTCTCTTCTGAATGCGCAATAAACACAACTATTGACACAGAAATTGCTCAGATACAAAGGGGCAAAGGTAACGATCCGTTTGTCATAAACCCGTCTCTTTACCTCTCCGGCGGACTGAAATACCTCCTCCCATACCTCTTTATCCTCTATGTTGATTAGAGCAGCCAGTTCATCAGGCTCTAATCTCTGGATACTAAGCGATTTTTGGATTATCTCCCTTATCCTTTTTTTCTCGGGATGCTTATTTGCCTCAAGAAGTTCCTCTATTTTTCCTTCATCTATAAAATCCTCTTTATTAAGTCTATTAACCTGAATCTTGCTTTGATCTGTTAACACCATCCTTAATTAGAGGTTAGTTCCCTAAACCTCTGCTTACATAACTGGTGTGTAAAAGGTGGTGGGCTTTATCGCTTAAGGGTTTGCCTAAGAACTCCTTATAGAGCATAATAAGAGCGGGATTCTGGTGGGATTTGCGAATACCTTTGTTTCTATCTTCTCGATATAAAGCATTGGCACGCGCCTCTCTAACCTTCAGATTGGTAGGCAGGGGCTGTCCTCCTCCTCCTAAACACCCTCCAGGGCAAGCCATTATCTCAATAAAATGATAAGGAGATCTTCCCTCTTTTACCTCCTCCAGCAAAATGCGAGCATTGGATAGACCATGTGCCACTGCCACCTTTAACTTCAGTCCATTGATTAATACCTCTGCTTTCTTTATTCCTTGCATTCCGCGCACCTGCTTAAACTCTATCTCCTTCAACTCCTTCTTGGTCAAGAGTTCATATGCGGTACGGAGAGCGGCTTCCATCACCCCTCCTGTGGCTCCAAAGATTACTCCTGCTCCTGTGGAAATACCTAACGGTTCATCAAAATCCTCATCCTCTAAATTTACAAAATCTATCCCTGCTTCCTTAATCATTCGTGCTGCCTCCCGGGTGGTAAGCACTGCATCCACATCCCTGAATCCTGAGGCTTTCATCTCCTCGCGCCTGGCTTCAAACTTCTTTGCTGTGCAAGGCATAATAGAGACTACATACATATCCTCTGGGGGTATATCTATCTTTTGAGCATAGTAAGTCTTGGCTAATGCTCCAAACATCTGTTGAGGGGATTTGCAGGTAGAAAGGTGCTCTAAACATTGGGGAAAGAAGTGCTCAATATACTTTATCCATCCAGGAGAGCAGGAGGTAATCATAGGAAGGATGCCTTTGCCTTCTATCCTCTCTATCAACTCGTGCGCTTCCTCTACAATGGTCAGGTCGGCACTAAATTGGGTATCAAACACTCTATCAAAACCCAATCTTCTTAAGGCAGAAACCATCTTGCCTGTTACCAAAGTTCCTGGAGGCAAACCAAACTCTTCTCCAATTGCCGCTCTTACCGCAGGAGCAGTCTGGACAATAGTAAATTTCTTAGGATCGGAAATTGCCTTCCACACCTCATCTACTTCCCTCTTCTCGCGCAAAGCCCCAGTGGGACAGGCAAGGATACACTGTCCACAATTGCTGCATTCTACATTATTCAATCCTTTGTTAAAGAAGGTTAAAACCTGTGTTCTCCCTCCTCTGTTTACAAAATCAATTGCTCCTACGCCCTGAATCTCTAAGCATACCCTTATACATCTACTGCATTGAATACACTTGTTCGGATCCCTTATTACTGCGGGAGAGGAGAGATCTAAGGGATAATGATACTTTCTTCCCTTTTTAAAGCGCAACTCTCTTACTCCTAAATCGTAAGCAAGTTCTCTTAACTCACAACTTTGATTCCTCTCACAAGTAAAACAATCCTCGGGATGGTTGGCTAAAAGAAGTTCTACTATCATCCGACGCGCTCTTCTCACCCGCCAGGTATTTGTCCTTACCACCATCCCCTCTTCTGCTAAAGTGGTGCAAGAAGGTTCTAAGCGCGCTCTCCCTTCTATCTCTACCACACAAATTCGGCAGGCACCATAGAGAGAAAGGCCCTCGTGAAAACAAAGGTGGGGAATATTAATGTTTACCTGCTTGGCTGCTTCAAATAAAGTAGTCCCCTTTAAGACCTTTACCTTCTGTCCATTTATTGTGAGACTAACAAAATCCTTCATTTTTATAATCTTAAACCTGAGATTAAAAACGGTCGGACAACTAACAAAGAGAACAAATACCTAAAGGACATCTCTTCTTTAAGATATGCTCCTCAAACTCCTGAGAGAATTTCTCTATTGAGGAACGCACAGGGTTAAGGGCTGATTGTCCCAATCCGCAACGCGAGGTATCAAACATCACCTCTGCCAACTCCTTTAGAAGTTCTAAGTCCTTAAGTTCTCCTTTTCCTCGGGTAATATTTACCAATATCTCCCTCGCTCTCTTTGTTCCCTCACGACAGGGAACACATTTTCCACAGGACTCATAATCAAAGAACTCTGCACATCTTTTCGCTAAATCTACCATACACCGATCTTTGTTTATCACAATTACTGCTCCTGAACCTAACATACTTCCTACCTCTTGCAAATGGAAATAATCCATAATTACATCTAATTTGTCCGGAGTCAGGAGACTGCTGGATACTCCCCCCGGCAAAACCGCTTTTAACTCTCCTTCCACTCCTCCTCCAAACTCCTCTATCAGTTGATTTAAACTAATGTTGGTGGGTAGTTCATACACCCCTGGCTTTTTTACATCTCCGGAGAGACAATATAACTTTGTGCCTGGAGAATGAGAAGAACCAATTTGAGCAAACCACTCTCCTCCATTCAGAAGAATTTGAGTAATGTTAGCAAATGTCTCTACATTATTCAAAACTGTGGGTTTGTTCTTGAAGCCCACAAAAGTAGGAAAAGGCGGTTTAACTCGCGATTGTCCTTTCTTCCCTTCCAGAGAATCCAGAAGTGCGGTTTCTTCTCCGCATATATATGCTCCCGCTCCTCGATAAAGCCGAATATGAAAGGAGAAATTGCTATTAAGGATGTGTTCTCCCAAAAACCCTTTACTCCTTGCCTCTTCCAAAGCCCTTTCCAGAATTTGATATGCCTTAAAATACTCTCCACGCAGATAGATAAACCCTTCCTCTGCTCCGATAGCAAATCCACAGATGATCATTGCCTCTATAAGCAGATGAGGGTCATTCTCTAAAATAAGCCTGTCCTTAAAGGTTCCCGGTTCACCCTCATCAGCATTGCAAACCACATACTTTGGAAACTCCTTCTCTCTATACACAAACTCCCATTTTACTCCACAAGGAAAACCTGCTCCTCCCCGCCCCAAAAGCCTTGCTTTCTTAACCTCCTCAATTATCTGGCTGGGAGATAGAGTCAAAGCCTTCTTTAAGGCGGTATACCCTTGCTCCTTAAGGTAGCTTTCTATATCTCCCTTATAGCCCTGTTTGTGAATATTCCTCAGTACTATTTTCATCTTTTAGTTGGCTAATTATCTCCCTCACCTTCTCAGGTGTAAGGTTGTCATAAAGGGTTTCATTGATAAGCATTACCGGCGCCTTGCCACACGCTCCTAAACAGGAAACCTCCTCTATAAAGAACTTCTTGTCTGCGGATACTTCTCCCGAGTTAATCCCTAATTCTTTGTGCAATACCTCCAGAATTTTATCTGAACCTTTAAGATAGCAGGGTAAGGAGACGCATACCCTTATTATATACTTTGCCTTCTGTTGCTTAACAGTAAACATAGAGTAGAAACTAGCCACGCTGTAAACCTCCACTGGAGGCAAATTCAACTCCTTAGCCAGAAACAAAGCAATCTCTTCGGAGAGCCCTCCTTCTTCCTTCTGGATAAGATGCAAACAAGGAAGAAGAGCCTCTCTTTGATTATGATAGGAGTTTAGAATCTGTTTTAACCTTTCCTTCATTGTTCAAGAAAAAGATTACCCGCTCCAGTTCACAAGCCATATCTACATTAGTGATAAATACATCCTCAGGTATCTTTAAAGTAACAGGAGCAAAGTTCATAATCCCTTTAATCCCACCTTCTATCAATCTATCTGCTATCTCCTGAGCAACCTGCGGAGGAGTAGAGATAAGCCCTACCTTAACCCCTTCCTCCTTTACCCGCTCAGTTAGCCTCTGCACATCCTCTATCTTAACTCCATTTATCACCTTTCCTATCTTCCTCTTATCAATATCAAAAGCAAGTTCTATCTTGAGATTAAATTTAGAAAATCCCTCAAACCTCAACAGTGCACTTCCTAATCTTCCTACTCCTATCAGTACTATCTTCCATTGTTTATTGACCCCTAAGATATCCTCTAATTCCTCTATTAACCTCCTAATCTCATATCCCACCCCTCTTTTTCCAAACTCTCCAAAATAAGAAAGATCTTTTCTAAACTGGGCAGGTGAAACATCCAGCAGTTCGGAAATTCTATCTGAACAAATAACTCTAACTCCCTCCTTCTCCAAGCGTCTAAGATTCCTTAGATATAAACTCAATCTTTTTACTGTCTCCTGAGAAATATAAACCTTTTCCTTTCTCACCCTTGCTTTTTATTTGTTCCTATTTTCACAAAAAGTATAATACACAAAGATAAGTTTGTCAAGGGGTATAACTCCAATAGAAAGCATTTCCACCCCAGGGGCGGAAATGTTAGGGGTTCATTTACACACTAAAGCGGAACTCTATTATATCACCATCCTCTACTATATAATCCCTTCCTTTGAAAGAACTTAAACCTGCACTTTGCACTGCCTGCTTACTACCTAAGCGAAGTAGGTCTCCGAGTTTTATTACCTCTGCACGGATAAATCCTCTCTGCATATCTGAATGCACCTTTCCTGCTGCTTCTACTGCCCTTGTTCCACGCACAATACTCCAAGCCCGCACCTCCTCCTTCCCAATAGTAAAAAAGGAGATTAGCCCCAGTAATTGATACACTACTCTGGTTATCTTATAAAGGGCTGGTTCTTTAATATTCAGAGCGCTCAAAAACTCCTCCTGTTCTCTCTTGGACTCCAGTTGAAACAACTCTTGCTCAATCTTCACCGATATCTGCACTGCCTCCCTTCCCATCTCTCTGTTTATCTTCTCGGACAATTGCTCATTGCCCAGTTCCTGTTCATCTACATTCAGAATAATTATCTGCTTCTTTAATGTCAGCAGGGGATAGACACTGATAACCCTGCGCATCTCCGAATTAAGGGTTAAGGAAGAAAGAAACTCCCCCTTCTCTAAAGCAGACTTAAAATAACCGAGTATCTCCTTTTCTTTCAAATACTCTGCTTTCTTCTCTCTTTTTATTGCTTTCTCTAACCTCTCCAAACGCAGTTCTACAAAAGAGAGGTCATAGAAAAGTAATTCATCATCTATCCTCCGAATATCTCTTAAAGGCTCCACGCTCCCTTCAATGTGAAAAACTCTCTCATTTTTAAAGGCGCGAATAACATAGCATATAACTGCTACTTCGCTTAAGCCTTTGAGCACCTCCTGAGTAATTGCGGGGTTATCCGGACTTAAGGCGGGGAAAAGAATAAAATGCACCTTTGCCGGTACCTTCCTCTTTTCTGGGTAAAGATTAGAAAGTTTCTCTAAACGGGGGTCATAAACCTCTGCCTCTCCCTTTACTCTCCCTTTCTTTTCTATAGAGATTCCTGTAAGAAGGGAGAAAAGGGTATGCTTTCCAGATTGAGGCAATCCTATTATTCCTATTTGCATAACCTCTCTCCTTCCTTTATCCTATAGCCTGCAATAAACTCACCTGCTTTCATCCTTCTTCGTCCTTCCATCTGCAGTTCCTCTATCCATAGCCCCCCTTCTCCTGTTCCTACTAAAATCCCTCTTCTCTTTTGCACCCTGACAACCTCTGAAGGAGAGACTTTTATTCCCTCTTCTACTGCACTTTTTAACACCTTAATCCTCTTCCCGTTATAGAAAGTAAACGCTCCAGGTTGAGGGGTAAAACCGCGAATCAGATTATGAATCTGCTTGGCCGGCCTCCTCCAGTTTATCTCTCCATCGCTCTTTTTTAACTTGGGGAAATAGGTAGCCATACTCTCTTGCTGAACCTTCAATCTGACCTCTCCTCTTCTAATCAACTCTATGGCTCTCAATAACACCTCTGCTCCTATCTCTGCTAATCGCCTGCTCAACATCCCCGCATCCTCTTCCTCACCTATTTCCACCTCCTTTTGATAGATAATCTCTCCTGCATCTATCCTTTCATTAATCTTTATTACCGAAACTCCTGTCTTTTTTTCTCCATTGATAAGCACCCAGTTAATAGGTGCTGGACCTCTATATTTAGGCAAAAGAGAAGGATGGAGGTTTATGGAATAGATATGCGGTATCTCCAAAATCTCTCTGCTCAATCTTCTTCCGTAATTCACTACCACAAATAACTCTGCTCCTTCTCCTTTTAAGATAGAAATGAATCTGGGGGAAAAGTTAATAGGGGTGTAAACCTTCAATCCTTCCCGCAAGCAGAATTGCTTTACTATATCTGATTTTATTTTCAATCCTCTGCCCTCTCTTCTATCCGCAGAGGTTATCACCGAAAGAATCTGATGATGATTAGCCACTACCTTTAGGCTAACTAAAGCAAATTCTCCACTTCCCCAAAACACTATCTTCATCCAATACTCCTTTCTCTCCTGCTCACTCCAAGCAAAGAGAAGTAGACCTACTACTCAGAAGAAAAATAGAGGATCAACATCTACTACTATCCTCTTCTTTCCTCTGCCAAACCCGCCCAGAATCTCTTTAAGTTTTTCATTCAGTTTTAGCACCTCTTTTGTCTTCAAGGTTAGATAGTAAATGTCAGAGAAAAGAACAGGTCCTAAAACCTCCGCCTCTACCTTTTCCTTTAAGATCTCTGCTAATCTTTCTATTCTCTCCTTCTTCTGCTTCCCTTTTTTAAAGATTATGTTGATAAAGTGAAGAAAAGGAGGATAATTCAGTTCCTTTCTGTATGCTATCTCCTTTCTGTAGAATTCCTCATAGTTCCCCTCAAGGGCACATACAATACTAAAATGGGAAGGATTGTAGGTTTGGATAACCAACTCTGCCTTCTCCTCCTCTGCTCTCTTGATCAGAGTGGAAAGGAGAGCAAAGGTGCGTTCGCTGGAAAGGAAATTGGGAAGGTTAAGAACACTCTCGGTAGAAATTACCCCTATCAACCCTATCTTAGAAAACTCCTCTCCTTTTAATATCCCCTTTCCTCCCAGATGCTTATAAAGAATAACCCCTTCCTTTCTGTTGAGAGATTCCTCTATCTTCCTTTTTAGAAAAGGAGAAAAGGAGAAAGGCTGTCTGCTTCTATCTATCAATTTTATCTTTGTCCACCTCTGCCCTCTTCTTATCTCTAAAAGTCTATATTCCTTTTTCTTTGCTCTGTAGTATGAACCTACAGAAGGAACAGCAGAACCCAATACCACCACCTTCCCTTCTATCTCTCCTCTTTTAATAGCCAGATCGCGCGCATTATAGCGAGGCATACTCTCTTCTTTATAAGAATTGCTCTCCTCCTCATCTACAATAATCAAGGATAGATTCCTCACAGGGGAAAATACCCCTAACCTTGTGCCTATAACTACTTTTGCTTTCCCCTCTCTCATCCGTTGCCATTCCTCAAACTGCTCGCGTGCACAAAGCCGGGAGTGCCATCTTGCCACCGCTTCTCCAAAACAAGAGATAAACTTCCGGGCTACTCTCTCGGCTGTCTCAATCTCAGGAAAAAGGGAAATTACCCCTTTCTCTTGCCCAAGGAGATGGTCTATCAACTGCCAGTAGATCTTCTCTCTCTCCTCTCTCTCTGCATAAAGGAGAAAAACCTGGTTTTCATCTCTCTCTATTGCTTCCTTTATTTGCTTGAAGACAGAGATCTGATGAGGGGATAAACAAACTTTTTGCTCTTTTTCTTTCTTCTCCAACCGCTTCTTTCTTTCTTTCTTTACCACCCTCCTCTGCCCTTTTCGCAAAACCGAAGGTAAACCGATAGCCAATGCCTCTCCCCAGGAGCAAAAGTAGTATTTAGAAATCCAGTTGCTTAAAGAAAACAAGAAAGAATCCACTATGGGTTTTTCATCTATTACTCTTTCTATTTCCTTTATCCTTCTCTGGTCGCTTTTATCACTCAATCCCACTACATAACCTACAGTCCTTCTACCTCTGAACTCCACCCATACCCTTTTACCTACCTCTATCTCCTCCTGTAAAGAAGCAGGAACAGCATAGTCAAAGACCTTATCTACGGGAAGATTCAAGAGCAGTTGAGCATACATAATCTAACCATTTGAGAAGGTCTTGCTTTCTCAATTCCCTCACTCTGCTTTCTTTTTATTGCTTATCATCTAAATCTTTTATACTCCTCCTTAAGAGAAGATAAAGGATGGGTATAATACTTTTGGTTATCTATCTCCTTGAGCGCATAAACTCTGACCAGAGGAAGGTTTGTATAGGCTTTTATTATCTGCTTATAGGGCTTGAGGGAAGCATCTGCACGGAAGATACCAAAACTGCGCTCATAGACTGCTTTATTGAAAGGGGGAAGGTGAAAAAGAGAGGGGTGATAATCAGAATAACACCAGAAAAAAGCCGCTTTTGCTCCGCTTCTATACAATCCTTCCAGAGACTGCTCAAGATATCCCCTTGCCTGCTCCTCTGTTGCCAGATAATATCCTTCTCCTGCAAAAGAACTCCCTGAAGTAGTGCATATTCCAAACTCTGTATGCCACACCTCCTTTCCTGACATCCTCATAATCAGGGCATTAGTAAATCCAGCCACCTTTCCATCCAAAGGAGAATTTGCCCATTGGGCATAGATGGAATAACTGTGCATTGAGAGAAAATCACAGAACTCTGCTAAATCCTCGGGCCAAAAACCCCTCTCTTCCTCGATGTTCTTCAAATGCAAACCCAAAGTAATCGGATGAGCACTATCCACTTCCCTTATTCTCTGGATAATAAACCTTACCCATTCCTTTGCTTCCTGGCGAGAAGTAGGCAATAGGAGATTGTCAATCTCATTTGCAATATCATAAGCAAAAAGGGACTTCTCCTCCTTCACTGCTTCTCCTACCTTTTGAATCAGATAAGCAGAAGCATCTAAAATCTCTTTATCCGCATAGAGGTTGCGCACTTTAAACCTCCCTTCCTTTCCCTGCACAATCACTGGAAAACGAGATCGCTCCTCCTTCTCCTCTATCAACCAAAAGGGCACCCAGTTTGCTCCGCTCATATGTCCAACAAACAGAGTGAGAAGGATAGAGAGACCCAATCTCTCTGCTATCCTGAGCACCTTTATCAGGTTATCTATTGCTTGCCCATCTACCTTCTCTCTGAAAGGTTGGAAGTCTTCCCAGAGAAGAAAAAGGCGCACAAGTTTCAATCCAAGCGCGCATATCCTATCAAAATCCTCCTCTACTTCCTCCTGCTGAAAGTTCTTCCACCAATACATTGCTTTCCTTCTGGGCCAATAATTCACTCCTAACAAAAACCTCTCTTTCGCCTCTTCATAAAAAGAATTTCTCATTCTATACCCAAAATCCTCCTATATACCTTCTCATACTCGCAAACCATATGTTCAAGAGTAAACTTCTCCTCTACTCTCTGCCGACATTGATAACGAGAGATAGAGGGAACTCTCTCCAGAGCCTTTATTGCCTCCTCCGTGTTGTGCACTAATATACCCGTCTCTCCATCCACAATTACTTCCTGGCAGGAACCCAGATTCATTGCAATCACCGGCACGCCGCAAGCCATCGCCTCCACCATCACCAAACCAAATCTCTCAGGGATAGTATTGAGATGCAAAAGGGCATAGGCATTTTTGAAGAGTTCGTTCCTCTCTTTCGGACCTACAGGTCCGATAAACTTGATGTTTCTTCCATCAATAAAGGGCTCTACCTTTTTCTCAAAATACTCCTTATCCTGAATAATTCCGGCAATAGAGAGTGGTCTGCCACTCCTGCGAGCAACCTCTATTGCTAAATCCAATCCTTTATCTGGATGTATTCTTCCTAAAAATATCAGTTCCTCTCCTCCTTGCTCATAGAAGGTAAAATCTGAAAGGCGAATTCCATTATAGATAGTCGCTAAATAATTGAGCCCGGGAGCACGATCAGCATCGCTGATAGAGACATAGTAAGCATCCTTATACTTCCTATACACAGCGAGAATCTTAGTAGAAGAGAATCCGTGAATGGTAGTAAGCATAGGGGTAGATACTAACCGAGAATAGGTAAGAGGGTAGTAGTCATAGTGATTATGTATCAGGTCAAACTCCTCTGCTTTCTCAAATAGGTTAGAGATATGCAAAGCACGGCATACATCCGGATCAAGGGATCTATCCTCCTCATACCCTCGTTCAACCACTGCGTCCAACTTTGCTTTGGTGATAGAGTCCTTGGTAGCAAAAAGGGTGACATCCCATCCTCGCTCTACCAATCCTTCTGTAATATTGCTTGCCACTGTTTCCCAAGCGCCATAGGTGCGAGGAGGAGTCCGCCAGGCACAGGGAGAAAGAATGGCTATTTTCTTTTTCATTTACCCAACCTTTCTCTGGTTAGAGTTTGGTAGATAGGACCTTGAGGGGTCAACCTGCTCTGGATAAGTTCTA
>QNCL01000018.1 GCA_003645805.1 Candidatus Omnitrophota bacterium
AGGAAGAAAAGGGATTGGTTAAGGAGGGTTTAGAGGAAAAAGAAGCACAGAGGAGAGAGAAAGCAGAGTGGTTGAGGTTGTATAAGAAGAAGATGGAATTGGAAGCAAAGAAAAGGCGAAAGGAGGCACTAAAGAGGTTAAAAGAAAGAAAGAGAAAGGCAAGAGAAGAGGAGAGGAGAAAGAGAAGAGAGAGAAAAGCGCTTGCTAAATATATTCCCCAATTGCAAGAAGAAATTAGACAAGCAACCGCCTATCTTCCCGAGGTAAAGACTGATAAACAAATAAAGCAAGCAAAGGTAGTACTGAAGATATGCATTCTCTCCAATGGAAAGGTGAGAGAGGTAGAGGTTAAAAGCCCCTCAGGCTTTCCCTTATTTGACAAGGCAGTAATAGAATCGGTCAAGAGATCCAGTCCTTATTCTCCTTTCCCTGAAGAAGTGGAGAGAGAGGGTTTATGGTTTGAGATTCCCATTACCTACAAAAGGGCTTACCCGATAGCGGCAAAGGAAGAGATAGTGAAGAGAAGAGAGATGGAAAGGTTGTTGAATGAGGTGGAGAAGAAGATGATAAGTCCGCTGGAGCAAGGAAAGAGATACTACTATGAGGGAGAGTATGCGCTGGCTATAGAGGAACTGGAGAAAATTTCCCCTTCTCACCCTGACTATCAGGAGGCACAAAAGTATATCAGCCTCTCCGAAAAGAGATGGGAGAAGGAGGAGAGAAAAAGATTTAAACAGATAAACAGAGAAATAGAAAGATGAGCAAGGTAATAGTAATCTTCAGCAGTAAAGGAGGGGTGGGAAATACAGTTATTGCCAGTAATATAGCAGTGGAGTTAGCCCGACAGCAGTTTAAGGTTGCCCTTCTTGATTTTGATTTTCGCTTTGGTCTGGATATAGCCAAAGTCTTAAATCTCTCCCTTTCTCATACTCTGGCTGACATCAGTCCTTTTATTCATCGCTTAGATGCATCTACTCTTGAGAACTATCTCACCTCTTACTCTCTCCACCTTTCCCTTCTCTCTGCGGTTTCTCATCCCAAGCAGAGCGACTCTATAAAACCAAAGGTTTTAAAAAGACTCTTTTCCCTTCTTACGGAGAGGTATGCATATATAATAGTAGATGCAGAGAAAGGGTTTAACGAGAGATTGATGACTATCTTTGAGCAAGCAAACTTAATTCTCTTAATTACCACCCCTGATGTGCTCTCTATTGAGCAGATAAACAAGGATATTCAGATAATAGAGTCCCTTTACCTTCCTTCGGAGATGATAAAGATAGTAGTTAATCGGGCAGAGAGTGCGGGTGGAGTAAGGTCTGCAGAGATTAAGAGTGCTCTTTCTCCGGAGATAATCGCTACTATTCCCAGTAGTGGTAGAAGTGTAGGACTTTCTGTGAATCGTGGACTGCCAATAGTAGTAGAGGAAGAAGAGAACCCGGTGAGCAGAGCAATAAAGGATCTGGCAGAGGTTATCCTCCAGGAAGGTATAGGAAGGGAGGTAGAGCGCAGTTCCGTCTCTGCAAAGGAAAAGGAGATAGCCTTTATAGATGCTGAAGAGATAAGAAGGATTAAAGAGAAGATTCACAATCGCTTGATTGAAAGACTGGATATGGAAAAACTGGACCTATTTTCCAAGTCTACATTGGTGGGAGAAAAGACAGATGAACTGAAGGCGAAAAGGCTCCGCGAGAAGACAGAGAGACTTATTACTCATCTCTTGGCAGAAGAGAAGACGGGGTATCCTCGCGAGGTGTGTCAGAGGATAGTAAAGGAGATAGCAGATGAATCTTTGGGTTTAGGACCTCTGGAAGACCTGTTGAAGGATCCTGAGATTACCGAGATAATGGTAAATAACAAAGATCAGATTTATATTGAGCGAAATGGAAAACTGGAGTTAACAGATAAAAAGTTTATCAGCAACGAACAGGTTCTGCATATTATTGAGCGTATCGTTGCTCCTTTAGGAAGGAGGATTGACGAAAGCACACCAATGGTGGATGCGCGTCTTGCCGATGGTTCACGGGTAAACGCTATAATTGCTCCTCTATCTTTGAAAGGACCGATGCTTACTATCCGTAAATTTTCTTATAAACGGCTTACTGTGGAAGATATGATTGCCTTAGGTTCATTTACTAAAGAAATGGCTGATTTCTTCCGCGCTTGTGTTGTAGGCAGGAAAAACATCATCATTTCTGGAGGGACAGGTTCAGGTAAGACCACCTTGCTGAATGTTTTCTCTTCTTTTATTCCTGAGGGAGAGAGGATTATTACCATTGAGGACTCTGCAGAGTTAAGATTAAACCAAGAACATTGGGGGGCACTGGAAGCACGTATGCCCAATATTGAAGGGAAAGGAGCGATTACCTTGCGTGATCTGCTAAGAAATAGTTTAAGGATGCGTCCGGATAGGATTATTATCGGAGAGTGTCGAGGAGGGGAAAGCCTGGATATGCTTCAAGCAATGAACACAGGACACGACGGTTCACTTACCACTGTGCACGCCAACTCTACCCGCGATGTCCTTTCTCGCCTGGAAACATTGGTGCTGATGAGTGGAATGGATCTGCCGGTGCGGGCTATTCGTCAACAGATTGCTGCCGCTGTAGATTTGATAATCCAGACCGCACGCTTATCTGATGGCTCACGCAAAGTGGTCTGTGTATCAGAGTTGACAAAGATAGAGGAAAATGGTAATATTCTGCTTGAGGACATTTTTATCTTTGAGCAGAGAGGGATTGATAAAAGGAGGAAGGTAATTGGTTCTTTTAAAGCCACAGGTTTTGTTCCCACATTCATTGAAGAACTGGAGGCAAAAGGGATTAAGATAGACAGGAAGATATTTGAGAGGAATGATTGAAAAACCTCAGAGAGAGGTAAGAGGAAATAGAAAGGGCTGGACTTTGGTGGAACTCTTGGTTTCCTCGGTAATTGTGAGTGTTATAGCCATAGGAATAACATCTCTATTTGTTCTATCCAAGCGATTAGCTTATAAGACAGGAGATGAAATCATCGCCCTTAATCAGACGCGCATAAAGATGCTGGAGGAGATTATAGGTAAGATATACAATTTTAAAGAAGCAAAGAAAAGAGCATTAGAGAATTATGAACAGCTTGTCACCAGTGCAGGAGACCTACCCGCTCTTGCCAGTTTAGAAGGAAAATACCAGATAGATGTGCAATCAGTCTGTAGTTCAGTGAATAATATCCAATATTGTTATAAAGAAGCAAATTTTACTAGTATCTGGAATGAGAGGTGAGAAAGGGGTAGTGTTAGTAGGAGCGATAGTGATTGCAGTAATCTCAGCCGTGGTAGCTGCAGGGATCTTAACTCTATCTTATAATCATTATAAGATGATAAGAGAGAAGACGGTAAACAAAGAAAAAGGATTTTACTTTGCTTGGTCAGGGATTCAGAGGCTGGTATATGAGTATCAGAAAAGCGGGCTCTCGGAATTCCCTACCTCTGGACCTGTAATAGTCCCTTCTGCCAGTGGAACCTGGGAAAGTCTTTCACGCACAGTAAAGATAGTTGCTGGTTGTAAGAAGGATATTCCTTCTACCTATATTGACGCTTCAGGGTTTTGCACTGGTGTGTCTGTAGACCATCAGAGTGGTGCATGCACAGGAATGGCTTGCCAGTATTACTACCCAGGAAGGAATGAGGAGTATAAAGGTAAACTCAAGCCCGGAGAGTATGTAGTTGAGTCTACAGTAGACTACTAACAAAGTCTCAAGATGGAGAAAGAGGCAGGAGGGTTTACTTTGATAGAACTGATAGTGACAACAGGATTGGTAGGGGTGGTTCTTCTGGCATTGATTACTATGTTTATAAGTGGACACACAGTGTTTAAGGATGTATCTGGACAGATACTTGATCAGTATAAGGTAAATCTGGCAATGGAGTATATTATAAAAGGAGTGCGCGAAGCAGGAGGGGTAGATATAGGCACAACCTTTGGTGTAGCAAATCCTGTTAATGGAACAATAAGCGAGACACTCATAACCTCCTACATTGACGCCTCTCCTCCTGAGGGCATTAGCGTAGGGGATGAGAGGTATAAATATTGGCGTGTTGGAGATAATTTTATCCGGGAAACTCAAGTATATACTCACACCGGGTGGACTGCTAACAAGATAGAAGAGATTACGCAGATTAGCAATATAAGTTTTGCATACTGTGTGGGGACTGGAGTGGAGGTTAGGATAATTTCGGAGAAAGGAAAAACATTGAATACCCGAATTCCTTTTTCCTATTAGTTTTTAATTTCCAAAAAGATGTTTAGCAAAAGAAAAATTACAGGACAGAGGAATATATTGCTTAGGAAGAAAGGCGAGAGGATAAGCGGGCTATATATAGGCTCTAAGTATGTGGATCTGATGCAGGTGGAGAATACTCCTGCAGGAGCCAGGCTTATTGGATTTGCCCGCGAGCAGATTGCAGAAGGGAGGGAAGGTAAGGGAGATTTTGTCTTTCAAGCAGTAAAGCGAGTGATACGCAAGAGCAATCTCAGAGTAGATGAGGTAGTGGTTAATCTTCCTTTGGAGAGTTCAATAGTAAGGTATCTTCAGATGCCTCTTATTCCTGAAGGCGAGTGGAAGACAGCGATAAAGTTTGAGGCAAAAAGGCATATTCCTTTTAGTATGGAGAACATATACTTTGATTTTTATGTGGTCAAAAGAGAGGCAGAGAAAAGGATGGAGGTGGTTTTCGTTGCTGCTCAGAAAAAGGAGGTAGATAGAATAATATCAGAGTTGGGGCAGATAAAACTGCGCGTGTTCGCCTTAGAGCCTCTTTGCTCCTCTGCAGAAAGGATTCTAAGAGCAAGCAACCAAATCAATCCTCAGCAATCTACAATGCTGATCAATCTTGTTCAGGATGTGGCTAATGTGAATATTCTGAAGGATAATGTTTTCTATTTTGTGCGCGATATCAAGATAACCTCTGAGGATAAAGATAGCCTTTCTTTTGATAATCTGATCAGCGAGATAAGATTCTGTTTCAACTACTATGAGAAGAGACTGAAGCAGGAGAGGATAGAGAAAATAGTGCTTTCCAGTGATGAGAGGATAGATTCTGCCCTGATGGATAAACTTAAGGAGAACTTTAGAACAGAGATCGAGATGGTAGATCCTGCGCGAGGATTAGAGGATGCAAAGGGTTTAGGAGCAGAGTTTTGTTTCTCCGCAGGTCTGGCTCTTAAAGGAATAACAAGGTCTTCTTTGGAGGTAAACCTTTGGCAACAGGAAGAACTTGTTAAAAAGAGAGCCCTTGAGAGGCAGAGATTTGTTAAGACAATAATCAGTGAGGGAGTATTGGGAGGTTTGATTCTCGGGGGAGTATTTTTTATTACCCAAACACAGATAAACACAGCAAAGCGGGAGTTAGAGGAGGTAAAAAGTAGACGGCCAAAGGTTTCTGCGCAGATAAGGAACTTGGATATCTCTCGCTTAAAAGCACAGAGAAGGAGATTGAAGAAAGAAAAGGCGGTGTTGAAGAATTTGATGGACAAAAGGATATTTTTGACCACAAAGTTGAACGAGATAAATAAACTCTTTCCCGAGAATGCCTGGATAAGAGAACTTTCCTGGAGAGAAGAGCCACTTTATTTGGTTATCAAGGGCTCTATATTCTTAGGGGATAAAGAAAAAGAAAGGGAGACAATCACGAACTTTGCTTCTGCGCTCAGCAAGAATGAGAAGTTAATAGAAGGTTTTGAGAGGGTAGAGATGAAGTCTCTGAGCGAAGGGAGAGAAAAGGGATACAGGATTACCGATTTTGAGATAGAGATGAGATGAAGGATTTAAGAGATTTTCTAAAAGGTCTGAAGATTGACAAAGGTGTTAAAGCAGGTAAAGGAAAAGGAGGAGTAAAGGTAGAGATAGGATATAAGGCAAAGACAGCCCTCTTCTCCTTCATAATGATTCTGCTAATAGTATTTATAGCACTGAAGGTTATCTATCAACCAGGGAAGCAGAAGATAGAGGAGATTGTGTCTCTGCGCAAGAAAGAAGAGGAAAGGAACAAGTTATTGAAGGAGGTAGATAAGTATCAACGAGGATTAGAAAAGTATAGAAGGCGGCTTTCCACAAACACAGATACCTCTTATTTTGTTAACCAGATAAGCAAGTTAGCCAAGGAGAGTGGGGTAGAGATCGTTTCTATTATTCCTGGGACTCTAAAGACAGAGAGGTATTATCAGAAGTTGGATCTATCTCTCCTCATAAAAGCAACCTATAATCAAGTAGGCATTTTCGTTTCCAAGTTAGAGAACTCTATGGAATTTATCTCTATAGAGGAGGTGAATATCTTAAGAGAAAAAGGACTTCCTACAGAGGGAGAGATAAAAGCCGAGGTGGAGATAAGGACAAGTTTGTTATGCAAACAAGAGTGAGAAGGAGATTGGTAGCGATAAGTTTATTAGCCACTCTGCTGAGCACTCTGGTGTTCAGGGAGAAGGCTCTATCTGCGCAAGAGAAAAAGCAGACAAAAGAGCCTACCTATCCTCAGGTTAACTATCAAATGAGCAAGCGCGACCTTCTTCGCAGCCCTTTGGATATCTTAGAGAAGAAGATGCCTCCTCCTGAACA
This sequence comes from Candidatus Omnitrophota bacterium, assembly GCA_003645805.1. Taxonomy (GTDB): domain Bacteria; phylum Omnitrophota; class 4484-213; order 4484-213; family 4484-213; genus B17-G2. The sequence continues at coordinate 6,589 of QNCL01000018.1, forward strand.
GGAAAAGGTGGTATTGCCCCCTATGGAACTTCAAGGCTATACCTGGGGATATGAGGCACGAGCGATTATCAATAATCAAGTAGTGAAGAAAGGAGATAGGATCTTGGGCGCCAAGGTTCTGGAGATAAGAAAAGAAGGAGTGGTGCTTCTTTATAAAGGAAAGATATTTACTCTTAGGACACGAATGAGAATGCGCAAAATTGGAGAATAGAGGATGTTAAAAAATCTTGGAGGAGTGATGAGCAAGAAAGCAATACCTTCTCTCCTGTTATCTCTTTCCCTGTTTTTTTCTCTTTCTATCCAAACTACTCAAGCGCAAGAGGATTTTCAAAAGGAGATGATGGAGGATAAGCAATGGGTAGACGAGATGGAGAAGCAGATGTTCCCTGCTCCTCCTATCTCCTCAGAAACAGTCTCTGAGCCGGTCTATGAGACAGAGATAATTCCTCAGGAAGAGAAGAGGGAGAAGGAAGCAGAGGAAGTTAGCGGGATGCCCACTATCTCTATGGACTTTCAGAACGCAAATATGAAGAATGTACTCAAGATCTTCTCTCAACAGTCAGGTCTAAATTTTATTGCCGGAGAGGATATTGCAGACAAGAGGATAACCCTTTATCTGGAAAAGGTCTCAGTAGAGGATGCCCTGAATACTATTCTGAGTGCCAATAAACTCACCTATGAACAAAAACCAGGGAGTAATATCTTTGTGGTAAAGAAGAGCGCTGAACCGGAGGTGGAGACAGTTACCAAGGTTTTTATGCTCAGTTATGCTCAGGCAAAGGAAGGAGGAGAGGAAGGAGGGAAAGGAATAAAAGAGGTGATAGAGGATGTGCTTACCGAACACGGAAGGGTAATCTGCTATGGGCCAACCAACTCTCTGATCATCACAGATATCCCTGCCAATTTTGAGCGTATAGAGAAGACCATAAAAGATCTTGATATCCCTACTCCCCAGGTGATGATCGAAGCAGAGATATTAGAAACAGTAGCAGGATTAACCGAGAAGTTGGGCGTAGATTGGTCTACTACCTTGACCTGGACCGCTCCTACCAGTGATCTCTGGCCTACACTCTGGCACGGAGGGAAGTTCCCGGCAGCCACCTTAACCGCTGCAGACACCAGGGCAGTGATAGACCTGCTTTTTACCGATGCGCATACCAAATACTTAGCAAAACCAAAGGTATGTGTTCTAAATAATGAAGAAGCAGTGATTGACATCACCGCGGATATGGTAGTGGGAGTGACTACAGTATATGATGAGGAAGGAAAGCCTACATCAGAGGAGATTGAGAGGATGGATATCGGAACAAAACTTATTGTTACTCCTCATATAAACAACAAAGATGAGGTTGTTTTGGAACTTGAGCCCGAGGTAAGCAGGGCAAGCAAGTCATCTCTGGGGAATTATATGGATAAACTCAAGCGCGCAGTAAACACAAAGGTGAGGGTAAAGGATGGGAATACGGTGATTATTGGAGGTTTACTCTCTCATAATGATGCAACCACAAAGAGAAAAGTGTTCTTCTTTGGCGATATCCCTTTGCTTGGCAATCTATTCAAATATGAAGGAGATACCCAGGATCAGACAGAGATAGTCATCTTTATTACTCCTCATATTATGAAGTATGGTGAGGGTTCAGCAGAGGCTTTTCCTGAAGAAAAGGAAGTTTCGGGGGAAGAGGTATTAGAGTTAGAACCGATTGTGGTCAATTGATTCCAGGAGGCAAAAGTGCCTTTACACTCCAGATTAGGAGAGATATTAATCTCTGCTCAGTTAATTACCAATGAACAACTACAGAAGGCATTGGAGGAGCAGAAGAAAAAGGGAGGGCAGTTAGGAGATATTCTGGTTAGATTAGGAATGATAAAGGAATCGGATATGATAGAGGCTCTGGGGAAGCAACTGAATATTCCCTATGTTTCTTTAGATCAGGGGCTCCTGAAGCCCGATACTCAGCAAGACCTGGATAAACTTGTGCCGGAAGGATTTGCCCGTGAGCATTGCCTGATTCCCCTTTCCCGTCATATGAATTCCCTCACCGTTGCTTTTGCCGACCCTCTGGATTTGGTAGTGCAGGATAATTTACGCCGCATAACCAAGTGTGAGATAAATCCAGTAATTGCTTCACGCAAGGATATTGAGCAAGCCCTTGATGAGTTCTATGGAAAGAGAGACCTTTTGCGTGAGATAATTGAGCAGACCCGCAAAACCACCGAGAAGAGCAAGAAAAAGGAAGGGGATCTGGACTTAAATGAGATGGTAAAGAAGGCAGAGGAGGCTCCGGTAGTTCGTTTGGTAAACCTGCTTATTGAACAGGCAATCGAGGAGCGTGCCAGTGATATCCATATTGAGCCTTTAGAGGAGGAGATGAGTATCCGCTATCGGATAGATGGGGCTTTATACAAGATTCCTCCTCCTGACGAAAGCCTTTTGCCAGCAATGATCTCGCGCATAAAGATTCTTTCCAAGTTGGATATAGCAGAGAAGAGGCTTCCTCAGGATGGCGGGTTTTCAATGGTAGTGAAAGGGAGAAGGATTGATACACGTGTTTCCACTGTTCCCACAGTCAATGGAGAGAAGGTAGTTATTCGAATATTAGATAAAGCAAGGATACCTCTGGATTTGAAGCAATTAGGGTTTGAACCAGACGATCTTGAGAAGTTTAGCAATGCTATCAACCAGCCCTATGGGTTGATTTTTTTAACCGGTCCTACCGGAAGTGGTAAGACCACCACTCTATATGCCGCTCTTAATCAAATCAACTCTCCGCATAAGAATCTGGTTACGGTGGAGGATCCTGTAGAGTATCGCTTGCCCGGAATAAATCAGGTGCAGGTTAAGCCAAGCATTGGACTAACCTTTGCTTCAGGTTTGCGTGCATTTTTACGCCAAGACCCGGATGTGATGATGGTAGGGGAGGTGCGTGATCTGGAGACTGCTGAGGTATGTATTCAAGCCGCTCTTACCGGGCATTTAGTATTCAGCACTCTGCATACCAACGATGCTCCAGGAGCAATCTCGCGCTTAATAGATATCGGAGTAGAGCCATTTTTAGTCTCTGCTTCACTTCTACTGGTAGTTGCCCAGCGTTTGATAAGACGGCTCTGTCCTGAGTGTAAAGAACCCTATGAGCCCACTCCAGAGGAGAGGGAAAAACTAAAACTTACAGGAAAAACAAAGATTTATCAAGCAAAAGGATGTGAAAAGTGTCATCTTACAGGTTATAAAGGGAGGATTGCCATCCATGAGATGATGGTAATAGATAAGGAACTGCGCAGGTTAATCGCTCAGGGAAAACCTGATGATGTAATTAAAGAGGCGGCGTTGGAAAGAGGGATGCTGACCTTGCAGGAGAGCGGATTTCGCAAGGTCCGTCAAGGAATAAGTAGTCTGGAGGAGGTTTTAGCAGTCACAGGCACAGGGGCAGGATGAGGTAGTGAGGTAGAAGATCCTTACTCCTGAAGCAAATGGCTAAATTTCGCTATACTGTAAGAAATCAAGAGGGAGAGTTAAATCAAGGGGTGATAGAGGCGTTTAGTGAGGAGGATGCGGTCAATAAACTGCAAGCACACAACCTTCTGGTGACCTCTATTACTCCCTTAGAGGAGGAAGTAGGAGAGAAGAAGGAGAAGAAGAGAAGGTTTCATAGCAGAGTAAAGATCGACGATCTGATTCTATTTAGTCGCCAACTTTCTACTCTCTTGAATGCGGGTATTCCTTTATTGCGCAGTTTGGAGATCTTGATTAAACAGGTGGAAAGCAGAAGGCTATACAATGCTCTTGAGAAGATAAAAGCGGATGTGGAAGCAGGAATGAGTTTTCATAGCGCTTTAAGTAAACATAAACGGATCTTCTCTGATTTCTGGATTAATCTGGTGGAAACAGGAGAGGCTTCTGGGCAACTTGCTTCTGTTCTGGGGCAGGTAGCGAATTATATGGAGAGCACAGGCTCTCTGCAGAGAAAGATAAAATCAGCCCTGGTCTATCCCATAATTATCTGTATCGTTGCTGTAGTTGCGGTGCTGGTCTTTCTTCTTAAGATTATCCCTACCTTTCAGGAGATATTCAAAGGGTTTAACATCGAATTGCCTATGCTTACCAAGATGGTAATGAAAACAAGTGAAATCTTACGCTCATACTTCCTTCTGTTTGCAGGGATAGTGGTAATCTTGGGCTTTGCCCTCAAGAAGTATATTCAAACCCCAAGAGGAAGATGGCAGTTTGATGCGTTTAAGTTAAAACTGCCTTTATTAGGTCCTCTGTTTCAGGAGATTGCGGTCTCTCGTTTTGCCTCCGGACTGAGCACACTTATCAAGGCTGGAGTCCCTCTTCTTCACTGCTTGAGCATAGTGAGCCATACCACCGGAAATAAACTATTTGAGCAAGCAATCACGCAGGTGCGCGAGAGTGTGCAGGAGGGAAAGCCAATGGCTCCTCCTTTAGAGCAAACAGGCTTATTTCCTCCGATGGTCTCGCAGATGGTGACGGTGGGAGAGGAAAGTGGAGAGTTAGCGGAGATGCTCAAGAGAGTTTCAGATTTCTATGAAGAGCGAGTGAGTGCTTCTGTGAGTAGATTAACCTCTGCATTTGAGCCGTTGATGCTGGTGATGATGGGAGTAATAGTAGGCACTTTGATTATTTCTATGTATCTCCCTATATTCAAGATGAGCAGAATAGGGGGTTGAGATCTTCTACTTGCAGATAAAGAAGATTTATGCTATACTTTATAAAAGATAATATGAGGAGAAAGGTAGCAAACCAAGGTCCAAGGTTTGCTGGTTAGAAAAGGAGGGAAGAGATGAGAGGAATAAGAAAGTGGATAAGGAATGCACTCCGAGGTTTTACGCTTATTGAGTTGTTAGTAGTGGTGATAATCATTGGGATACTGGCGATGATTGCTATTCCTCAGTATGCAAAGTCAGTAGAGAAGTCTCAGGGAGGGGTAGCGTTAGCCACTCTGGATAATATTGTAAAGCAGGAGGAGGCTTATTACATAGAGCATGATGCATATACTACTGACTTGAGCGACCTGAATATAGGAGGAAATTTTGAGTGGGATGCGGAAAATGGCTATGCTGAAGATTCCTATTGGAGATATAAAGTCTTTGTGCCGACTGGTAATATGACTTATGAAGACGCTTTTGTAGTTCTTGCCCGGCGAAAAGCAGGGAAGTGTAGAGGCACATGTGTAGGACGGGATTATTGCGGAACAGTAGCCCGAGAGGATGATGATGAGTTACATTACAGCGCGGAGTGTCAAGATAACCCGGATAACACTATGACTGACATAAATAGTACTTTCTGCTCGGGAGGATGGAAGACCTGTGTGGATGCGTTATAGTCAACAATCTCTTCCTAAAATTAGTTAGACTTCTTGAGGGGATGGAGTTTTCTAATCTTGAGCGTATCCCTTACCAGTTCTTCAAAGGTGCGCGGTTCTATGCCTAAAGACTGAAGAATCTGCTTATATCTCTGTTTATTAAATCCCTCTTTATCTTGAAAAAGAGGGATTTTCTTTATATAGGCAATCACCTGCTCATCGCTTACCTTAATCTTCTTCCTTCGCGCTTCCTCTATCAGATATAACCTCTGCCATACTTGTTGTTCAAGGGGCAAGTCCTGCTCTGCCTTACTATCCCCGTAACCAAGAAGTGCCTGATACTTGACTGCTTTAAGGTTTTGGTAGTATTCTCTATAGGAGATTCTTCTTTTTCCTATCCTTCCCGCATACCTTTTTGCCTCTATACGCGCATTTATTCCCCAAAGGAAGAAAGCAGGGATAATCAGCAGAGCAGAGAATATCATTATTGTTCTCGTCTTTTTACGCATCAACCTCAGCATCTCTCTCCTTTTGTCTGCTAAAGCCAGATTAAATCTGAATAGTATTATAACACAAAAAAATTTCTTGACAAGAGAGGGGAGCAGGTGGTATACTTATGGCAGAAAGTGGGGAGGAGTGGGAGAGAAAAATGTTTTATGGAGAGTATAGGCATAGTTTGGATGAGAAAGGAAGGTTGACTATTCCCGCAGAGTTCAGGCATATACTGGAGAAAAGAAACCCGAGAAGGCTTTTTATCACCAAAGGCTTGGAAAGATGCCTCTTTCTTTTTACCGAGCAGGAGTGGAGAAAGGAGGAAGAAAGGTTCAGAAATCTCTCCTTTACTTATACAGAAGCACGGAAATTCAACCGTCTTTATTTCTCAGGAGCAAGCGAACTTTCCTGGGATAATCAAGGAAGGGTGCTTATTCCTGCTTATCTAAAGGACTATGCTCAGATACAGCGAGAGGTAGCAATTATCGGAGTTTCCAACCGCATAGAGATCTGGGCAAGAGATAGATGGGAGAGGTTCTACAGTAGTTCTCTCTCTGAGTTTGAGAAGGTTGCTGAGCGGATAAATGAGATTTCATAAGCCTGTGATGGTGGATGAAGTGATAAGATATCTTCAGCCAGAGAAAGGGGATATAATGGTTGATTGCACCGTAGGAACAGCAGGGCATAGTTATGAGATTGCCAAGTTAATCTTACCCCAAGGGAGACTAATCGCCATTGATCAAGATGAGGAGGTATTAGCG
>QNCL01000019.1 GCA_003645805.1 Candidatus Omnitrophota bacterium
CCAGAGGTTAAAGAGCCTTTCTGCGGGCAGGATGGGTTATTCTACCGAGGAGGTTGGAGATATGGTAGTAGAGGGCTTGAGCAAATGAGAAGGTATAATTTGGCAATAGTGGGCATAGGGATGGTGGGAAGGGAGATGGTAAAGGTGCTTAGAGAGCGAAACTTCCCCGTGGGTGAATTGCGCATCTTTGCTCGCCATCCTCGTCAGGTAGAGATTGAGGGAGAGGTTTATCAGGTGCGAACAATAGAGGAGAAGAGTTTTGAGGATATTGATATTGCTCTGTTTGCTGGTACAGAAGGAGAGAAGGGAGCGGCAGTTGCTTTCTCCAGGCAAGCGATAGAGAGTGGAGCAGTGGTTATAGATAACGGAGCAGACTTTCGTCTTCGTCCTGATGTGCCTTTGGTAGTTCCAGAGGTAAATCCTCAGGCAATAAAAGAGCACAAAGGCTTAATCGCCAATCCTAATTGCACTACCATCCAGATGGTTGTGGCTTTGGCAGAGATTTACAAGCGATTTGCACTCAAGCAGATAGTTCTGGTTAGTTTTCAGTCTGCCTCGGGAGCAGGGAGAGGTTTGCTGGAGCAGATGCAGCAGGAGATTAGAAGGATAAGTAAGAGCGAGCATCTCTCGCTTATTCCCCAAAAGAGAGATAATCTCCGCACCCAACTATCTTTTAATATCATCGCTCAGATCGGGAGTTTTAAGGAAGAGGATTATACTACAGAGGAATGGAAGACGGTGCGCGAGACCCAGAAGATATTTGCTGACCGTTCTATCAAAATTACTTCTACTTGCGTCAGGGTTCCGGTGTTTATTTCTCATTCAGAAGCGATATATTTTCAGACAAGAAAAAAAGCAGGCTTAGAGGAGATAAAGCAGGCTTTACAGGCTTCGAAAGGAGTAGTATTTAGGGAAAACCCCGAGGATTTCCCTTTTCCTTTAGAGGCGCAAGGAAGGGACGAGGTGTTTGTAGGAAGAGTGCGTAGAGATATATTCAACGAGAACTCCTTTTGGCTTTGGTCTGTGGCAGATAATTTACGCAAAGGAGCGGCTCTTAATGCTATTCAGATTGCTGAGTTGGTATGCGCAACATTAAACTGACCATTGAGTATGAGGGGACAAACTATGGAGGCTGGCAAAAGCAGAGGGTAAAGAAAGGAAATGGCTCAATCAACACTATCCAGGAGACGATAGAGCAGGTATTGGAAAGGGTTTTAAGGGAAAAGGTAAATTTAATTGGAAGCGGAAGGACAGATAGTGGAGTGCATGCGTTGGGGCAAGTGGCAAATTTTAAGACCTCCAGCCCTTTAGGGCTTAAATCTCTGCAGAATGCTCTCAATTCTTTGCTTCCCAGAGATATTATGGTAAGAGAAGTAGAGGAAGTGGAAGAAGGATTTAATGCATGCTACTGGGCAAAGAGCAAGGTCTATTGTTATACTATTCTGAATGAAGAGTTCCTCTCTCCTTTTTTGGCTCGCTATACCTACTTTTATCCTTATCCTCTCAATCTGAGATTAATGGACAGAGAAGCGAGATGTTTATTAGGGAAGAATGACCTTAGGTCTTTCTGCGCCAGTGGTTCAGGAGCAAAGACTACTATTCGCACAATAAAGAGCATCTCTGTGCAGAAGTTAGATACTCCTCCTTACCCTTTCTTTCCAAAGTCTCGGTTAGTAGTGATTAGGGTGGAAGCGGATGGATTTTTATATAAGATGGTGCGCAATATTGCCGGCACCCTAATAGAGATAAGCAGAGGGAAAATCAAGGGAATGGAGGAGGTCTTAAAAGCAAAGGATAGGAGGAAAGCAGGTCCTACTCTTCCTGCTCACGGACTCTGTTTATTGAAAGTGAACTATTAAAATCCCGTCTCCACCCTCAAGGGAAGGCGGTGATTTATTGACAGAAAAAGAGAAATGTGTTATATCTGGGAAAAGAAAGAAGAGGGGTAAGTTTTAGGAGGGAGAGATGAGAAAAGAAAAGAGAAAAGGGGTAATTTTGGCTCTGGTAGTGGTGTTTTCTCTTGCCGTGTTCTCTTACGCGCAAGAAATCCCTGAGTGGCTTAAACGCACAGAGTTTTCTTTTCAGTATGAAAGTGATCAAAAACCCACTTTCTTTTTACAGATGGTTCAGCCTATCTACCAGTCTTGGGATAAGGTAGATACCTGGTTTATCCAGCCTCGCATCTCCTATAAGAGCACAAGCAGTACTTATAACTTAGGATTAGGATATAGGAGGCTATACTCTCCTGCTCTAATTCTGGGAGCAAATGTCTTCGGGGATTATGAGGCGCGAGATGAGCACGCAAGAGCGGGCATTGGTTTGGAGGCGTTGGGCAAAAGGATGGAAGCAAGGCTAAATGGATATTTTGGACTTACCTCCAAGAGGGAGGTAGAATCGGACAGCACTTTCTCTACCTATGAAAGGGTAGCAGATGGAGCAGACTTTGAGATAGGTACGCCTGTTCCTTATTTCCCTTGGCTGAAGGTGTATGCCTCCAAGTTCTGGTATGACTATAAGAAATCCAGCGATAGGAACGGTTGGAAGACTCGCCTTGAAGCCCGCCCCCTTGAGGGTTTATGTATCGAAGGCTATCTCTGGGACGACAATAAAGGAGAGGCAGAGTATGGAACAGAACTGAGATTTAAGATTGCTTTTGCAGACTTTACCCTCTCTTCTTTCTTAGAAGGGATTAAACCAAGTATAGAGCCTTACCCGGAGAGAGACTTGGAGGAGATGTTGTTGGAGCCGGTAAAAAGGGAGTATGAGATTGTTCTGGAGAAGTGGACAGAGAAAGCAAATGCAGATATAGAGATCTACAGAGGCGATTAAATGTTTGAGTTAAGGTAAAGGAGGAGAGATGAGAAAGAGAAAGATAGTAGCAGGTATTCTGGTAGTGGGAGTGCTGAGATTAGTAAATCCAGAGAGCCTATTTGCAAAGACCTGTCCTACCTATGCCAGTGCATGTGCTGCTCCTGTTAGTTATAAAGTTACAATGAACAAGTTAGAGATCTCTACTAACAGCGATGGAACGGGAGCGATTACTTTAGTAAACACTCCTCAAGAGTTTGATATTGCCAAAGCGAATGCAGGAGCGATAGTGGGAAGTTGGTTTTCAGGAGCAAGTTTGCCCGAAGGAAGATATGTGTGGATGAGAAGGACGGTAAAGAGAACTTTCTGTTTTAAGGGATATGTGACCTATGGGGGCTATGACTGGTATACCTCAAACGATCCTGATACCGCCAATTTTGGAAGCGACACAAATCTACGCCGTGTTGCTCACGGAACATATACCTTTACAGGTTCAGATGCGCCCTCGGACTATGCTGAGGTATGTGTGAAGGCAGAGGACCCTACTGAGCACGGGGTTTCTCTTCCCTCGGGGATGAGTTTCACCAGCAGTAGTATCATAGAAGAAGATTCGAATATGAATTTTACTGTTGCCAAGGGACAAAAAGCAAAGATAAAGATAACCTTTAATGTCCAGAATGCCTTAGAACTCCTTCCTACAGGTCCGGGCACCTATAAACTTGCTATCTCTGAGCCTGATGTAAGCGCTACTGTATCTACCGAGTAAATATGTTTTGCTATCTAATAAGCAATAAGAAAAGGAAGGAGAGGGAGTGTTTTTCTACATAATATGTGGATAACCTGTGGATAACCTGAAGAAAAAGCAAAACCTCCTTCAAAGTTTTAGCCTCTTTCGTCTTGATTAACCTCTTTCCATCTCTTGTAAGTATTCATTTAATTTTATAACCGACTTCTCTCCCTCAAGAGAGGAGATGTCTTAAAGAGGAGGGAAAGATGGGAGTAAGAAATATATCCTTGTCTGCCCGCAGTCTTCGCCATAAACTAAATGTAATCTTCTCTCTGGTCTCTGTTATTCCCCTGTTGATATGTGGATATCTTATCTCCTACTATTTCTTGGTAATGGGAAGGGATGTTGGGCAGATGAGCATAATTATAGTGATTGGCTTAATAGTAATTTTAACAGGATGGAGATTAGGGAAGGAGATTATTGAGGCAGTGATAAAGATGAGTGAGCACGCGGAGGCGATAAGCAAGGGACATCTTCAGGAGATAGAGATAAATAGAGGAGATGAGTTAGGGGAATTGGGAGAATCTTTGAACAGGATGGCTTCCCAGATTAAGCAGAATATTCACGAACTTCAGAGTCATTTAGAGAAGATCGAGGAACTTACCATTACCGATGAACTTACTAATCTGTATAATCAGAGGTATATGAAAGGGAGATTGGCTGAGGAGATAGAAAGAGCAATCACCTTTCAGCATCCCTGTTCGTTGATCCTGCTAAGAATTGAGAACCTTGAGCAATATAGAGAAAGAGACCTTCTGCCTGATGTAGCGCTTTTGCTCAAAAGAAATGCGGATAATGTAGATAAAGTGGGTAGATGGGATGAAAGGAAGTTTATGCTAATCTTACCCGAGAAAAGCAAAAAGAGAGCAGTGGAGATAGCCGAGAAGATAAAAAGAGAGATTGCCGACCTAAGAGAGGGATTAAAAGTGAGTATCGGAGTAAGTAGTAATCCTTTAGATGGCAATAGCGCAGAAGGTGTGCTGAATAAGGCGGAGATAGCCTTAGAGGAAGCAGGAAGAGAAGGCGGAGTATCTGTAAAGGTTGCTTAGCAATAAGGAGATGACGCTCAGGATAAGAAGGCGATGAGGATTGTGCATAAACCTTTGGGAAGGCTGTTGGTAGAGAGGAAGATTATCAGCGAGCATCAACTAAACAAGGCTCTGAAGATACAGGAAAAAGAAGGAGGTTTATTAGGACAGATTTTGTTAAGACTTGGCTATGTGACCGAAGAAGATATTGTCATCTGTTTAGCCACCCAGTTTGGTTATCCCTATCTACCTCTGGGCAATTGTGAGATTGAGCCAGAGATTGTGCAACTTATTCCCAAGGAGATAGCCTATCAGTATTATGCCATCCCCATAGATAAAGTAGATAAGATTCTTACGGTAGCGATGGTTGATCCCTCCAATAAGTCAGCCATAGAGGATATTGAGTATGCTACCAAATGCAGAGTTCAAGCCTTTGTGAGCACTTCCACAGACATAAAGAAGGCGATTGAGCGGTATTATGGTCCGTTAGAGGAGAAGTTCCAGAAGAGAGAACCTTCTGAACTTAGTTTTGCAAAAGCGAAGAGGGAAAGAGAGAAGAAGGAAGAGGGAAGTTAGGATGGTCTCTTTCAAAAAGCAGTTGACAGACCTGTTAGTTAAGAATCACCTCCTTACTCCTGAGCAATTAGAGGAGGCAATAAGGATACAGAAAAAAGAAGGAGGAAGATTGACAGATATTTTGGTGGAGCGAGGATATATAAACCAGGAAAGATTACTGGGAGTGTTGAGCGATGTGCTGGATATCCCGCCGTTAAACCTAAATAAAGTGAAGGTTGATTCCAGTTCCTTTGCCGAAAAGATAAACCCTCAGATGGTAGAGCGCTACCATTTTTTGCCTATTTCCAAGATAGGCAACACGCTTACGGTAGCCACTGATGATCCGTTGAATATCTTTGTGCTCGATGACCTGAAAATTGCTACTAAATGTGAGATAAGGCCAGTGCTGGTTACTTCGGAGCAACTTTCTCAGGCAATCAAGAAGTATTGTCAGCAGACAGAGCAGAGTCTTATAGAGAAACTTAGCCAGGATATCAAAGAACTTAGATTGGAACTGGTAGAGAAGAAAGAAGAAAAGGCTAATTTAGAGGAACTGGAAAGACTGGCTTATGAGACACCGATAATAAAGATAGTCAATCTGCTGATTGCAGAAGGGATAAGGAACAAGGCAAGCGATATCCTTATAGAACCCTTGGAAAAAAATACAAGGGTGCGTTATCGAGTAGATGGTCTGTTAAGAGAAGGAAGGAGGTTTCCCAGGACAATGCACAATGCGCTTATTAGCAGAATAAAGGTTCTATCAAACCTAAATATTGCGGAGACCCGCCTTCCTCAAGATGGAAGGTTCAAGGCAAAGGTTGAGGGGAGAGAAGTGGATTTTCGGGTTTCTGTTATTCCTTCTAATATTGGAGAAAAGGTGGCTTTGAGGGTTCTGGACAAAAGCACCCTTACCCTTGATTTAGACAAACTCGGCTTTGATCCCCAGACTCTTCAGAGGTTGAAGGAGGCGGTAGAGAAACCGCACGGGATGGTCTTGCTCTGTGGTCCTACCGGAACAGGAAAAACTACCACCCTTTACTCCATCCTGAAGTATGTGGATTCACCAGAAAAGAACATTGTTACCGTAGAGGATCCTGTGGAGTATCAACTCCCTGGAATAAATCAGGTCACTTATCGTCAGGATATAGGCTTAACTTTTTCTACTGCTTTAAGGTCTATCTTGCGGCAGGACCCGGATATAATAATGATAGGGGAGATAAGAGACTATGAGACATTAGATATAGGGATTAAATCTGCTCTTACCGGTCATCTCGTGCTTTCTACTTTGCATACTACCACTGCTTCTGAGGCAATAACGCGGATGTTAGATATGGGCATAGAGCCCTTTTTAATTACCTCCTCGGTTATTGGTGTAGGGGCACAGCGGTTGGTAAGGCGGATTTGCGAGCATTGTAAAGAGAGATATTCTACTCCTGAAGGCGAGTTCTTTCGCGGAAGAGGGTGTGCAAGTTGCAGAAATACAGGTTATAAGGGGAGAACAGGGATTATGGAGTTTCTTCTATTAACCCCTAAGATAAAAGAACTTATTGCGGAAAGGGCTTTGGAGGAGAGAATAAGAGAAGAAGCAATTAAGGAGGGAATGCTTACTTTAAGAGAGGAGGGCCTGAAAAAAGCGAGGGCAGGGATTACTACTCTGGAAGAGGTGATACGGGTGACAGGAGAACGATAGTATTTTATTTCATAAAGAAGCCTTTTTGAGGGTAGATAGTTTCTCATCTATAGTGATGGGTTCCGCATTAAAAGAGAGATTAATAAATTTGCTTCTCAAAAACAATCTTCTCAGTCAAAGGGATTTAGAGAAGGCACTTACTATTCAGAAAGAAAAGGGAGGGAGACTTGACCAGATCCTGATTGAGAATAATTTTGTGAAGGAGAAGGAACTCATTGCTTGTTTGAGCGAGCAGTTAAATATCCCCCTCATCAATCTCTCCCACTATAAACTCACCCCTTCTCTTCTTAAAATCATCCCTTTTAATCTAATAGAGAAGTATAAGGTTATTCCTATCTCCAAGATAGGAAATACACTCACCGTGGCAATGACTAATCCCTTAAATATCTTTCTTCTGGATGACCTGAAACTTGCTACTGGTTGTGAGATAAAGACAGTGCTTACTTCCTCTGAGGAGATCGCAAAGGCAATAGAGAAATATTATAAAACAAGAGAGGAGAAGGAGGATATAGAAAAGGTCATTGAGGAGGCAAAAGAGGATATAGAGATAGTTAAGGAGAGGGAAGGAGAGGAGGATATCGAAGCGGTAGCCGAGGGTAATCGGCAGAAGTCAATCATAAAGATGGTAGACCTTATCATTGCTGAAGCCCTTAAGAGTCGAGCCTCAGATATCCATTTAGAGCCTTATCAGGAGAATATGCGTGTGCGCTATCGGATTGATGGAAGATTACAGGAGAAGATAAGAATTCCCAAGCAAATTCAGCCCGCAATATTAGCCCGCTTAAAGATTATGTCTGACTTAGACATTACTGAGCATCGCCTTCCTCAAGATGGACGGTTTAGGATAAAGATGAAAGATAAGGATATTGATTTTCGCGTTTCTTTTCTTCCCATAAGTTTCGGAGAAAAGGTAGTATTAAGGATATTGGATAAAGAGAGTATAAAGGTGGGATTAGAGAATTTAGGTTTTTCCCAGTATTCATTTAAGAGGTTTGAGAAAGGGATTAAAGCCCCTTATGGAATAATTCTTATCACCGGTCCTACCGGTTCAGGGAAGAGCACCACCCTTTACTCTATCTTAAATAGACTAAATACCCCGGAAAGGAATATTATTACCATAGAAGACCCTGTGGAGTATCAACTGGAAGGGATTACCCAGATCCCCACCCAGCCAGAGATCGGTTTTGATTTTGCTCAAGGACTAAGATCCCTGCTCAGACAGAATCCGGATATAATTATGATTGGAGAGATTAGAGATCAGGAGACAGCAGATGTGGCTATCAAAGCCTCTCTTACCGGTCAGTTAATTTTCTCTACATTGCATACCAACGATACCGCCAGTGCTTTTACCCGTTTGATTGATATGAATATTGAGCCGTATCTCCTTTCTTCGGCAGTGGTGATGGTGGTTGCTCAGCGTCTGATAAGAAAGATTTGTCCAGAGTGCAAAGAAGAAGAGAGGATTCCTCAAGCAGTATTAAAACGGGTAGGTCTTCAGGAAGGCAAGTTTTATAAAGGCAAAGGTTGCCAGATGTGCAATAACACTGGATATTATGGACGCTCAGCCATTCTTGAGGTTTTATTGGTAGATGATAAGATAAGAGAGATGGTTGCTAAATCCTCTCCTGCAGAGAAGATAAAGGAGTATGCTATCTCCCAAGGGATGAGAACATTACTTCAGGATGGATTGGAGAAGGTAAAGCAAGGAGAGACAAGTTTGGAGGAGGTATTAAGAGTAGCCCGCGATTGAGAAGGGCCGATAGTTCAGCAGGGAGAACATCTGGTTCGCAATCAGAAGGTCGGGGGTTCGAATCCCCCTCGGTCCACCAAGGTGATTTGATACTACGGGGAAGATGTTTATTCGATGCAGAGACAGAAGTAGCAAGAAGAAAGAAGAGATATGGGAGGAGAAATGATACCTGAAATCGAGATTAGAAAACTCGCTGTAAAGACAGAAAGCAAGGTTGTTTTGTTGGTAATAGATGGGTTAGGAGGGTTGCCAGATGAAAGCGGAAAGACAGAACTGGAGGAGGCATCTACTCCAAATTTAGATGCCCTTGTTCGGAGGAGTGTTTGTGGGCTTACTCTTCCTGTGTCTTATGGTATTACTCCCGGCAGTGGTCCCGCTCACCTTGCCCTTTTCGGCTATGATCCATTGAAGTACGAGATTGGACGCGGGGTTTTGGAAGCATTGGGAATAGGGTTAGAGTTGACAGAAGAAGACCTGAGCGCACGGGGAAACTTTGCTACAAGGGATAAGGAGGGAGTGATTATTGACCGTCGTGCTGGGCGAATCTCTGATCAGGAGAATATAAGATTATGCTTGCTTCTGCAGGAGAGGATAAAGAGAATAGAGGATGTAGAGGTTTTGATTAAGCCCGTAAAAGAGCATCGCTTTGTTCTGCTCTTTCGCGGAAAGGGTTTAGTAGAGGTTAACGACACCGACCCCCAACAGACAGGAAAGAAACCCAGACCCATAGAAGTGTTTAAGGCTGAGCAGGAGAAGAGCGCGCGAGTAATAAATGAGTTTTTGCGTTTAGCCAATCAGATTTTGGAGAAAGAAGAGAAGGCAAATACTCTCCTCCTGAGAGGGATATCTAAATATCCTTCAATTCCCCCAATGCAGGACTTGTTCAAGTTAAACCCTTTAGCCATTGCTACCTATCCAATGTATCGGGGACTGGCAAGATTGGTAGGGATGAAGGTAGCAGAGGTGAAAGGAGGAATAAAGGAAGAGTTTGAGGTGTTAGAAGAGAACTTTAATAGATATGATTTCTTTTATCTGCATATCAAAAAGACAGATAGTTATGGAGAGGATGGGGATAGGAAAGCAAAGATAAAAGTAATTGAGGAAGTGGACAAGTTTATTCCCTGTTTATTAGAGTTGAAACCTGATGTTCTGGTAGTCACTGCAGACCACTCTACTCCTGCCCTCTTAAAATCTCATTCTTGGCATCCCAACCCCTTTCTCCTTTGCTCTAAGTTTACTCGCTCTGACAACACAGAGAGATTTACTGAACAGGAGTGTAGAAAAGGGGAATTGGGAATTTTCTCTGCTCAGGAGGCAATGCCTCTAATGCTTGCCAATGCTCTGAAACTCAGAAAGTTTGGAGCATAGAATGATAAGTTTATTTTTTCAGGTAAAAAGAGGTGGTAGAGAGTGATGTTTACCTCGAGACTAAAGATTGGGGCGTTGATGGGAGGAGATTCGGCAGAGCGAGAGATTTCCTTTCACTCAGGAGAGGCAATCTATGATGCCCTCAAGGAAAGAGGTTATTCGGTCAAGGGAGTAGAGATTGAAGGTAAGGATAGAGAGAATATTGCTTTGCAGATAAAGAGGAGTGGAGTGAATTTTGCCTTTATTGCTTTACATGGAGGCTTTGGGGAGAATGGAGGAATGCAAAGTCTTCTGGAGGAGATAGATATCCCTTATACTGGTTCAGGAGTTTTTGCCAGTCGTCAGGCGATGAATAAGGTTTTAGCCAAAGAGAGGTTTTCGCAGAAGGGAATTCTTAGTCCAGAGTATGTAGTTCTAACCACCCATTTCTCTCAAGCAGATATAGAGAAGGTCAAGAAATTGGGGTTTCCTTTGGTGGTAAAACCTGCAGAGCAGGGTTCAAGTATAGGAGTATCGGTGGTAGGAGATCCTAAAGAGTTAAAAGAAAAACTGGAGATTGCCTTCCTCTACGGAGATAAAGTGCTTGTAGAGAGATATATAGAAGGGAGAGAAGTAAGTGTAGGGATATTGGAAGATAAACCTCTACCTGTTATCCTTCTGCTTCCCAAAACCAAGTTTTATGACTATCAGGCGAAGTATAAACCAGGGATGACAGAATATCTCGTTCCTGCTCCTTTGTCTGCTCAGACCTGCGCCTATATTCAAGAAACTGCTCTTTCTGCATATCTCACTTTAAGATGCCAGATATTTGCTCGCATAGATTTGATACTAAGCAAGGAAAAAAGGTGTTTTGTTCTGGAGGCAAACACTATTCCAGGATTTACCCCAACCAGTCTTCTTCCTAAAGCGGCTAAAGTTGCAGGGATAGATTTCTCGGAGTTATGCGAAAGGATAATAAAGACCTCTTTAAGGGTATATCAGCGTGTGCATAATCAGAAGACCAAAAAGAAAGTGTATCATAAAGAAGTAAGTTTTTCTTAATCCCTTTGGGTTTATTCCTTTAATTGACGCCTTAATGCTTGTGAGCAGAAGAATTTTTTATCTTATTCTAATCCTTGCTCTTCTTCTCTTCTCTTTTCTTTTCTCCCGAAAACTCCTTTTGTTTCTTCAGACTTATCCCGCTTTTAAGATAAAGAAGATAGAGGTAGAACCAAAAGACATCTTTTCTCCAGAACAGATAAAAGGTATTTTAGGTATAGACAAAAATACCTCCATCTTCTCTGTCAACCTTTCCCAACTTTCTCAGCGCCTCCAAGAAAAACCAGAGGTTAAAAGAGCAGTGGTTATGCGTTCCTTGCCCGATAGATTACTGATAAAACTTGTGCGAAGAAAGGCAGTGGCTCCGATAGAGAAAGGGAAGTATTATCTTGTGGATAGAGAAGGGGTGATCCTGTCTGAAAGAAATCTTCCTGTTCAGGAACTGCCTTTGATTAGAACTACCATAGAGGATAAAAAAAGGATTAAGGTAGGAGAGAAGTTAGAGAATCATCTCTTAGACAAAGCCCTGGAGTTGGTGGATGAGTTTCTTTTCTCAGAAGAGTTTAGAATTAGAAGGGTAGAGATGGT
Source organism: Candidatus Omnitrophota bacterium (assembly GCA_003645805.1). Classification (GTDB taxonomy): domain Bacteria; phylum Omnitrophota; class 4484-213; order 4484-213; family 4484-213; genus B17-G2. The sequence goes on from QNCL01000019.1 coordinate 11,613, forward strand.
AAGCCCTCTGGAGGCTAATCTCATTCTGGAAGTTAAGATGAAGAGCCTTAAAGATTGGGAGGGTAGGAATGTAGAGATAAAAGCGCTTTCTTTCCCCGAAGGTAGAGAGGAGAGAAGAAGATGGAGGGAGAAGTTCGCTTTTCTTTCCCAGATTTTATCTACAACTTCTCCTGAGGAAGTGAAGTATATTGATTTGAGATTCAAAGACCTGATTGTGAGAAGAAAATGAACTATATTGCGGGCTTGGACATCGGGAGCACAAAACTTGCTCTGGTAATAGGCAAGATAGATAGAAAAGGAACTTTGGAGATAGTGGAGTTTTGTAAAGGGAATTCAGAAGGAGTGCGTAATGGGGTAGTAGTGGATGTGAACAGATTAACAAATTCTATATTGGCGCTAAAGGAATCGTTAAGGATAAAAAGGTTTTTCTCTGTCCTTATAAGTATAAATGGAAGGGAGATAAGAAGCCATTTTACTCACTCTGCCCTCAATCTCTCTCTGCGAGGTGAGGAGATTAAAGAATGGCATCTGGAAGCACTGAAGAGGAAAGGTAGAAACATTTCTTTGCCTCTGGATAGAAAGATTATTTGCTCTTTTCCCTTAGAGTATGTTGTGGATGGAGAAGAGGAGATTATAAATCCAGTGCGAATGACAGGAACACATATACAGATTCGTCTGCATCTGATTAGCAGTAGAATAGGAATGCTGGAGAACTTGATAAAGAGCGTAAACTATGCAGGTTGGGAGGTAGAGGAGTGTGTGCCTATTTCTGTATGTGCTCAGTCTGCTTTAGATCAATACCCATCTGCTCTCTTTTTAGACATAGGAGCGCAGACAATAAATATGGGAATATCTACCCAGGGAGTTTTAAGGTTTTCCTTTTGCGAGGTGTATAAAAAGGAGGAGTTTTCTTCCCTGATGCAGAGGATAAAAGAGAAGGTGGAGGAACTGAAGTATGGAGAGGTAAATAAGATAGTGCTTAGTGGAGGAAGGGCGTTAGAAGAGGGGATGCCGGAGAGGGTAGAGGAAGCATTGAAGATGCCTGTGGAGATAGGTATTTCCTCTGTGCGGTTGCAGAAACAGATAGCCGAGGGAGAAGAGAAGGAAGTGATAGAGAATCCGGTCTATACTGTAAGTCTGGGTCTGGTTAAATATGGGGTTAAGAAAAGAAAAGAGAGAAGAAAAGGAAGGATCTGGACAAGGTTAAGGAGGTGGATAGAGGGATATTTTTGAGTATTATACCCCTTGAAATTTCTGCTCAAATTATGGTATATTTATAATGGAACTGAAAACCGAAAGGGCAACTCTTCTGGAAGATAAACCAGGGGAGGCGCAAAGCTAAGGGTTTCGCTAATTTAGCGAAATGGCCGAGCTGCCGAGAAAGCAGTTCCGGGTTTTGTCGGGAATGTTTCTTGGATGCTCGGCTTTTTTATTCTCCTATTTTTACAAAAATTTATAAAGAGATATGATAAGATATTATGAAA
>QNCL01000020.1 GCA_003645805.1 Candidatus Omnitrophota bacterium
ACTGCAGAAATGTCCTTTTAAGAAAGGTGTATGCCTTCAGGTCAAGACCCAGACTCCTAAAAAGCCCAATTCTGCATTGCGTAAAGTTGCCCGTGTGCGTTTAAGTAATGGTGTAGAGATAACCGCCTATATCCCAGGAATTGGGCATAATCTTCAGGAACATTCAATTGTTTTGGTGCGAGGAGGGAGAGTAAAGGATTTGCCCGGAGTAAGATACCATATTGTGCGTGGAACTAAAGATGCTGCAGGGGTAGAAAATAGGAGAAAAGCCCGTTCAAAATACGGAGCAAAGAGACCTAAGGGATAGTAAGGTTTGAAAGAGAAGAAAGATGAGGCGACGCAGAGCTCCAAAAAGAGAGGTTCAGCCAGATTTGAAATATAATAGTAAATTGGTAGGTAAGTTTATTAATATGATAATGCGCAACGGAAAGAAGAGTGTGGCGGAGAAGATAGTATATAATTCTTTCAAGATAATAGAAGAGAGGATTAAGGATGTTCCTGATGCAGAGAAAAGTGGCAAGCCAAAGTGTTTGCTTATCTTTCAGAAAGCGGTGGAGAATGTGCGTCCTTTATTAGAGGTGCGTCCGCGTAGGGTAGGAGGAGCCACTTACCAGGTGCCTATGGAAGTGAAGCAGGAACGGGGGATTACCCTCGCTTTGCGCTGGATGAGAGACTTTGCTCGGGCAAGGAAAGGGAAGCCGATGGAGGAGAAGATAGCAGAGGAGATTATAAGTGCTTATCATAAACAAGGTCCGGCAATCAAGAAGAGAGAAAATCTGCATAAGATGGCAGAGGCTAATCGGGCTTTTGCCCACTTTAGATGGTAAAGGAGCGTTGGTTAAGGGTAAACCACCGGTCTCCAAAACCGGGACTGCAGGTTCGAGTCCTGTCGCTCCTGCCATAGGCTTTTAGGTACTCAGTATAAGATATGGCGCAGGTAAAGAGATTCTTGCAGGAGGTAAGAGGAGAGTTAAAAAAGGTCTCCTGGCCAGGAAGGAGGGAGTTAATGGAGTCTACTCTGGCAGTGATCGTTACTACCCTTCTGTTAGGAATATTTATTGGTATTGTAGATTTCTTTCTTTCGCAATTGATAGGGGTATTAATGCGATGAGGCGGTGGTATGTAATCCACACACAGACAGGGTATGAGATGAAGGTAAAGGAGATGTTAGAGAACAGGATTAAACAGGAGAAAAAAGAAGACCTTTTTTCTCGCATTCTAATTCCTACAGAGGAGGTTTCAGAGTTCAAAGGAAGACAAAGGAAGGTGGTGCACAAAAAACTTTTTCCCGGATATATCTTAATAGAAATGGAACTGAATGATAAAACCTTGAGTTTAGTGAGAAGTATACCAGGAGTAAGTGGATTTGTAGGTTTGAGGAATAAACCCTTTTCTCTGCAGGAAGAAGAGGTGGAGAAGATTCTGAAGCAGATAGAAAAAAAGGAAGAGAAACCCAAAGCAAGTGTTTCTTTTAAGAAAGGAGAAGGGGTAAGGATAAAGGAAGGAGCGTTTGCCAATTTTATGGGCACAGTAGAGCAGGTAGATGAGGAGAAGGGGCGACTTAAGGTGAGTGTATCGATGTTTGGGCGTATTACCCCGGTAGAAGTAGAGTATTGGCAGGTAGAGAAGATATAGAAATCTATGGCTAAGGAAGTAATAGCAAAAGTCAAGTTACAGATTCCCGCAGGGCAGGCAAATCCTGCTCCTCCTATTGGACCTGCCTTAGGTCAGCATGGGGTTAATATTATGAGTTTCTGCAAAGAGTTTAACGAAAGAACAAAAGGACAGGAGGGTTTAATCCTTCCTGTGCTTCTTACCATCTATAAAGACAAGTCCTTTGAGTTTATCATCAAAAGCCCTCCTGCAGCCGTGCTTTTGAAAAGAGCCTGCGGTATAGCCAAAGCCTCAGGAAAAGCGGGGAGGGAGCAGATTGGAGAGGTGAGCAGAAAGGATATAGAGGAGATTGCTAAAGCCAAGATGAAGGATTTAAATGTGCGAGGAAATTTAGAGGCAGCAATAAAGACAATAGAGGGCACAGCGAGAAGTATGGGGATAAAAGTAAAGTAGATGCGCAGAGTTTGCAAATTGAGGTGCAGATGAGAAAACGAAGTAAACGCATCAAAGAGTGCTATAAGTTAGTGGATAAAAACAAGGTCTATGAACTAAAAGAAGCCATTTCTATTCTTAAAAGAGTCCCTCAACCTAAATTTGATCAGAGTGTGGAGGTTTCCTTTAAGTTAGGAATAGATCCTAAAAAGACAGATCAAGTGGTCAGGGGAAGCGTGCTTCTTCCTCATGGAGTAGGGAAGGAGAAAACGGTGGTAGTGCTTTGTGAAGACGAGCGAATGGCGGAGGAGGCAAGAAAGGCAGGAGCAGATTTTGTGGGTGCGGATGATTTGATCAAGAAGATAGAAGAAGGATGGATGGAGTTTGATGCAATAGTTTGTCCTCCAGAGATGATGAGGCGGATAGCGCGCTTGGGGAAGGTTTTAGGTCCGCGAGGGTTAATGCCCAGTCCTAAAACTGGCACAGTTACCACCGAGATAGGCAAGGCAGTGGAGGAGGTTAAAAAGGGAAGGGTGGAGTTTAAGAATGATAAGGATGGAGGTATTCACTTAGCGGTAGGAAGAATCTCTTTTCCCCAGGAAAAGATAGAAGAGAATGTTCTGCATTTGATAGAGGCGATAAAGAAAAAGAAACCTGCAGGGCTAAAAGGACATTATATTCAGAGTGTGGCTATATCTACTACAATGGGTCCAGGGCTGAAGATAGAGGTAAAGTAATAACTCGGCTAGAACACCCATTTGTCAAGGTTAGGTAGAAGAGATGAGCAAGGTGAGCGCAGAAAGAAAAGGGATGCTTAAGGAGATAATAGAAAGAATCTCCTCCTTTGAGAGTTTGTTGATTGGTAGACATGATCATCTAAAGGTAGAGGAAATGGAGGAGTTGAGGGAGAAACTTTCCACAGTCTCTGGAGGTTATTTTGTGGTGAAGAATAAACTCTTTAAACTCGCTCTCAAGAAGATGGGGAGGGAAGTAGATTTTAAGATAAACGGACAGACAGGAGTGTGTTATGGTCCAGAGATCGAAAAGTTAGCCAAGGTTCTGGTAGGGTTTAAGAAAAAGCATACAAACTTTGATATTCAGGGGGGCATAGAGAAAAAGGGATTTATCTCTTCTGCTTATATAGAAGAACTTGCCGCTTTGCCCTCAAGAGAGGTGATGATTGCCGAATTTCTCCACTCTCTTCAATCTCCTTTACTAACTTTTCTCTACCTACTAAAAGAGCATATAAGAAGATTGTTAAGGGTAATAGAGGAAATAAGTAAGAAAAAAGAGGGTCAGGAGAAATGAACCCAGATCTATGGAGGAGCAATGAGTGAGCAAAAGAACCAAGGGATGCAAAGTGAGCAAAAAGAAGAAGTCTCTCCTTTAAGCGAGAAACTGCAATCGCTTATTAGCACCATTGAGAAGATGAGTTTAATGGAACTTTCTCAATTGGTGAAGGCTTTGGAGGAGAAATTTGGAGTTTCTGCTTCTGCTCCAGCAGTAGCGGTTGCTCCCGGGGCTACTTCTACACCTGCTCAAGAGCCGAAAGAGGAGAAGAGTAGTTTTGAGGTGGTGCTATCTGCAGTAGGAGATAAGAAGATTCAGGTAATCAAAGAGATTAGAGCAGTTACTACCTTAGGGTTGAAGGAGGCAAAAGAGTTGGTGGAGAAGGTTCCTCAGACAGTAAAGAAGGATGTTTCCAAAGAGGAAGCAGAGGAGATAAAAAAGAAACTGGAAGCAGTAGGAGCGAAGGTAGAGATAAAATAAGTAGGCGAAAATGGAGAGAAAAGATTTTTCTCAGGTTCCAGAGGTATTAAAACTACCAAACTTGGTAGAGGTGCAGACTAAGTCGTATACAGAATTTCTGCAAGCCGATGTGCTTTCTTCTGCTCGCAAGCCTCAAGGGCTTCAGGAAGTATTTTTACATTTCTTCCCCATAGAAAGTTCTGACGGAAGATTTAGGTTGGAGTTTATAAACTACTCTATTGGAATGCCCAAGTATTCCATAGATAAATGCTGTATCCAGGGACTTACTTACTCTGCTCCGTTGAAGATAAGGGTGCGTTTAGTAAGCAAGGAGCCTCTTATCTCTACCCAAGAAGAAGAAATTTATCTTGGAGAGATTCCTTTAATGACTCCTTCAGGGACATTTATTATCAATGGAGTAGAGAGGGTGATAGTAAACCAATTACGGCGTTCTCCGGGCATCTGTTTTGAACAAGAAGATGAGCAAGAAGGAAAGCAAAGTTTTTATGCGCGCATCATTCCTCTTTATGGGGTTTGGATAGAGATAGAACTTCATTCTACAGGCATCCTCTATGCTTATTTCAACCGCAGACACAAACTTTTGGCTACCTCTTTACTGAAGATATTGGGTTACTCTTCCAACGATGAGATTGTCCAGGACTTCCTTCCCACCGAGAATATAGAGATAGAGGAGAAGGAAAGTTTACTCCATAGGAGGTTGGCACAAACAATAGTAGATGAAAAAGGCGAGGTTATTGGCTCGATAGGTGAGAGGATAGATAAGGGGTTAATAAAGGAACTGAGCAAGCAGAAGGAGAAAGGACTCTTAAACTCAGTGCGTGTCTTTTCTTCTGAACCCGGAGAGGGAGACAAGATTATCCTTGACACCTTAAGTAAAGACCCTTATCCCACATTTGAGACAAGTCTAAGGGATCTTTATCAGAAGATTAGACCCAACGACCGACAGGACTTTGAGAGTGCCAGGCTCTGGAGAGATAACCTTTTGTATGATCCAAGACGATATGATTTAGGAGAGGTAGGAAGGTTTGTGCTCAACAGAAAACTAAATCTCTCTTTTCCTTTAACCCAGAGGAGTTTAACCAAGGAAGATGTGGCGGAGGCAATCAAGTATCTGTTTAAGTTAAAGGAAGGGAAGGTTAAGGTAGACGATATCGATAATCTGGCAAATCGTCGAGTGCGGACGGTGGGAGAATTGGTTCAAGACCAATTCAGGCTTTCTTTGGCAAGGTTGGAGAGGGTAATCAAAGAAAAGATGGCGCTTCTGCCACGAGCAGATAAAAAGAAGTCCTCGATAAAAGAAGAAATCAAGCCCCATCACTTGATTAACTATAAGATACTTTCTGAAAATATCAAGGATTTCTTTGCTCGCTCACAACTTTCCCAGTTTATGGATCAGACCAATCCTTTAGCGGAATTGACCCATAAAAGACGCTTGAGTGCTCTTGGGCCCGGGGGGCTTACTCGCAAACGCGCAGGGTTTGAGGTGCGCGATGTCCATCCTTCTCATTATGGACGTATCTGCCCAATAGAGACTCCTGAAGGTCCTAATATTGGATTAATCTCTTCCTTGAGCACCTATGCCCGAGTAAATAGATTTGGTTTTCTGGAGACGCCCTATCGCAAGGTGGAGAAGGGGCGAGTTACCTCTACTATAGTATATCTCTCTGCAGATGAGGAAGAGAAGTATGCTATTGCTCAAGCAAATGCCCGAGTGGATAAAGATGGTTATTTTATCGACCCTTATGTCTCTTGCCGTTTAGGAGGGAATTTTGTAACTCTTCCTCCAGAGAGGATAGACTATATTGATGTTTCTCCCAAACAATTGGTGAGTGTGGCTGCAGGTTTAATTCCTTTTCTGGAGCATAATGACTCCAATAGAGCGTTGATGGGTTCTAATATGCAGCGCCAATCAGTTCCTTTGCTTTTTCCCGAACCTCCTCTAATAGGCACGGGTCTGGAAAGTAAAGTTGCTCAGGATTCAGGAGCGGTGATAGTGGCTTCTGAGGATGGGGTGGTAGAGAAGGTGGATGCAAATGAGATTGTGCTAAAGACATCCTCAGGAGAAAGAAAGATATATAAATTAAGAAAATTTGAGCGAAGCAATGCCTCTACTTGTATCAATCAAAGACCTATCGTGAAGGAAGGAGAAAGGGTGAAGAAAGGGCAGATTATTACAGATGGTCCTTCGGTAAAGGATGGAGAACTTTCTTTGGGCAGGAATTTGCTCGTTGCTTTTATGCCTTGGCGAGGATATAACTTTGAGGATGCGATATTGATAAGCGAGGAGGTCTTGCAGGAAGATTTGTATACTTCTATTGCTATTGAGGAATTTGAGATAGAGTGCAGAGAGACTAAATTAGGGCCAGAGGAGATTACCCGGGATATTCCCAATGTGAATGAGGAGGTATTGAAGAAGTTGGATGAACAGGGAATTGTGCATTTAGGAGCAGAGGTAGAGCCCGGGGATATTCTTGTAGGGAAGGTGGCTCCTAAGAGTGAAAGCGAACTCTCTCCTGAGGAGAGATTGTTGAAAGCAGTATTTGGAGAGAAAGCAAGCGATGTGAAAGATGTCTCTTTGCTTGTTCCTCCAGGAATTAAGGGAGTGGTGGTGGATATAAAAGTATTTGAGCATTTTTCCAGAAAGAGCAAGAAAGAGAAAGCAAAGGAACTAATGCAGATAGAGGAGATTCAGAGGGAGATAAGAAGTGCTAAGCGTCAGGCGAAGAATCTCAGGATTAATGCAATAAAAGAGATATTGGTAGGGGAGAGATTAGAGAAGGATTTAGTGAATAAAAGAGGGAAGGTGATTTTAAGAAAGAACAAGACGATTACTGCCACCCATCTCCCAAAGATCCTGCGTTACCTTTCTAATCTTAAACTCTCTCCAGCGAAAGAAGAAGAACTTATGCGAGTAGAGGAGAGATATCAACAGACATTGGAGCAGTTGGATAACCAAGAGCGAGAGAGGATAAACAAGGTAAAGAGAGGAGATGAACTTCCTGCGGGAGTGCTGAAGAAGATAATAGTCTCTATCGCCTGCAAGAAGACCCTTTCTGTAGGAGATAAGATGGCAGGTAGACATGGAAATAAAGGAGTTATTGCCAAGATATTGCCTCGCGAGGATATGCCCTTCCTTCCTGATGGCACACCAGTGCAGATAGTTCTCAATCCTCTGGGAGTGCCTTCGCGGATGAATTTAGGACAACTTTTGGAAACCCATTTGGGTTGGGCGGCAAAGGTTTTGAATACCTATTACGCCTCTCCAGTGTTTGATGGAATTAAAGAAGAGAAGATAAAAGAGGAGTTAAGAAAAGCAGGGTTGCCTGAGGATGGTAAGGTTACCCTCTTTGATGGAATAACGGGAAGGCCTTTTGATGAGAAGGTGACTGTAGGTTATATATATATGATGAAATTGAGTCATTTGGCAGAGGATAAAATACATGCTCGTTCTGTAGGACCTTATTCCTTAATCACTCAGCAACCTTTAGGTGGAAAGGCTCAGTTTGGAGGACAGAGGTTTGGAGAGATGGAGGTTTGGGCACTTGAAGCCTATGGAGCCGCATATACCCTTCAGGAACTGCTCACAGTAAAGAGCGATGATGTGATAGGGAGGACAAAGAGTTATGAGTCTATTGTGAAGGGTGAGAATGTTTTTCACTCCGAGACTCCCGAGTCCTTTAATGTCTTGATAAAAGAATTACAGGGATTGGGGTTGGATGTGAGGTTGGAGAAAAGAAAAGATGAGCACACAGTTTGATAGTATAAGTATTGGTATTGCTTCTCCCGAGCAGATTAGATCCTGGTCAAGAGGCGAGGTAAAGAAACCCGAGACAATCAATTATCGCACCTTTAAGCCCGAAAAGGATGGGCTGTTTTGTGAGAGGATATTTGGTCCAGTAAAGGACTGGGAATGTAGTTGCGGAAAATACAAAGGGATTAAGCACAAAGGCGTGGTTTGTGATCGCTGCGGAGTAGAGGTTACCTACTCGCGGGTGCGTCGAGAAAGAATGGGGCATATTGAGTTAGCCGCACCTGTCTGTCATGTGTGGTTCTTTAAGATTGTTCCCAGTGCGATTGGTAGTCTTCTGGAGATGAGCGTGCAAGACCTGGAAAAGGTGCTTTATTATGAGAAGTATATAGTAATTGATCCCGGGAAGAGTCCTTTCAAGATGAAGCAACTCTTGGACGAGAAGGAGTATCAGGAGGCATTAGAGAAGAATTTAGAGTTTACTGCTAAAATAGGAGCAGAAGCAATAAAAGAACTTCTTGCCAAAGTAGACCTGACAAAAATGGCTACACGCTTACGGAATAGATTAAAGACGCTGATGAAGTCAGAAGGAGCAAATAAAGAAAGGAGAGGATATAAAACATATATGAGCAGGAATAAGATTCTGTCCACTCTCAAGATCGTAGAAGCCTTTAGAAATTCAGGAAATAAACCAGAGTGGATGATTCTTGAAGTTCTACCGGTAATCCCTCCCGATTTAAGGCCTCTGGTGGCTCTTGAAGGAGGAAGATTTGCCACAAGCGACCTGAACGATCTCTATCGGCGAGTTATCAATAGAAATAATCGCCTGAAGAGATTGATAGAGTTGTCTGCTCCTAGCATTATTATCCACAATGAAAAGAGAATGCTTCAGGAGGCGGTGGATGCTTTACTGGATAATGGCAGACACGGAAGGACAATAATGGCTAACAACCGTCCTCTTAAGTCCTTAAGCGATACTTTGCGTGGCAAGCAAGGAAGATTTCGCCAGAATCTATTGGGCAAGAGAGTAGATTATTCAGGAAGAGCAGTGATTGTAGTTGGGCCTGAACTCAAACTCCATCAGTGCAGTATTCCCAAGAAGATGGCTTTGGAGTTGTTTAAGCCATTTATTATCAAGAAATTGAGAGAAAGAGACTTTGTGCACACCATCAAAGGTGCACGCAGGATGGTGGAAAATGTAAAACAGGAGGTCTGGGATATTTTAGAGGAGATAATCAAGGAGCACCCGGTGCTATTAAATCGGGCTCCCACACTTCATCGTTTAGGTATTCAGGCTTTCCAGCCTCTGCTTACCGAAGGAGATTCTATTCGCATCCATCCGTTGGTATGTACCGCTTTTAACGCAGACTTTGATGGGGACCAAATGGCTATCCATGTGCCTCTTTCTATTGAGGCTCAAGCAGAGTCTCGTCTTTTGATGCTTTCTGTCAATAACATTTTATCTCCTGCTAATGGTAAACCCATTGCTGTTCCTTCTCAGGATATAGCCTTAGGATGCTATTATTTAACAAAAGCCAGGAGTCAAGATAAGGACCAGGAGAGAATACCTATCTTTAGTAGCAAGGAGGAGGTAATTACCGCTTTTCAAGACGAAAGGGTAGATTTACACTCCTGGATAAAGGTCGCTTTGGAGAAGGAAGGAGAGAAGAGAGCAGAGATAATTACTACTACCGTGGGTAGGGTTTTATTCAACCAGATTCTACCCCAAGGTTTTAGGTTTGTGAACGAGGTAGTAGATAAATCTAAACTTAAGGAGATTATTTCTGTCTGTTTGCGAAAGTTTGGGCATCAACAGACAGTAGTTCTTCTGGATCACTTAAAAGAGATAGGGTTTGAGTATGCAACTTTAGGTGGGGTGTCCATTGCTATTGATGATGTGAAGATTCCCCCACAGAAGAAGGAGTATATAAAGAAGACAAAGAAGAAGATAGAGGAGATAAACAATCAGTATCAAAAAGGGCTGATTACCGAGGGAGAGAGGCATAATAAACTTATAGATATCTGGACGCGCACAAGTGATGAGGTGGCAGACCTGACCTTTAATGGGTTAGGGGAGTTTAATCCTCTGTTTATGATGGCGGATTCAGGAGCAAGAGGTTCTAAACAGCAGATTAGACAATTAGGAGGGATGCGCGGGTTAATGGCTAAACCCTCGGGAGAGATTATTGAGAACCCGATCATTGCCAACTTCCGTGAGGGACTTACAGTGCTTGAGTATTTTATCTCCACCCACGGAGGGCGAAAGGGTTTAGCAGATACTGCTCTCAAAACCGCAGATGCAGGTTATCTAACCCGTCGACTTATTGATGTTGCTCAGGATGTGATTATTACTGAAGAGGATTGTGGAACCTTAAATGGTATCTTTGTCTCAGCAATTATTGAGGGGAATAAGGTAATTACTAGCCTGAAAGAGAGGATAGTAGGAAGGGTAGCGTTGGATAGGATAGTGAATGTGATAAATGATAAGGTGATTGTGGAAGCCAATCAGGAGATAGATGAGGATATGGCCGAGGAAATAGAGAAGATAGGGATTGAAAGAATAAGAATTAGGAGTGTCCTGACTTGTGAGACGAGAAGAGGAGTGTGTGCCAAGTGTTATGGAAGGAACCTGGCTACGGGTAGACCAGTAGAGGTAGGAGAGGCAATTGGGATTATTGCCGCTCAGTCTATTGGAGAACCAGGAACTCAGTTGACCTTGAGAACCTTCCATATTGGAGGAACAGCAAGTAGAGTAGTGGAGAAGTCTTTTATAAAAGCAAAGCAGAAAGGAGTGGTTAGATATCATAGTTTAAAGACTGCTATAAACAGAAAAGGAAAGTTGATTGCTCTCAATCGTTCCGGACAGATAAGTATCCATGACAAAGAAGGGCGGGAGATAGAGAAGTTTGTCATTCCCTTAGGAGCAATAGTTGTGCCCGAGAATAAGGAAGTAGAGAAAGGAGAGGTAATTGCTAAATGGGATCCTTATAATCTACCTATACTGACTGAGGTGAAGGGAAGGGTAAGGTTTGAGGATATAAAGAAGGACCTTAGTATGTATGAGATAAAGAATCCTAGCACAGGAGTAATTGAGAGGGTGATAGCCGATTATAAAAGAGAAGATTTGCATCCTCAGATTATTATCCAGAATGAAAAGAAGGAAATACTCGCCTTCTACCCTCTTCCCCCACAAGCGCATATTACTGTAGAGGATGGGCAATTGGTGGAGGCAGGAGACCTTTTAGCCAAGATCCCGCGAGGAGTATCCAAGACAAAGGATATTACTGGAGGTCTACCTCGAGTTGCCGAACTCTTTGAAGCCCGTCGTCCTAAAGATCCGGCAATCATCTCAGAGATTGACGGAGTAGTAGAGTTGGAGGAATCTGTGCAGGGAGAGAGAAAGATTATAATTACCAGTCCTTCCGGAACAAAAAAGGAGTATATCATTCCCCATGGTAAAAGATTAAATGTTTATCGGGGAGATTATGTTAGCGCTGGGCAGCAACTTACCGATGGACCTATCGTTCTCCAAGATATTTTAAGAGTTTCTGGGTTTAAGAAACTTCAGGAGTATCTGGTAAACGAGATTCAGGAAGTTTATCGTTTGCAGGGTGTGGAAATAAACGATAAACATATTGAGGTGATTATCCGTCAGATGTTAAGAAAGGTACGGATTGAAGATCCAGGAGATACAAAGTTCTTGGTAGGTTCGCAAGTAGATCGCTTTGAGTTTGAGGAGGAGAATAGAAGGATGCGCGAGAAGAATAAAAAACCTGCTCAGGCTTCTATGGTTTTGTTGGGAATTACCCGTTCCTCCTTAAGCACAGAAAGTTTTATCTCTGCAGCGAGTTTCCAAGAGACCACGCGTATCCTTACTGAAACAGCCATAAGTAGAAAGCGTGATGATTTGCTGGGATTGAAAGAGAATGTGATTATGGGGCATCTTATTCCTGCAGGAGCAGGATTTAAGAAAAGTAAAATTTTGTCGGATATCCACAAACAAGAGTGAGGGAATATGGGACGTTCAGTTAAAAAAGGACCTTATGTGGATAGCAAACTTCTGGAGAAGGTAAGAAGATTAAAGACTGCCAAAGAGAAGAAAGCAATAAAGACTTGGGCACGGCGTTCCACTATTGTTCCAGAGTTTGTGGGGTTTACTTTTCTTGTGCATAATGGAAAGAGATTTATCCCGGTGTTTGTATCCGAGAATATGGTAGGCTATAAGTTAGGGGAGTTTGCTCCCACGCGCACTTTCAAAAAACATGGTTCAAAAACAGAAAGGTCAAAGGAGAAGAAGTAAGATATGTTTTCTTGTGCAAAGGGTAGATATCTTAGAAGCAGTCCTTATAAAATAAGAAAGGTGATAGACCTTATCCGGGGGGAAAGAGTAGATAAAGCCCTGGCGGTGTTAGAGCATACCAACAGGCGAGCAGTATATTATATAAAGAAAGTGTTGAATTCTGCGGTTAGCAATGCTCGCCAGAAAGAAAAGGAGATAAAGTTAGAGGATTTGTATATTAGCAGGATATTTGCTACCGATGGTCCAAGATTAAAGAGATATAGAGCAAGAGCAATGGGCAGAGTGGCAGAGATTCTTCGCCGCACCACCCATCTGTATGTAGAACTGGAGAGAAAAGGATAGACAAATGGGACAGAAGGTATATCCTTTAAGCAATCGCTTGATATTAAGCAAAGATTGGTTGTCAAAGTGGTTTGCCAAGAAGGAATATGCGCGGTTTCTTTATGAGGATATAATTATTCGCCGATATATCAAAAAGAAACTTCTTCATACAGGGATCTCGCGCATTGAGATAAGTCGTTTGGGAAATAAGATAAAGATTGACATATATCCAGCAAAGGCAGGGATGATTATCGGAAGAAGAGGTGAGGAGATTGACAGGTTGAAAGAAGAAATCTGCGAACTCATAAAGAAGGAAGCAAGAGATGTGTATATTGATATAAAAGAGACAAAGGAGATAGAAACAAATGCGCAGTTGATTGCTGAAGCAGTAGCTTTCCAACTGGAGAAGCGTGTGCCTTTTCGAAGAGCAATGAAGAAAGCAATTGCTTCGGCTCTGGAACAGGGGGTTGAGGGGATAAGAATAGTGTGTTCAGGAAGGCTGGCAGGAGCAGAGATCGCCCGTAGTGAAGGATACCGTTATGGAAAGCTTCCTTTACATACCTTCAGAGCAGACATTGATTATGGATTCTGGGAGGCACATACTACCTATGGAGTGATTGGAGTAAAGGTTTGGGTATATAAGGGAAGAGAGGTTAAAGCATCCTCCCTCTCTTCAGGTTCAGATTCAGAAAAAGAAAAGTAGAGGTGGATTATGTTGATGCCCAAAAGGGTGAAATATCGGAAGGTGCAGAGGGGGAGACGGAAGGGAATAAGCAGTAGAGC
>QNCL01000021.1 GCA_003645805.1 Candidatus Omnitrophota bacterium
AGAATAGAGCTCGTTTGTTTTTTAAGAAATTCTGCTGGAAAAAAGGGCATATTTTTTGCACAAGGTGTAGGAGCTATAAAATATACCGAATTACTGGAAGAAGATATAGATGTAAAAGGTGTGAATATACTTTTCATGACTTTACAAATAGATGGATTAATAAGCTTAAGATACCTTTCTAAGTTTTTATAAAAGGGAAGCAAGATCTGGTCGGGGTGGGCGGATTCGAACCGCCGACCTCTTGCTCCCAAAGCAAGCGCGCTAAACCAACCTGCGCTACACCCCGAATTTAGTCTAAACATCTAAGGATTGCATAAACTGAACAATCCTTCCCTTTATCTTTTCTATCGCCCTTGCTCTATGGCTAATTTTATTTTTTACCTGTGGGGCTAACTCTGCAAAGGTTTTCTGATACTCGGGAAGAAAAAAAACCGGGTCATAGCCAAAACCAAACTTACCTTGTGGTGCAAAAGTAATCATCCCCTCACATACCCCCTCTACTACCTCTAAAACCTTCTTGGGTGCACATAAAGCAAGCACACATCTAAACCTCGCTTTTCTCCTCTCCCAGGGTATATCCTTTAATAATCCCAAAAGTTTCTCGATGTTTGCCCGATCATCTTGCTCAGGACCGGCAAAGCGTGCAGAGTAAATCCCTGGCTTCCAATTCAGCGCCTCCACTTCCAAACCTGAGTCCTCTGCCAAAGTGAGTTTATGGATAAAATTAGCAGTAGACAACCCTTTCTTTATGGCATTCTCCTCAAAACTTTCTCCATCTTCTTTTATAGAACCAAGAGCAGGGTAATCCAATAGAGATAAAATCCTTATTTGCTCAAGAGAAAGAATGCTCTCTATCTCCCTCTTCTTGTGGATATTCCTGGTGGCTAACACAAGTTCTTTCATCTGCCACCTATACAAACCCCAACACCTGTTTTTGTTTTGCGATTATCTTTTTTATCCCTTGTTGAGCCAGGTTTAGTAAACCATCCAATTGATCTCTATCAAACACCTCTCTCTCTGCTGTTCCCTGAATCTCTACAAACCTCCCACTCTCGGTCATTACCACATTCATATCCACCTCTGCATACACATCTTCCTGATAACTCAGATCAAGAAGCATCTGCTTGTTCACTATCCCTACGCTTATTGCTCCGATAAACTCTTTTATGGGTAGATCTTCTATAACATTTTTTTGATAGAGGAATTGCAAGGCGCGCACCAAAGCAATCCATCCTCCATTAATACTTGCTATTCTTGTCCCTCCATCTGCCTGCAAAACATCACAGTCAATCCAGATTGTGCGCTCTCCTAACTCCTTTAGTTCCACCCCACTTCTTAGTGCCCGTCCGATAAGCCTCTGTATCTCCAGACTACGCCCACTTCTTCCGCGCAAAACCTCCCTCGCCCTCCTTGTCTCGCAAGAACGGGGGAGCATATCATACTCTGCGCTTATCCATCCCTCACCCTTTCCTTGCAAAAAAGGAGGAACTCTCTCTTCTACAGAGGCAGTACAAAGCACTTTTGTATCTCCTAACTCAATTAAACAAGAACCTTCAGGGTATTTCAAATAATCAAGGCTAATCTTTATCTCTCTCATCTCTTCTGTACTTCTTTTTTCTCTACTCATTTGATTCTCCTTTAACCTTTCTTAACCAAAGCAACTAAAAGATTTCTCTTCCTCTGCTGTCAATTGCTACAATCAAAGGAAAGTCCTCTACATATAACCGATACACTGCTTCTGTTTTTAGTTCCGGGTAAGCCACAACCTCCTTTTTCTTAACAAAAGTAGAGAGTAGGGCTCCACAACCTCCAAAGGTAACAAAATAGACTGCTTTAAACCTCTTTATTGCCTCAATTACCTTCTCTGTTCGTTTACCCTTCCCTATCATTCCTCTTAATCCTTTTTTGAGCAATAAAGGGGTAAATTCGTCCATCCTTGAACTGGTGGTAGGACCGCAGGAGCCAATAACTCTATTTCTGGGGGCAGGGGTAGGACCACAGTAGTAGATTATTTGATCTTGCAAAGGAAAAGAAGGGTTTCTATGCCTAAGTAAGGCATTTGCTATCCTCTTATGCGCTTTATCGCGCGCAGTATAGATAACTCCCGTAAGAGAGATCTCCTCTCCCGCTCTCAATTCCTCTGCCTTCTTTTTGGTTAAAGGAGTGTAAAGAGAATTCATAAACTTTTTGTTTGTTCCTTTCCTAAATTAGAACAATCTATTTTCTGGAGCTAACCGTGGGACTCGAACCCACAACCTGCGCATTACGAATGCGCTGCTCTACCCTTTGAGCTAGGTTAGCCTTTTAGATGACTCTCTCTACCCTGCGTAATGCCCAGCAGTTTATGTTCACAGCCACAGGTAAACCGGCAATGTGGGTAGGATAAAACAGAACCTTTACCGCTAAAGCAGTAGAATTTCCTCCTAAACCCAGAGGGCCTATACCTAATCTGTTTACCTTTCTTAAAATCCTCTTCTCTATCCTCGCTCTTTCTGGATCTGAAGTTATTCTATCCACCCTTTGAAGCAAGGCTTTTTTGGAGAGAAAAACTGCCTTATCCACACTCCCCCCTATTCCTATGCCAATAAACAAGGGGGGGCAAGCATCAACTCCCTTCTCTTTCACTATGCCTACCACCCACTCTTCTATATCCTCTATCCGGGTATGGGGAAGAAACATACAGGTTCTGCTTACATTCTCACTTCCAAAGCCCTTACATAGAAGAGTAATCTTTACTTTTTCTCCCGGCAGAAAATCAAAATGGATAACCGGAGGAAGAGAAGTAGGGTTATCTCTTTTGAGAGGATGAACAATAGCCTCTCTAAACAATCCTTGCTTCCACCCCTTTTCTATGCCTCTCTCTATCGCTCTTTTTAAATCTCCCTTGATTACTACCTTCTGCCCAATTTCTGCGAAGACTATGGCTAAACCCGTATCCTGACATAAAGGAAGTTCTTCCCTCTTGGCTATCTTGCAATTCTCCAGTATCCTCTCCAATACCCTTTTTGCCCTTCCTTTTTCTTGGTTCATAGCCCTGTTAAGCAAGAATAACACATCCCTCGGAAGTTCTCTATTTGCTTGCAAACACATCTGACAAACTACCTTCTCCAGTTCGTTTGCTGATATCTCTCTCATTCTCCCTCTTTATACTCTGCCTCTGTGTCTTTGCTTTCTCTTACTATCACCTCTGAAACCCTATATCTCTGTCTTGCAAACTTCTCTTTTAATCTCTGAAAAATATAACGAGCAATATTCTCTGAAGTAGGGTTAAAAGGTAGAATCTGATTAAGATAACGATGATCTAATTCTTTTATCAATTTTTCTACTTGCTTTTTAAGATAGCGAAAATCAATAACCATTCCTTCCTTATTTAATTCCTCCGACTCTACACACACCTGCACTTCCCAATTGTGTCCGTGCAAACCCTCGCATTTTTTTCTACTCTCTCCCCTTCCTTTTTCATAACAGATATTATGGGCAGCACTAAAGATTCTCTTTACTCTAACCTTATACATCTTACCTCTTCTATATCTTTGTTCAGAAACCTTCTTCCTATTTCCTTAAACCTCTCGGGAAAATCGCTTACATAGAAAATGGTTTTTCCTTTATGCGAAGAAGATAACAAACCTTCCTTCCGGAGTATATCTCTGGCTGCTCTTGCTGGTTCTGTAGCCGAGTCTATCAAGATAACCTTCTCTCCTATTACTTTCCTGATAACCTTCTTGAGTAGAGGATAGTGGGTACATCCCAAGATTAGTACCTCTATTCTGTTCTTTAACTTGTTTAGATATCTCTGGGCAATCTGTCTGCTAATCTTGCCCTCCAACCATCCTTCTTCTACTAAGGGGACAAACAGAGGGCATTCTTGGGCAAACACTTCTATCTGCCTCTTCTCTCTTCTTCCTGCTCTCTGGATAGAATCCTGGTAAACCCCACTTCTGATAGTGGCGGGAGTGGCAATAATTCCTATCTTCTTGCGCGCAAGTCTTACCGCTTTCTCCACTGTGGGATTAATAACACCCAGGACAGGAAAATCAAATCTCTTTCTCAATTCAGAAAGGGCAAAAGCAGAGGAGGAGTTACAAGCAACGATAAGCAGTTTAATCTTAAAGCGCGCTAGAAACCGAGCATTTTCTATTGAAAACCTTCTGATGGTGGGCGCCGACTTTATTCCATAAGGAACGCGGGCAGTGTCTCCAAAGTAGATTACCTCCTCTCGGGGAAGGATTCTCTCGAGAGCACGCACAACGGTTAGTCCCCCTACGCCGGAGTCAAAGACGCCGATAGGTCTATTGGACATCTCCTGAGTATCTATCTTGTCCACCCATTGGTTCTCTCATACTCTCTCTTAAACTCCATTATTCCTTTTGCTATCCCTCTGGCAAGCAAATATTGGTATCTCCTGCTGGCTAACTTCCTCTCTTCTTGCGGATGAGAGAGAAATCCTACTTCTATCAAAACTCCTGGCAGATCCACAGATCTTAAGACGAAAAAATTCGCTTTCTTCACCCCTCTGTTGTTTAGATCTGTAATCTTCTCCAATCCGTGTAAAACTGCTTTTGCTAATTCTATACTCTCTGCCCTATTTTCTGTATAGATAATATCCCATAGGGTAATGTTGGCATGCGAAGAAAGAGGGGGAGGTGCGTCTTGAAAAACTGCGTTTTCTCTCTTCGCTACCGCACGGGTATAGTCGTCCATCTTCTCAGAGAGATAATAGACCTCAAAGCCATTTGCTGTTCCCTTTTTCTTAGATGTAGAATTAGCATGGATACTTACAAAAATGGCATCTTTGTTTCTATTGGCGATCTCTGCTCTTTTTTTCAAAGAAACAAACTCATCCTTATCGCGTGTAAGCACAACCTTCAGACCATTTGCTTCCAAAATTCTCTTTAGATAAAGAGCGATACTCAAATTCACTTCCTTTTCTTGCACTCCTCTTCTTCCTATTGCTCCAGGGTCTTTGCCCCCATGTCCCGGGTCCAGCACTACAGTTTTGAGGGTGTAAATCTGGGGAAGGAGGGTGGTCTTTCTCAGTTCTTGTTCATAGAAGAGCAAGGAAATGAATATTCCTCCTTTATAGAAACAGGAAAGGTGATCAAAGAAGTAGATTTCTCCATCCTTCAAAAAGAAGTTTTCTCCAATGATAAAGGAGATTTCTCTACTTCCTCTTTTGAGGGTTAATTTATGGGTGAGAAAATCATAGTGGTAATCCCACTCTCCTGCAGAGCATACAAAATCAAGAGGGAGATATGCTCTTCCTCTTATATTTATAATCTTATCCCTTCTTAAACTCTTATCATGTTTTAAGAAATACTCAACAGATGCACAAGAGGTCAGGGACAGGAGAATAAAAAAAAATAATATTAAATTTATGCGCTTGCGCATCACTACTACAGAGTTCATTCCCGCAGGGTCTGGAGACTACAGGAAATTACCTTTCTTTACCTCTACCTAACCAAAGATTATGGTGGAGGCGCGGGGATTTGAACCCCGGTCTCTAAATGCTTCTACAAGAGTTTCTACATCCATAGCCTGTTTTCTAAACTTCGCCTCTTTCTCTCCAACAGGCAGGATAGAAAAGAGACTATTCTGGTAGAATCTCGTTCCCTCTCCCCCAGAAAAGAATAAGGGAACTATCCTGCTTCCCGTAGCCTATCTTAACCCGCAGGCAGGTTAAGTAGACCGCCGTCGCTTTATGCAACGGCTAATGCCTCAGAAGCAAGAATCTCTTCTGCTTCTGCTACTGGATCGTAGTTGGCATTTATGTTTTGTCTGGTGTTTAATGAGGCCTCCAGACACCTCAGGATGCCACCCTTGCTTCCGCATTTAGATCGAAACCTTTCGCCCCCTTTTCAAAGAACCTTTACTTTCCCTTTCTTTCTATAGTCTTCATTCTTCGCATCTCTCTTTCCATCTCTCTTTTCTTTATCTTCTCTCGCTTATCGTAGACCCTCCTTCCCTTACATACTCCCAACTCCACTTTTACCAGCCCTCTTTTGAAATACAAACTCAAGGGTATTAAGGTTATCCCCTTCTCCTTCACCTTTGCAGAGAGCCTTTCAATCTCTTTTTTATGCACTAAAAGTTTGCGCAAACGCAAAGGATCATAGTTAGAATCGCTATTGTGCGAGAAAGGTGCGATGTAAAGATTATAAAGGAAAACTTCTTCATTCTCTACACGCGCAAAACTATCTCTTAAACTTACCTTCCCTTCACGCAAAGACTTGACCTCATTCCCTTTCAGTTGAATACCTGCTTCCAGGCTTTCCAGGATGGTATAATCAAACTTTGCCCGCCGATTCTGGGCTATGTATTTTAGCATATCTCCCCTAAAGAAGTCAAATTTTCTCCTCCCTCCATTCCTTCTCTATCTGCTCAAGCCTCCAATAGAAAACCTCCTGAAACGCTTCCTCGATCTTCTTTCCTTGCTTTAGTTTTTCCAGGACTTTTCTCACCCTCCAGAGCCCATATCGTTCAATCAGATAAACAGTAAAGCAATAAGCCTGCTGATAGGCTTGTTCTATTACCGAGGGAAGAGAGGAAGAGAAGGCTCTATCTAACTTTTGCAAAGAGAAAAGTTTATCTTTTCTCTGTTTTAATGCACTATAGAAAGTATTAAGAGGAGAAAGACCATCTTTATACTCCTCATATTGCGCCAACCCTTCATTTAGCCATATCGGGCATTTACCTCCTGCAAGGTCATATATCAATACATGGGTATATTCATGCTTTAGGATAGCCTGAAGCCTTTTTTCTTCCAAATCCAGGGCGTCCTCGCAAATTCTAATCTTCCCATCATAGACGCCTAAGGATCCAATTTTTATCAACCTTTTATAATCCTCGCGGGGGTAAATCAGGACAACGGTCTTATATCGAGGGAAATAATGAAAATCCTGCCCTACCTCTCGGTAAGCCTTCTCCAAGTAGTCTCTAATTCTATACTCCTTATTTTTTATTATCTGCTTTGCATAATGAATCTCAAAATGGTAATTGCTTACCATCTGCATCTTCTGCTCTATGCGCATCTCCTGGAGAAGTTTGTTCAATCTCTTCTTCACCCATTCTTGAGAGGGATCCAACTCCAGAGCCTTTTCCCAACACTCTTTTGCCTCTTTGATCCTCTGAAGATTGTAGTTAGCCTCTCCGAGCAAGGCAAATATCTGAGCATCCTCTTTATTGTAAGATAAAGCCCGTTTCAGAACCTTTCTTGCTTCCTTATACCTCTTTCTCTGCAAATCATTATATCCTTGATTAATGCAGAGAGTACTCAAATTTTTGATAAGCAAAAGACTTTTTCTTATCCTTAATCCCTCCTCCAGCGTATCTATCGCTTTTTCTATCTTGCCCTCTCTTGCTAACTTGAAAGCATATTTGTTGTAAGCCATCAGAAGATACCTTTCTATCTCCTTATCTCTATCCTCATAAAAAGCGATCTCAAGTTCTGATATTGCCTGTTTATAATCTCCTCTGATTAATGCCCTTATTCCCTCTTCTTTATGCCCTTCTCCTGCAAAAGATTTAAGCGAAATAGAAAGAAAAAAGAGAAGCGAAATTGCTATTAGCCTCTTTTTTGACATCTAAGCTTTTCTGGTGCCGAAGCGGGGATTTGAACCCCGACGAGATTGCTCTCACTAGCTCCTGAAGCTAGCGCGTCTGCCAATTCCGCCACTTCGGCACTTAGAACCTGATAGTAAAATCATCAAACTCTCCCTGGGGAGTCTCCCAAGTTACCTGAACCTCTTTAATATATCCAGAAAAACTCTCCCTCAGGCGAGCCATCAACTCCTCCAAGTCTTTTTTCTCTCCCTCCGCAACTATCTCTACTCTTCCATCTCTTAAGTTTCTCACCCAACCTTTTACTTGTAAAGAAAGGGCAATTCGCTCAGTAGTAAATCTAAATCCCACTCCTTGCACATAACCGGAATAGAATAGATGAACTCGAGAAGTCATAATAGGACAACCACTGCTTTTGTGGTTAAACTAACCACGATCCCCGCGATCAGCACTCCAGCAAATATTGCTCCAAAGGCTATTTTTTTATTTATGCCTAACAAAAACGCTCCTATAGAACCCGTCCATACTCCCGAGCCAGGCAAAGGAAGAGCAACAAATAGCATCAGCCCTATCCATCCATATCTCTCTACTATTCTTGTGCGCCTTCTTGTGTGTCTAAAGACACATTTTAGAATATTATGCCCTATTTCTGATCTTCTGTCAATCCAGTCAACGAGTTTCTCTAAACCCCAGAGGAGGATAAATGCAGGAATTAAATTTCCCAAGATAGAGATTAAAAGGACAGGGAGGAGAGGTAGGCTAAATTGGGTAATTGCTAAAGGAATTGCTCCTCGCAGTTCAGTTATAGGAAGCATAGAAAGAAAAAAGATAAACAAAAAATCCCTTGTCATTTCTGCTTCTAACTACCGAATTCTAACCACCGATTTCTTCAGAAAATAAAGATGGTTATAAACTTTCTTTTCCCTGCCCATCTTTATATCTCTATTACCCTCCCTACTCCTCCTTCTATATATTTATCCGGATAAAGCGCCTTTATCTCGTATTTAAATCGGGTACAATGCACAGGACAGATTAACTCCAACTGCTCTATTAAAGCAAACTCCTTAAAATCGTGGAGTCCCCCTACAAGAGCATAGAGTTTATCAAACTGGGAAGCGAGATTAAGGATTGTCTTTAATCCCGGATGAGAACACCCAGTGATTATCAGAAGACCTCTCTGGGTGCTGATTAACAAACATTGCTCTATTCCTTCTATTTCTCCTGTAGAGAAGGCATCAGGATAGATTTCGGTCTGCTCCTTCACTTTTATAACCTCTCGGGCAGGAAAAAGAGAGGGGCAAGAGTGGGGAACATAGAGCCTCACATCATTATTTACTTTAAGAAATTGAGAAAGTCCTCCAATATGGTCATAATGAGAATGAGAGATAAAAATGGTGTCAATCAGAGCCGGTTCTATATTAAGAGCATCCATATTTTTCAACAGTAGATGGCCATTCGATCCTGTATCAAAAAGAAGATATCTTCCATCCATTTGCAGACAACAAGAGAATCCTTTCCCCTCTTTCAACGCTCCCACCTCCGCCTCTTTTCTCTCCTTATAAAGCATATCATCATAGATAATAGTAAGTTGCATCTTCTCTGTCCTCTTAATTAATCGGCCTTAATTTTTGGTTTTTCTCTCCACTTTCCACCCACCTTTTCCACCCCTGGGGTGGAAATTTGCCGGGGTGGAAATTTCGGGCGGAATTCCCATAAGAGGAAGATGAAATCTGGTCGGGGTGGGCGGATTCGAACCGCCGACCTCCACGTCCCGAACATGGCGCGCTCAACCAAACTGCGCTACACCCCGTTTTGGTTTATAACTAACGCAACTCCCTCATTCTTATCTCCCCGGTGAGTTGTCTTATAGGGAAAGGTATGTTAATACCTTCTTCTCTAAACCTCTGGTTAATTTTCATATTTATCTTATCTGTAACCTCAAATTTATTGGTATAACTATCGATCCAGCAGATTAAAAGAAGGTCTAAGGAAAAGTCGTTAAACTTCATAAAGTAAACCTTCGGCTCTGGTTTATCTAATATCTCAGGAAGGTGATGAACTATCTCCAAAAGCACATTCTTGACCTTATTTAAGTCGCTTCCATAATCTACGCCCACAGGAATTCTCAGTTTCAGTTTTGGATCTGGATAAGAGAGATTGACTACTCGATTTTTTCCTATCTCTGAATTAGGAATTACTATCATTGTGTGGTCTAAGGTAAGAATCTTCACACTTCGCAATCCAATCTCATAAACATCCCCAATCTCTCCGGAAGGAAGTTGAATCCTATCCCCTACATGAAATGGACGGTCGATCACAATCCCTAAACCTGCAATTACATTTCCTAAGGTCTCCTGCACTGCTAAAGCAATAGCCAGAGAAGCCACTCCCAAGGTGGTCAGTAGAGCCTTGATGTCATAATGAAAATGCTCCATCACGATCAAAGAAGCAATGATAATTACTACTATTTTGATAACCTTTCGCAAAAGAGGAATAAACTGATCATCAAACCTATTCTTCGTTTTGGGTGCAATCTCTCTTGCATACCATTCAAGCAAGGCTCGAGAAAGAGAGAGGATAAAATAAACTCCTGCCAGCACAGTAAATACAAAAAATCCCTCTTTCAAGAAGATGCTCATCTTCTTGCCAAGATTTAAGGTTTTTATAGCCACATATAAGCCTGTTCCTAAGATAATTAGAAGCAAAGGCCTCTTTAAAGCGAGAATGATAAAATCATCTAACTTGGTGGATGTCTTTTTAACCAATCTGTTTAATTTCTTATCTAATATATAAAGCAATATCCTGGATAAAACCAGGGAGAAGAAGATAACAGCAAAAAAAATGATTATCTTCATCCACATAACTCCTCCTATCCTACAGAAATCAATGCCCATTTATCTCCGAACCTTCTCCTTAATTCCCTCTTTATCAACTGATGCTCCGGAAGAAGGAGATGATAATCCTTTTCTACCAGTGCATCCGCCCACTTCTTTGCTCTTTGCATTATTTGTGTATCCTTTAGCACATCCCCAATCCTTAACTCTGAAAGCCCATGCTGACGAGCACCAAAAAACTCCCCTACACCTCGCAATTTCAGATCATCATCGGCAATCTTAAATCCATCCTGTGAAGAGGTGATGGACATCAACCTCTTCACTCCCTCCTCTGTCTTAGGTTCTCCTAAAAGAAAACAATAAGATTTGAATTTTCCTCTCCCTACTCTTCCTCTTAACTGATGCAGTTGACTTAAACCAAAATGCTCAGCATTCTCAATTACCATTATCGAAGCATTGGGAACATCAATACCTACCTCAATTACATTGGTGGAAACCAAGATATCTATCTCTCCTCTGGCAAATCTCCTCATTACCTCTTCTTTCTCCTCTTTCTTCATTCTTCCATGCAGTAAAGAGAGACTAAAATCAGCAAATATCTCCTTCAATCTCTTGAAGTTCTCCTCTATGTCTTTCAACCGCGTATTTGATGACTTTTTAATTACTGGATAGACAATATAGCCCTGTCTTCCTTCTTTTACCTGTTTATAAATAAATTGATACAACTTCTCTCTTTTCTCTTCTTCGACCCAATAGGTAAAGATTGGCTGTCTGCCTGCGGGAGTCTCGTCAAGCACAGAGATGTCTAAATCTCCATAGAGGGTCAAAGCCAGGGTGCGCGGGATAGGAGTGGCGCTCATAATCAAACAATCGGGATTCAGTCCTTTCTTTCTTAATTCCTGACGCTGTTCCACTCCGAATTTATGTTGCTCATCAATAACCACCACTCCCAAATTCTTATACTCAACCCTCTTCTGAATTACACTGTGTGTTCCCACAATTATATCCACTTCCCCTTTTCTAATCTTCTCTATTGTCTCTCTGCGCACTTTTGCAGGCAAGCCAGAGACGAGTAAAGCAATATTAATATTTAAGGGAAAGAGAATCTTCTCAAGGGTAAAATAATGCTGTTCGGCTAAAA
This sequence comes from Candidatus Omnitrophota bacterium, assembly GCA_003645805.1. Lineage (GTDB taxonomy): Bacteria > Omnitrophota > 4484-213 > 4484-213 > 4484-213 > B17-G2. Next base: position 11,533 of record QNCL01000021.1, read on the forward strand.
TCTCGGTAGGAGCCATAAATACCCCTTGCTTTCCTCTCTCCAAGGATAAAAGGAGTGCATAGATGGCTATAATAGTCTTTCCTGAGCCTACATCTCCTTGAACTAATCTATTCATTGGTTGGGAACTGGAAATGTCTCTTTCTATCTCAGCCATTACCCTCTCCTGGGCTTGGGTAAGTTTGAAAGGGATAAGTTGTCTAAACCTGTGAGTTAGGGTTCTATGAGTAAGTTCACCTCTCTTCTTTCTCCCCGAGAGCCTTTTTAGATACTGACGACGCAAAGCAATCCCTACTTGCAGAAGAAAAAACTCTTCAAACACCAACCGCTCTCTTGCTCTCTCTTGTAAAAAAATAGTGCGAGGAAAATGGATATTCTCTATTGCCTCTCTAATCTCCATCAACCTCTCTGCGTTCCGCACATAAGCAGGTAATATATCTTCCAGTGCGCTTGCATACTTATCTATTGCCTCCTTTATAATCTTGCGAAAAAATCTCTGAGTAAGATTCTGGGTTAGAGGATAGACAGGAACAATCCTTCCACTATGAATTCTCTCTTTCTCTGAACGGATAATCTCATACTCTGGAGAGTTCATCTGGAGTTGATTAAAGAAACCTACTTTTCCACTAATGATAACTTCTTCTCCTTTCTTAAAAAATCTTTTCAAATAATCCTGATTGAACCAAGTAGCATAAATAATTCCTGTTCCATCTCCTATGGCTAATTGAAAGAGGCTAAAATTATTCTTTGTTTTTCGTATTCCCAAAGCGAGTATCTTTCCTTTTACAGTTTCAAACTCTCCGAGTCTCACTTTGGCAATGGGTTTTATCCTTGTCCTATCTTCATACCTGCGAGGGAAATAATAAAGAAGGTCGGCAATGGTAAAGATACCACAACGATGAAAGAGTTTCAATCGCTGAGGTCCTACACCTTTAACATATTGCACAGAATCAGACAATTGCATTTTAAGAGAAAATATGGTAAAATCTCTATTGGCTTCTTAGAAAATTAACTAATTGAGCAAAACATTTCCTAAAATAGCAAACTTTAATGAGGTAAAAAATGTCCAGGATATGTGAGATCTGCGGAAAAAAACCAATAGCAGGCAGAAAGATTGCCCGTCGAGGATTAGCCAAAAAGAAAGGAGGAATAGGAAAGAAAATTACCGGGATTACCTCGCGCCGCTTTCTTCC
>QNCL01000022.1 GCA_003645805.1 Candidatus Omnitrophota bacterium
AGCAGGAAAGCGGAGTGGGGCTTTGATTACAGCCAAATATGCCTTGGAGCAGTCAAGAGAGGTATTTGCTGTTCCCGGGCATATCGATAGTCCTACAAGTCAGGGAACGCATCAGATTTTAAAAGAAGGAGCGAAGTTAGTGGAAGGAGTAGAGGATATTTTAGAGGAGATTAAGCCGATGGTAGAGGATAGAGTGAAGGTCTTAAAGAGCAAGAGTTTCCCTCAAGCAACCCCTTCTCTAACTTCTTCCGAGAAGGAAGTCTATACCCTTCTTTCTTCAGAGCCAAAGTATGTGGAGGAGATCAGTCAACAGAGTGATCTTTCCCCTTCTCAACTTTTGAGCGTCCTTTCTATGTTGGAACTGAAGAGGTTGATAAGACGTCTTCCGGGACAGAGATTTGTTTTAATTTAGGAGTAGGATGGCGAGGTTTTTAGTAGTGGTAGAATCACCAGCAAAGGCAAACACAATCAACAAATTTTTGGGTAAAGATTATAAGGTAGAGGCATCAATGGGGCACATCAAGGATTTGCCCGAAGATAGAATGGGAGTGGATATAGAGAACAATTTTAAACCCCATTATGTTATTATCCCGCGCAGTAGAAAGATAGTGCATAGATTGAGGAAAGAAGAGCAAGGAAAAGAGAAGATTTTTCTTGCTCCTGATCCAGATAGAGAGGGGGAAGCAATCGCCTATCACCTTTCCCAGATCTTCAAAAATAAGAATATTTTTCGGGTTAGTTTTAATGAGATTACTCGCCCCGCAGTAACAAAAGCCTTTCAGCATCCAGGGAGTATCGATTTGAATAAGGTAAAGTCTCAGCAGGCAAGGAGGATCTTGGATCGCATTGTAGGATATAGCATCAGCCCTCTTTTATGGAAGAAGGTAGCCGGAGGACTTTCTGCAGGCAGAGTCCAGTCTGTGGCTTTGAGGTTTATTGTTGAACGAGAGAGGGAGATAAAAAGGTTTAAACCTCAGGAATACTGGAGCATAGAGGCAGAACTAAAGCCAGCAAAAGGAGAGGAGAGGTTTGTTGCAGAGTTAAAAAAGATAGAAGGAAAGAAAGCAGAGATTAGGAGAAGGGAGGATGTAGAGAGGATTATTGAGGACATCAAGAAAGAGAAGTTTGTGGTTTGCAAGATAGAAAAGAAGGAGAAAAAGAAAAATCCTCCTGCTCCTTTTACTACCAGTAAACTCCAGCAGGAGGCATTTAATAAACTTCGCTTTTCTGCTACCCAAACAATGCAGATTGCCCAAGAACTTTACGAAGGGGTTGAACTTGGAGAGGAGAGGGTGGGGTTGATTACCTATATGCGCACAGACTCCTTACGCTGTTCTCAGGAGGCATTGGAAGAGGTAAGGGGGTATATAGAAAAGAATTTCGGTAAGGAATATCTTCCTCAGAAAGCCCATACCTACAAAAGCAAAGCAAATGCTCAAGAAGCCCATGAATGTATTCGTCCTACCTCTGTCCTGAGGGAGCCAGAGGAGATAAAAAGGTTTTTAGGTGAAAGGCAGTATAAACTTTATAAACTTATCTGGAATAGGTTTGTTGCCTCTCAGATGAGGCCAGCACTATTCTCTTCAGTAGAGATAGAGATATCCGCAGGCAGATATATATTCACTGCCTCGCAGACCAGCGTGCTCTTCCTTGGCTTTCTCCTCCTCTATCCCGAAGAGAAGAAGGAAAAAACCCTTCCCAGGTTAGAAGAGGGAGAGGTGTTGGAGTTAATAGAATTGAGGGATAAACAGCACTTTACCAAACCTCCTGCACGCTACTCTGATGCTTCCTTAGTGAAGGTTTTGGAGGAAAAAGGAATTGGACGCCCCAGCACTTATGCTCCTATTATTCGCATTCTTTTGGAACGCAATTATGTGCGGAGAGAAAAAGGTTATCTTTTCCCTACAGAATTGGGAATGGCTGTTTTAGATCTATTAGTCAGTTATTTCCCCACCCTTTTAGATCCACAATTCACAGCCAAGATGGAGGAGGATCTGGATAAAATAGAGGAGGAAAAACAGGATTGGGTAGAGATGCTCAAGGGTTTTTACCAGCCCTTTCTTCAGGATCTAAACAAAGCAAGGAAAGATATGCGCACCCTTAAGAAGGAGGTTATAAAGACCGATAAACATTGCGAGAAGTGTGGAAGGTTGATGGTGATAAGATGGGGGAGGAAAGGAAGATTTTTAGCCTGTTCAGGCTTTCCTCAATGCAAGTATACCCTTCCCCTTTCCACAGGAGTCAAATGCCCCCAACCAGGCTGTGGAGGAGAGTTAGTGGAGAGACACTCTAAACGAGGTGTCTTCTATGGATGCTCCAATTATCCTCGCTGTAGATATACCAGTAAAACACTCACTCAGGAGGTGGGAGAGGAGGTTATAGATTCTAATTCCGAGAGAGGTGAGGAGTGAGATGAGATGGGAGATTATGAAGTTTTTGAGTTATCTGGAAGCAGAGAAGAATGCTTCACCTCATACCTTGCGAAACTATCATATTGACCTAAAAGAATTCTACAGGTTTGTGCAAAGAAGATATTCTCTCTCTACCATTACACCCTTTGTAATTCGGGAATGGCTTGTCTGTTTGAGCAAAAAGAATTACTCCAATGCTACCATTGCGCGTAAATTAGCCTGCTTGCGTTCTTTTTTCAAATATATGAAGCAGATAAATCGCTGTGTTTTAAATCCAATGGTAGGTATCTGTAACCCACGCCAAGAGAAAAAACTTCCTGCTTTCTTAAGTGTAGATGAGGTCTTGCAACTTATTACTGCTCCTCTTTCCGAAAAAGATAAGTTGATCGCCGTGCGTGACTATGCAATTTTAATGCTTTTGTATGTAAGTGGGATGCGTGTAGGGGAAATGGTAGAGTTGAATCGGGAAGATGTGGATCTTCTTTCTGCTTATGTGCAGATAAAAAAGGCAAAAGGTAAGCGCTTTCGTCTTGTGCCCATCAACAAGAAAACCAGTGAGGCAATCAGGGAGTATTTGTTAAAAAGAGGAGAGGTGAAGGAAAAAAAACTCTTTCTAAGCAAGAGAGGGCATCCTTTATGTGCACGAGATATTCAGCGAATTGTGGATAAATATATCAGAAAAATAGGTATACAGAAGAAGGTTTCTCCTCACAGTTTGAGGCATTCTTTTGCTACCCACCTCTTGGATAGAGGAGCAGAACTTAAGGATGTGCAGGAGTTGTTAGGGCATAAGAGCATTGCCACTACTCAGATATATACCCATATTAGCACTGCCAAGATGCAAGAGGAATATAAAAAGGCACATCCTCGTGCATAGAGTTTTCTTATGGAATTCTTGCAGGATCCATCTTCTACATTCAGATTTAGTATCTTAGCCATTGTTCAGATATTTGTAGTAGGGTTTTGTGGATTTGTGGCTGCAAAACGAGAGATTCTTTCCCAAGAGGGGTTGAAGGTATTAAGCAGACTAATAGTAGAGATCAGCCTTCCTGCCCTTATTTTTTCTCGTCTTCTTCTGCAATTCAAGTTTAATCTCTTCCCGCACTGGTGGTTTTTCCCTCTATTCAGTTTTTTTCTTACTTTTTTAGGTTTAGGCATCGGTTATCTCTTTCTGAAACTTTCTCCTCCTTTTGCGCAGAAAAGAGAGTTTTTGAGTTTAATCGGATTCCAAAATGCCGGTTATCTCCCTCTTGCCTTAGCCACCACTCTTTTTCCTCCTCATAAGGCAGACCAGATGTTTATCTATATCTTCCTTTTTTTATTAGGTTTCAATGCCTTGCTTTGGTCGTTTGGGGTGCACTTACTTTCCCCTTTCAAGAAGAAGATGAGGATGGTAAACCTGTTTACTCCCCCTTTACTCGCCACCCTGTCCGCACTCTTGCTCATCTTCTTAAACTTGAGGAGATTTTTCCCCTCTTTACTCTTAAAACCTTTGCAGATAGTGGGAGAGTGCACTGTTCCTTTAGGGCTAATGGTAATAGGAGGAAGTTTGGCTTTTGTTTCTCCCCAGGCAAGGATAAAGAAGGGAATACTGATGAATCTAATTCTGGCAAAACTTATTGCCCTTCCTCTACTTGTCTTTCTTCTGATCATTTGCCTGAAGCCAGAGCCTCTGATTGGTTTTTTAATGCTAATAGAGTCTGGAGTTCCTTCAGCAACTTCCTTGTCTATTATTGCTAAACACTACTCAGCAGATTGCGATTTTGTGAACCAGTCTATCTTCTTTACCCATTTACTTAGTCTATTTACCCTTCCTTTATTCTTAACTTTATTTGGATGGTGGGTGAGAATATGAGAGGGAAGAAGAAGACTATTTATATTGCGGTAATCGGAGGGCATAGGTGTTCTGAGCAGATAAGAGAGATTGCGGAGCAGGTAGGAAGGAAGGTTGCCGAGATGGGTGCAGTTTTAGTGTGTGGAGGGTTAACAGGAGTGATGGAGGCAGCGTGCAAAGGGGCAAAGTCGGCGAAAGGAATAACCGTGGGCATTCTTCCCGGAGAAAGCAGGGAAGAAGCAAATCCTTATGTAGATTTTCCTATTCTCACCGGTATAGGATATATGCGCAATGCCCTGGTAGTGAAGAATGCCCAGGCGGTTATTGCTATTGATGGTTCTGTGGGCACCCTTTCAGAGATTGCCTTTGCTCTCCAGATGAACAAACCGGTAATAGGGATTAAAACCTGGGATATTGAAGGAGTAGTTCAGGTAAAGGACGCAGAGGAGGCGATTAAGGAGGTTAAGCGAGTACTTTTTGACGCTTGAAGGAGATCCCCTTTCTTCAAAACCTCCTTCAAAAGCAAGAGTATGCATCTACTCTATGACCTGATTTTCTTTATCTTTGCCCTGATTTACTTTCCCTATTTTATCCTCAAAAGAAAATACAAAGAAGGGGTAGGGATGCGTTTAGGCTTTTATTCTCCTGAGGTGTTGAAGAGGATAAGAAGAAAGAGAAATATCTGGCTACACGCAGTTAGTGTAGGAGAGGTGTTTAGTGCTGTCTCTTTACTAAAAGCACTGCACCGTGAGTATCCTCTCTATCAGATGATTATTTCTACTATTACCCCTACGGGCAATAAGGCTGTTCAGCAGATTGCTCAGGAGAAGGATTTGGCTCTCTATCTGCCTTATGACTTGAGTTTTATTGTGGATAGAGTAATCAAGAGATTCTCCCCTTCTTTATTTATAATCTTAGAAACAGAATTCTGGCCCAATCTAATCAGCATCCTCTCCAGAAGGGGTATTCCTCTGCTGATTATCAATGGTAGAATTTCCGAGAAGGCGTTCAGAAGGTATAAGAGGGTGAAGTTTCTCTTCTCTTTTTTGTTGGCAAAGATAGACTTCTACTGTATGCAAACAGAGGAGGATAAAAAGAGGGTAATTGCTTTAGGTGCTCCTCCGGATAGGGTCAGAGTTACCGGGAATATGAAGTTTGACCTGGAGATTCCCGTAAGTAGATATAAAAAAGAGGATTTAGGAATGAGGAAGGAGGATATACTTCTTATTGCCGCCAGCACGCATCCCAATGAGGAGGAGATGATTATAAGGGTATATAAGGATATCAACAGAAAGGATGTATATCTACTTATCGCCCCCCGTCATATTGAGAGAGTAGAAGAGATTGAGAGGATTGCGCGCAAAGCCAATTTTTCTGTCCAGCAAATCAGCAATCTTAGAGCACCTGCGTCTATCTTTCTTCTTGATACTGTAGGAGAACTGAAGTCTCTATTTAGTATTGCAGATATTGTATTTATGGGAGGAAGCCTGGTACCCAAGGGAGGGCATAATATTCTTGAGCCTGCTTTCTTTGCCAGACCCATTATATTTGGAAGGTATATGTTCAACTTCAAAGAGATTGCCCGAAGTTTCCTCTCGGCAGGAGGAGCGATAGAGATAAACGATGAGAGGGAATTGAGAGAAAGTTTACAGGATTTGCTGGATAATAAACAAAAAAGAGAGGAGATAGGGAAAAGGGCAAGGAGTGTATTGGAGAAGTTCAGAGGAGCGACAGAAAGGAATATGGAGATCATCAGAAGGTTTTTGAAGGAAAAAGAATGCTAAAGAGGATAGAGGAGGAATTGAGAAAGAGGAAGGAAACAAATCTATTACGCAGATTAGATCATCCCATAGATACGCAGCGAGAGGGAAGGGTTTATATAAAGGGAAAGGAGTATATCAACTTCTCCTCCAATGATTACCTGGGGTTAGCCTCCCATCCTAAATTAAAAGAGGCAGGAGAAAAGGCAATAGAGGAGATGGGCACAAGTGCCTCCGCCTCTCGCCTTTTAAGTGGGGATTTAAGGCTCTATCATTGTTTGGAGGAAGAGATAGCCCGCCTAAAAGGCAAAGAGAGTGCTCTTATATTCAACTCTGGCTATCAAGCAAATATAGGAGTGATAAGTGCGCTTTGCACAAAAGAAGATGCAGTATTCTCTGATCGCTTAAATCATGCCAGTATTGTAGATGGAATTCTCCTCTCCGGAGCAAGATTGTTTAGATTTAGGCATAATGACCTTGCCCATCTAAACTGGCTTTTAGAAAAAGAGAGGAGAAAATACAGAAACGCTCTTATTATCAGCGAGAGCGTGTTCAGTATGGAAGGAGATTTTTCCCCCCTTAAAGAGTTGGTAGAACTCAAGGAAAAGTATGCCTGTCAGATAATGATAGATGAAGCACACGCTACCGGAGTGTTTGGAGAAGAGGGAGAAGGGAGGGTAGAGAAGGAAGATTTGGCAGAGAGGATAGAGGTAGTTATGGGAACCTTTGGTAAAGCCTTGGGAGGCTTTGGAGCCTATATAGCCTGTTCAAAAAGAATGCGGGAGTATCTGGTGAATTTTGCCAGGAGTTTCATCTACTCTACCGCTCTTCCTCCAGCGGTAGTAGCCGGAAATCTGGTCAGTTTAGAGTTGATAAGAGAAGAGGGGTTTAGACGGAAGGAATTGTTAGAGAAAGCAGAGTATCTGCGCAAGGGTTTAAAAGAAAAAGGAGTGTGTGTGAGAGGGTGTTCCCAGATAATTCCTATAATTGTCTCTGATAGCGAGAAGGCAGTGGAGTTAAGCAAAAGACTTTGGGAAAGGGGATATTGGACTTTTCCTATTCGGGAGCCTACAGTTCCGCCCAAGGAAGCAAGATTGAGAATTTCCTTAACCTACGCGCATAAACAGGAGGTGCTGGAGAGGTTTATAGAGGATGTCTGTGAACTTATCGTTTAAGTTTTTAGATAGGGGAAGGAAGGAGGTATTGGCTTTACTTCCGGGATGGGCAACCGACTACAAGATCTTTCAGGGTTTGGAGATGGATTTTAACTATCTCCTAACTCTGGAAACCTCTCCTGAGAATTTTGAGAAGAGGCTTTTGAGAATCATTGATGAGCAAAGGATAGAGAAGGTATCTCTATTTGGTTGGTCATTAGGGGGATTCTTGGCTTATGAGTTTGCGCTAAGGTATCCGCAGAGGGTGAGCAAGGTTATTTTGGTGAGTGTAAGGAGGGGGTATTCAAGGGAGGAGATAGAGAGGATAAAAGAGAATTTACTAACAGAGAAGGAGAGGAGTCTTTATCGTTTCTATTTTAACTGCTTTTTTGATAAACGAGCATTTTACCTTAACCATTCTCTCTTCAAACGCTACTCTGAACAGATGGACTTATCCCTGCTTCTTAAGGGCTTGGATTATCTTTCCCGTGTGCAGATGGAGGTAGAGAGACTAAGGAAGGTGAGGAACTTGACAATTATCCATGGTGAGCAGGATAGAATCGCTCCAGTTAAGGAGGTGAGAGAGATGAAAAGCAGTTTACCTTCCGCTGAACTTATTATTATCAAGAAAGCAGGACACATTCCTTTCCTTGAAGGAGAAGCAGAAGCAAGCAGAGATAAATTATTGTGGAAAGGGAGATGAAGCAGACCTCTTTTAGATTCTTACAAAGATAGTTAGAGTAGTTTGACTTCCTATGGATAAGCAAAGGATAGAAAGGAATTTCTCACGGTATGCAAAGTATTATGATAGATACTCCTCAGTGCAGGAACTTTGCGCTTTCAAACTCATAGAGGGAATAAAAGACAAGAGGTTTTTAAGGATACTGGAGATCGGATGTGGCACAGGCAATTATACTCGACTTTTAAGAGAAAGGTTCCCCTCAGCCCAGATAACAGCATTAGATATCTCTGGAGAGATGATCAGAATAGCAAAAAGGAAACTAATGGATAAGAAGATAGAATTTATTGTTGCCGATGGAGAGAGGATAAACCTTAAGGAAAGATTCGATTTTATTACCTCAAACGCAAGTTTTCAGTGGTTTTTGAACCTGAAGGATGCTCTTTTAGGATATAGAGATTTGCTTACCGAGCAGGGAAACCTCGCCTTTTCTATATTTGGGCCCTTCACCTTTACGGAATTGAATCTTTGTATAAGAGAATTTTTTGCCCAAGATGTCTCTATTGCCTCAGGAAATTTTGTTTGCAGGGAGGTAATAGATAGTATCTTGCGGGAAGGATTTGAAGGAGTGAGGATAAAGGAAGAGAGGTTGAAAGAGGAGTATAGTGGTTTATGGGAACTATTGTTAAAGATAAGATATACTGGTGCAGGAGGGGAAGGGGTAAGGAAGGGTTTCTGGACATATAATCTTATCAGGAAACTGGAGAGGATGTATAAGGAAAGGTATAAAAAAGTTGTGGCTACCTATCAGGTATTCTTTTGCCAAGCGAGAAAAGGGCTGGTAAGAGAGGGGCAAGGTTTAAAGAAAGCAGAACTTTCTTTAAGGAAAGTTTGCGGAAAGAGGTAATGGGAGGGGTGTTTATCACCGGCACAGATACTGGCGTAGGAAAGAGTGTGATAACCGGGCTATTGGCAAGGTACCTTTCAGAAGCTGGCTATAGCCTAATAACCCAGAAATGGGTGCAGACAGGAAGCGAAAGAGGTAAAGGAGATATTGAAGTGCATCTGCAAATGATGGGGAAAAAGAAGGAGTTTTTTTCTTATCTTCCCCAGATGCTTCCCTATACCTTTACCTTTCCTTCCTCTCCCCATCTTTCTGCCCGCTTAGAGAACAAAAGGATAGATGTGCGCAGGATTAGAAGGAGTTTTACCGCTCTTGTTCAAAGATTTGAGTTTGTTTTGGTGGAGGGCACAGGAGGGGTTTTGGTTCCTTTAAGCAAAAGAAGTTTGTTAATAGATATAGCCCGAGACTTTCATCTGCCCGTGATACTGGTGGTTCAGAATAGATTAGGGGCTATCAATCACAGTCTTTTAAGCATAGAAGCAGTGCGCGCCAGAAGGATGGGTTTAATAGGGGTTATTTTTAATAACCTTGCGCAGAGCAAAAGAGAGAACCCGCTTATTTTGGAGGATAATGTAAAGATAATAAAGGCGATGGGCAGGGTAGATGTTCTGGGTTCTTTGCCCTATTCAGAGAACCTTCAGGGGTTATATGAGGAATTCAAACCTATAGGTGCAAGGGTGGAAGCAAGGCTTTGCAGAAGCAGATGAATAGATCTTGAAGGAAGGGAAAATTTCCTCAAAGACTTCCTTTTAAGATCTCTCTGAGAGAAATGGAAAGAGAAGATTGGATAAAGAAAGACCTTAAATATCTCTGGCATCCTTATACGCAGATGAAGGATTGCGAACTTTTCCCTCCTATTCTTATAGAGAGAGCAGAGGGAGTGAAGGTGTATGATGATCGAGGAAACTTTTACTATGACACTATCTCCAGTTGGTGGTCCAATGTGCATGGACACAATCATCCCAAGATTAAACAGGCAATCAAAGAGCAGTTGGATAAAATAGAGCATATTCTATTTGCCGGATTTACTCATAAGCCCGCTATTCTATTGGCAGAGAAACTTATCCAGATAACCCCCAAGAGTTTGAGTAGGGTATTCTTTTCCGATAATGGCTCAACCGCTGTGGAAACCGCGCTCAAGATGAGTTTTCAGTATTGGCAAAATATAGGCAGGAAGAAGAAACAAAGGTTTGTTTGCTTAGACTATGGCTATCATGGCGATACCATCGGAGCAATGAGTGTAAGTGGTTTGAGTTTATTTAACAGAAGGTTTAGACCTTTGCTCTTTCCTTCCTTTCGCCTCCCTTCTCCATACTGCTATCGTTGTCCAATGGAGAAGAAAAGGGACAGATGTGCTATTGAGTGTGCAGAGCCGGTAGAGAGATTACTCAGAGAAAGAGGGGAAGAGATCTGCGCCCTGATCTTAGAACCTTTGCTCTTAGGGGCGGGAGGGATGATAGTCTATCCTAAGGAATATCTTAAGAAAGTGAGAAGAATCACCTATGCCTACAATGTGCATTTGATAGTGGATGAGATAGCAACAGGTTTTGGGCGCACAGGAAAGATGTTTGCTTGTGAGTATGCAGATATTGAGCCTGATCTTCTCTGTCTCTCCAAAGGGATAACCGCAGGATATCTTCCTTTAGGAGCAACCTTGAGTACCGAGGAGATCTATCAAGCATTCTATGCCGAATACAAAGAAAAGAAAACCTTCTATCATGGACATACCTATACCGCCAATCCTCTTTCTTGCTCAGCAGGTTTAGCCAGCCTGCAAGTGTTCTCTGAAGAGAAGGTTCTCTCCCGAATAAGCAAGATAATTCCTTTTTTCCAAAGAGAACTGAAGAAGATGAAAGAACTTGCCTGTGTAGGAGATGTACGAGGGATAGGGATGATAGGAGCAATGGAGTTAGTGCAGGATAAGAAAAGAAAAAAGCGGTTTGAGTTTGCTCAAAGGATAGGATTTAAGATATACCAGAGAGGTTTAGAAAGACAGATTATCCTAAGGCCCTTGGGAGATGTGATATATCTCTTTCTGCCTTTATGTATAAGTAAGAAGGAAATAGAGGAGATTTTGGACAGGTGTTATGTTCTGCTGAAGGAGATAAAGGACTAATGTTCAGAGATTATCTATATACTCTTCTTATTGATGAGAAAAGAAAGGAAGGGATTATAGAAAAGGGTGTTAAACTTCTTCTTTTCCTGCTTTCAGGGGTTTATTATTTAGTTCTGCAAATAAGAGAGATCTGTTACTTTTTGGGAATATTAGGCACTGTTAGGCTTCCTATCAAGGTGATCAGCATAGGAAATATCACCTTAGGAGGAACAGGCAAAACACCAATGGTAGAGTTTCTGGCAGAAAGGTTGAAGAGAAGAGGGAAAAAGGTAGGTGTGTTAGTTCAGGGTTATGGAGAGAAAGGAAAAGGGGAGGACGAGGAGGCAAGGTTGCTAAAAGAACTCCTGAGCGATATTCCGGTATTGGCAGGGAAGAATAGAATAAAAACAGGCAAAGAGGCAATAGAACGATATGCAGTAGATACTCTCATCTTAGATGATGGGTTTCAATATCGCTGTTTAGATAGAGATCTGGATATTGTGCTTATTGATGCTACTTGCCCCTTTGCTAATGGATATCTCCTCCCCCGTGGTTTTTTAAGAGAGCCTCTTAAAGGACTAAAACGAGCAGATTTACTCATTCTTACCAAGATTAATCTAATAGAGGAGGATGAACTTGTGCGTTTAAGAAAATGCTTACACAGGCAATTTCCTTCTCTTCCTTTTCTTGAGGCAGAATATAAACCTTTGTTTTTGATTGACTTGATAAAGGGTGATAGAAAAGAGATAGGAAGTAGATATTTTGAAAAGGTGCTTATCTTCTCTGCGATTGGCAATCCACAGGCCTTTCTGAGGACAGTAAGAACTTTTTCTCAGGTAGAGAAGGAGTTTAGGTTTCCCGATCACTATCAATTCAAGTCCACAGATGTCAAAAAGATAATCGACTTTTGTGTAAGCAAACAGATAAAATCGGTGATTTGCACAGAGAAGGATGCTATAAAGATAAAGAGATTCATTCCTCTCTTTCTCTCCCATTCCTTATCCATTTTTTCCCTACGGATGAGAATGGAGATAAAGAGGGGCAGAGAGAAGTTAGATGCTTTTATTCATTCTACGATTACTGATTAGAGTAGTTAACCTTCTCCCTCATCAGGCTTGTTTAGAGTTGGGAAGGAGAATGGGAAGGTTGTGCTATTATCTCATTCCTCGCTATAGACAACTTGCTTGTGCCAATATTAAGTTCTTTCTAAACAAAGAGCAGAGAGAGGTGGTGAGGATAAGCAAGGCTCTATTTGAAAACCTGGGCATTTCAGTGATGGAGGTTTTCAGATTCTTTAGTTTAAATAAGAACAACATTGATTCTTATGTAGAATTTGAGGGACTTGAGAATTTAAATTCCGCGCTCTCTCAAGGGAAAGGGGTTATTTTGCTCACCGCTCATTTGGGCAACTGGGAGATTAGTAGCGTTGCTTTGAGTCTTAAAGGCTATTCTATGAAGGTGCTTGCACGCCCGCAAAAAAATAGCCGTATTGATGAACTTTTGAACTCTTATCGCCAGAGTAGTGGAATCAAGGTAGTAAAAAAAGGCATCGCCCTGCGCGAGATTATTCACGGACTAAGGAATAATGAGATAGTAGGAATATTAGGAGATCAGGGAGGGAAGAACAGGGAGACCTGTGTAAGATTCTTTGATCGCTACCTTTTTCTACCCAGTGGATTTTTAAACATTGCGCTTAAGACAGGAGC
>QNCL01000023.1 GCA_003645805.1 Candidatus Omnitrophota bacterium
CAGGATTATTATTGAGGCTATTGAGTGTGCTGCAAATAGAGCGAAGGAACTGGAGGAATAAAAGCAAGAAAAGGAAGGTAAAGAGATGGGGATAGATGTTTTGATCTCTGAGCAGAGGATTAAAAGGAGAGTAAGGGAACTGGCGGAGGAGATTTCCTCCGAGTATAAACATAAGGATTTACTTCTTTTAGGTATTCTAAAAGGGGCATTTATTTTCCTGGCAGATTTAGTGCGTGCTCTTAACATTCCCAGCAGATGCGATTTTATCAAGGTAAGGAGTTATGTAGAGAGGGAGAGTTCGGGCAAGATAGAGATTGATTTTTTTCCTGCAGTGGAGGGAGAAGATGTGTTGCTGGTGGAGGATATTATAGACACAGGATTGACCATCAATCGCATAAAGGAAGAGATTAGAAAGAGTGGGGCGAAAAGTGTAAGGCTTTGCGCTTTGCTTGATAAGCCGGAGAGGCGAAAAGAAGAGGTGAGTATAGATTATTTAGGTTTTTCTATTCCCAATAGATTTGTGGTAGGTTATGGTTTGGACTATAATGAGAGATTTAGAAATCTGCCTTATATCGGAGTGATAGAGGATGCAGGAGTCAAAGTTAGATAACGAACTACGAGTGGTTAGTCATTTTATGCCCAATAGGACATCAGTGAGTTTAGGGCTATGGGTAAAGGTAGGAGGAAGATATGAGAGAAAGGAGGAGAATGGAATAAGCCATTTTATTGAGCATATTGTTTTCAAAGGGAGTGAAAAAAGAAGTTGCACCCAGATAAAGCAGGCGATAGAGGGAGTAGGAGGGAATCTGAATGCTTTTACCTCCGAGGAGTTTACCACTTTCCTTGCTCGCATTCCTCACCAATATCTCACCCGCGCTCTGGATGTCCTTTCGGATATGGTGCTTAATCCCCTATTTAGACAGGAGGATATAGAAAGGGAGAAGATAGTCATCTGCGAGGAGATAAAGATGTATCTTGATCTCCCAACACACTATGTCCATTTTCTTCTAAATCAGCTTCTTTGGCCCAATCATCCTTTAGGAAGGTTTTTAGCGGGCAGTTTTGAAAGTGTGAAGAGTATCAATAGAGAAAAACTTTGTGATTATCATAGAGAGCACTACTTCCCCCAGAATATTGTTTTAGCAGTAGCAGGTAATCTAAAACATAAAAGGGTAGTAGAGGAGGCAGAGAGATGTTTTTCTTCCTTTACTAATAGAAGGAAGAAAGAGTTTATGCCCGCCTTAAATAATCAGAGAGAACCTCGGTTTAACTTTCTCTTTCGCCAGACTGCTCAGACCCATTTATGTTTAGGTTTTCTTTCTTTTCCTCGCGCCCATCGCTGGCATTACACCTTAAAACTGCTGGATGTGATTTTAGGAGCAAATATGAGTTCCCGTCTTTATCAGGAAGTGCGCGAGGAGAGGGGATTGGTTTATGAGATTAGTTCGCACACCCAAGAATTCCAAGATACAGGGGTTTTTTCTATCAGTGCGGGAGTGGAGAAAAGGAATCTTGTGCAGACCTTGAAGGTGATAAAAGAGCAGTTAGAGAGAATAAAAGAGGAGAAGATAGGTGAAGAGGAGATAGAGCGAGCAAAGGAGTTTATGCGTGGACAACTTATGTTAGGGCTGGAGAATACTAATAATTATATGCTTTCTATCGGAGAGGAGTTAATAACCCTTGATAGACTATTCTCTCCCTCTCGGATACTGAAAGAGATTGAGAGGATAAGCGAGAAGGACCTCCAGGAGGTAAGCCGAAACATCTTTCAGAGGGAGAGGTTAAATCTGGCAGTTATTGGAGAGATAGAAAAGAAAGAAGAGGAGAAGATTGTGGAGTTGTTAAGTTAATGCAGTTTGTAAGCAAAATTGGCTTAAAGGGAGCGAAACCTCCTTCAATTTCCAAAAATTAAAGATGAAAAAGGTCAGAATTGCTCCGAGCCTCCTTTCGGCAGACTTTGCCAACCTAAAAGGAGAGATTGGTAAGGTAGATAATGCGGACCTTCTGCACATTGATGTAATGGATGGACACTTTGTTCCCAACATTAGCATTGGTGCCTTAGTGGTGAGAGCAATAAGAAAGGAGACAATTCTTCCTTTGGATATCCATCTTATGATAGATTCCCCAAGGAGATATATCAGAGACTTTATTTTGGCGGGAGGAGATTTAATTAGTGTGCATATTGAGGCAACAGGAGAAAAGGCAAGCGAGGTTGTTCAGGAGGTAAAAAGATGGGGGAAAAAGGCAGGGATTGCGATCAATCCCTCTACACCTTTATCTAAAATAGAGAATGTTCTTGAGGAGGTGGATTTTGTTCTTTTGATGAGTGTAGAGCCAGGATTCCCTGGACAAAAATTCAAGAGGGAAGTGCTTCCTAAAATTAGGGAGTTAAGAAAAAGATGGAAAGGAGACATTGAGGTAGATGGAGGGATTAGTAGAGATAACTTTAAAGAGGTAATTCAGGCAGGAGCAAACATACTGGTTGCTGGTTCAGCCATCTTCAAGGAAAAAGAACCAGCAAGAATAGTAAGGGAGATGCAAGATGAAGGAAATAAGATTTGGAACTGATGGTTGGCGAGCAGAGATAGCCAGAGACTTTACCTTTGAGAATGTAGAGATAGTGGCTCAAGCAATCGCTGATTACTTTAACAAACAAACAGATAAACAGAAAGGGAGGAGGATAGTAATTGGCTATGATACCCGTTTTCTTTCCAAGGAGTTTGCTCAAACTGTAAGCAGAGTTTTGCTGGCTAATGGTATAGAGGTGCTGATGAGTGCTTCCTCTTGCCCCACTCCTGCTTTGAGTTTTACCATTGTTCGCAGTAAAGCCAGAGGGGGAGTGATGATTACTGCCAGCCACAACCCCTTTTACTTCAATGGGATAAAGATAAAAGGAGACTTTGGTGGCTCTGTAGATACAGAGGTTACCAAACAGATAGAGGGGTTGTTAGGGAAAAACAAACCAAAGAAACTAACAGAATCCAAAGTAAGAGAGTATGCAGATTTAAAGATAAAGAATTTTCTTCCCGCCTACAAGAGGTTTGTGAGTTCCTATGTAGATTTTAATCTCATAAGGTCAAGCAGAAAACGATGGAGGATTTTGGTAGATTCTATGTTTGGCACAGGTAATGGGATAATAGAAGAACTGTTAACTCCCGCGGGAATAAAAGTAGAGACTATCCGCAGAGAGGCTAATCCTGCTTTCCCAGGGATAAATCCTGAACCTATCCCTGCTAATTTAAAGCAGACAATAGACTTGGTAAAGAGAGGAGGTTATGATCTGGCAGTAATTACTGATGGAGATGCCGATCGCATCGGCGCCTTGCGTCCAGATGGAAAGTTTATTACTCCTTCCCTTATTCTATCTCTGATTCTACTCCACTTTTTAAGACATAGAAGATGGAAAGGCGGAGTAGTAAAGACCATCTCTTCTTCTTCCCTAATTGAGAAGATAACCCAACGATATAATCTAAACCTCTATGAAACTCCCATAGGATTTAAGCATATTGCCACTCTGATGCGTAAAGAGGATATCCTTATTGGAGGAGAGGAGTCAGGAGGTATTGGATATAAGAATTATCTGTTTGAGCGCGATGGGATTCTCTCTGCCCTTTTATTGATTGAGATGCTTTGCGCAGAAAAGAAGGGAGTTATAGAGGTTATTAAGGAGATAGAAAAGGAATTTGGAAGATTTCGCTACGCTCGTATAGATATATTCTATCCTCAGGATAAAAAACAGATATTGATAAACAGACTAAAGACTATTTCCTTCCAGGAGTTGTTAGGCAAGAAGGTAAGAGAGGTGAAGAGATACGATGGAGTAAAGATTATCTGCGAAGATGATTCTTGGCTTTTGTTAAGGTTCTCCGGAACAGAGCCTATTTTAAGGATTTATGCTGAGGCGAGCAGTGAAAGGGAGGCAAGAGAGATGTTAAGAAAAGGGAAGGAGATGGTTTACAGGATATGAAAGCATTGATTCTGAGTGCAGGCTACGGTACTCGACTCTATCCTTTAACCAAAGAACGTCCCAAGGCTTTGCTTCCCATCAAAGAGAAGCCCATCGTTGAGTATATCTTAGAGAAAATCCCTACTTGGGTAGAGGAGGTGTTTATTCTTTCTAACCAGAGATTCTATCCTCAATTTAAGAACTGGTTCAAGAACTATGATTCTTCTCTTAAAAAGAGAGTGAGAATAGTCCATAACGGATCTACTTCCCATAAGAACCGATTAGGTGCGGTAAGAGATATTGAGTTTGTTATCCAAAGAGAAAAGATAAAAGACCATCTACTCGTGATAGGAGGAGATAATCTCTTTTCTTTTTCCCTTGAGGCATTTTTAAGGTTTGCCTATAGACGAATTCCCCATATCTCTATTATGGTCTATAAACTCAAAGATAGGCAGAGGTTAAAGAAGTTTGGAGTAGTGGATCTGGACAAAAGAAAGAGGGTGATAGAGTTTAAAGAAAAACCTTCACTTCCGCACGCCTCTCTTGTCTCTACCTGTATCTATTTCTTTCCAAAACAGAGTTTTTTTTTGATAAAGAAATATTTAGAGAAAAGAGGTTTGCCAGATAGTTGTGGAGATTATATCGGCTGGCTCTCTCAGAAGGTTGAAGTATATGGGTTTACCGCGCGAGGGAGATGGTTTGATATTGGCAGTATAGATGAATATTCTTCTGTTAAGCACACATTTTGATCTGGGAGGTATTAGCCAATATCAGCTCAACCTTTGCAGAGGATTGATAGAGAGAGGGCATAAGGTAGTGTTGAGTTCTGCCGGAGGGAATTGCTTGAAGAAACTGAACAGGAGAGCAGTCTTTTTTCCTGTAGATATTAGAACAAAAAGTGAACTCAGCCCTAAGTTAATCTTGGCTTTGCCTAAATTGATAAACTTAATCAGAAGAAGCAAGATAGAAATAATCCATGCACAAACGCGCATAACCCAGGTGCTCGCCTTTTATCTTTCCCTCCTTCTAAAAGTGCCTTTTGTGAGCACTTGTCATGGATTTTTTCGTCCACACTTGGGAAGACGAATATTCCCTTGCTGGGGAGAAAAGGTAATTGCTATTAGCAGGGGAGTAAAGAGGCATTTAATAGAGAATTTTAGGGTTGATGCAGATAGGATTGTCCTAATTCCTAATGGAGTGGAGGTTAAGGAGACCGTTCCAGATAAGGAGATGCTTAGTCGGTATAACCTAAAGCAAGGGAAAGTAGTAGGGTTTGTTGGCCGGCTTTCTTCTGTGAAAGGATTGCAGTATTTGATAAGAGCAATGGAGAGGGTGTTAAGAGAAGAACAGGAGGTGAGATTAGTTATTATAGGTGAGGGCAGAATGGAGAGTGAATTAAGGAGGTTATCTGAGGATTTGGATATCTCAGAGAAGGTTTTATTTTTAGGGGCAATATTGGATGTGGAAAGGGTTCTTCCCTTGATAGACATCTTTGTGTTTCCGTCTTTGCAGGAAGGATTAGGGCTTGCGCTATTAGAGGCGATGGCAATAGGTAAACCAGTAATTGCTTCTGATGTAGGAGGGATCTCGGAGATCATATCCTCAGAAAAGAATGGCTTGCTGGTTCCTCCTAAAGATATAGAGGGTCTATCCAAAGCAATCCAGAGGCTTTTGCGCAATCCAGATGTTGCTGCCCAAATGGGAAAGCAGGCACAAGAAACAGTGAAGAGAAGATTTTTTCTGGAGAGGATGGTCAAGGATACAGAGGAGGTATATAAACAGGTATTAAGCAAAGAGGGTTAATCTATACTTTTTTAAGATTATGGAAATAAAGAAGGTGTTAATCGTTCATCCTAATTGGCGAGGTGATGTCCTTTTCTCTACTGCTCTTGTGCGTGCGCTAAAGAGGAGATTTCCTCATCTCTATATCTGCTCTTTGGTTGTCTCTCGAGCAAAGGAGATATTAGAGGGCAATCCGGATATAGAGGAGATTATTCTTCAGTTTGAGAGTAGAGGAATAAAGAATTTCTTTCGCACCCTTACTCTTGTTCCCCTACTTTACAGAAAGAGATTTGACCTTGCCTTCTTGCTTACCCCTTCCTTTACCCGTTCTTTTCTTCTCTTTTTGGCTAATATACCTCTGCGCGTAGGGTATAAGAGAGGAGTAAAGTCAATATTTCTTAACAAAAGGATTGATCTCCCCAAAGCCTCCTTACATAGGGCAGAGTATTTTTTGTATCTTAGTTACTTTTTAGGGACAGAGAAGGAAAAAAACTGCTATTTTTTTATTTCCAAGAAAGAGGAGGAGTGGGCAAAGAGGTTTTTAGAGAGAAATGGAATAAGAGAAGAGGATATACTGGTGATCTTGAATCCAGGGGGGAACTGGAGGTGTAAACGATGGCCAGAGGAGAGTTTTGCTCGGTTAGGAGATAGGATTGTAGAGAGGTATAAAGCGAGGATAGTGATCAGTGGAGCAAAGAAGGATGAGGACATAGGCAGGAGGATATATTCTTTGATGCGCTACAAACCCATATTAGCAGTAGGAAAGACAACGCTAAAGCAGTTAGCCGCTTTGTGCAAGAGAGCAAAGATAGTGATTGCTAACGACAGTGGTCCGATGCATATTGCGGTAGCAGTAGGTTCGCAGACAATCGCTTTATTTGGTCCTACTTCTGAGAAGATTACAGGTCCTTATAATGAGAGAAAAAACTGGAAGGTGATAAGAGCAGAGATAGATTGCCCTCTTCCTTGCTACAACCTTAACTGCCCAGAAAATCGCTGTATGCAGGCGATAAGTGTAGATAAAGTGTTGTCAGAGATTGACATAGATAGGTGAGTATGTTAAAATTAAAAGCAAGTTGGAAGAGGTAGACTATGAGTGAGAAGGCGCAGAAGGAGGAAAAGAAGGATAAAGGGAGAGGAAAGAAAAGAAGTGTTTCTGCCAAGAAGGTATCTCTTCCTGTCCAGGAGTATACCCTTCTGAAGGAGAAAGCGGAGAAGGCAGAGGAGTATAAAGACAGTTTACTGAGATTGCGCGCAGAGTTTGAGAATGCGCATAAGCGGTTAGAGAAGGAAAAGGAGGAGTTTAAAGAGTTTGCATCTCTGGAGGTGATTAGCAAACTTCTCCCGGTATTGGACAACTTTGAGCATGCCTTAAGGGATCTAAAAGAGAGAGACAAGAAAGTAAGGGAAGGAGTGGAGATAATCTATAATCAA
The DNA here is from genome assembly GCA_003645805.1 of Candidatus Omnitrophota bacterium. GTDB lineage: Bacteria > Omnitrophota > 4484-213 > 4484-213 > 4484-213 > B17-G2. The sequence goes on from QNCL01000023.1 coordinate 7,163, forward strand.
CTTAAGACAGTGCTAAAGAAGGAAGGGCTGGAGAGGGTAAAGAGTAAAGGGGAGAAATTTAACCCTGAGATCCATTATGCCCTTATGCAGGAGGAGTCAGATACTTATCCTGAGAATGCGATAATAGAGGAGATGCAAGCAGGATATAAGTTTAAAGGAAAACTAATCAGACCAGCAATGGTCAAGGTGAGCAAGGGGAAATAGAAGAGCCTTATGTTTACAAAAGAGGTTAAGATAGGAGAGGTGAAGATAGGAGGGGGTAATTCTTTGGTTTTAATTGCTGGTCCTTGTGTAATAGAAAGCAGGGAGCAGTGTTTAGAGACCGCATACCAAATAAAGGAGATATGCAAAGAACTAGAGATGCCTTTTATCTTTAAGTCTTCCTATGATAAAGCAAATAGGAGTTCTATAGACTCCTTTCGTGGACCGGGGATAGAGAAGGGATTGGAGATACTTGAGGAGGTAAAAAGAAAATTCGGTGTGCCTGTACTCAGTGATGTGCATTCGCTCAGCGAGATAGAAAGAGCAAAGGTGGTGTTGGATGTTATTCAAATTCCTGCTTTTCTCTGCCGACAGACAGATTTGTTGGTTCGCGCAGGAGAGACCTTTAAGGTAGTAAATGTGAAGAAAGGGCAATTTCTGGCTCCTACGGATGTGCTAAACATCATCAGAAAGATAGAGAGTACCGGGAATAGAAATATTCTGCTTACCGAGAGAGGAACATCATTTGGTTATCATAATCTGGTTAGCGACTTGCGGGCTTTGGCAATAATGCGCGAGTTCGGGTATCCAGTAGTCTATGATGCTACTCATAGTGTTCAGTTACCAGGGGAAAAAGGAAAGAGTTCAGGAGGAGAGAGGAAATTTGTTTCTGGACTTGCACGGGCAGGAGTGGCTATGGGTTGCGACGCCCTATTTTTAGAGGTACATCCTTGCCCGGATAAAGCGTTGTGTGATGGGCCAAATATGATAGACTTTGCAGAGTTGAAGAGATTATTACCTCTGGCAAAGGAGATAGATAGAATAGTAAAGAGAGATGGTTAACTTATTGTTATCCTTTCTTTTTTCTTATCTTCTTGGTTCTATTTCTCCTGCTTATCTCTATGGGAGGGCAGTAAGGAAGATAGATATTCGTAACTATGGAAGCGGAAATATTGGGGCTACAAATACCCTGAGGGTATTAGGAAAAAGAGCGGGTATACTTGTGTTATTCCTTGATGTGCTAAAAGGATTGATTGCTGTTCTTCTTTTTGCTTACTTCTTCTACTACTACCAGAAAAGTGAAATAGAGTTGCTCTTTTTTAGGATTTTCGCAGGATGGGGGGTGGTGCTTGGGCATATATATCCTGTATTTTTGGGATTTAGAGGCGGAAAAGGGATAGCGACAAGTGCAGGTGTGTTGTTAGGGGTAGTTCCTTTGGCTACCTTATCTGCTTTTGTTATTTGGCTTATTTTTTTTCTTCTCTTTGGCTATGTCTCCTTAGCCTCTATCTGTGCCAGCCTGTTTTTGCCTTTGTTTGTTGCTTTGCTTTATTCCCGTAGTATTCATCTCGTTAGTTTAGTTTCATTTGCTATTTTTTTATCTTTGCTTACAATAATAAGACATAGGAAGAATATTCGCAGACTGTTAGCCAATCAGGAGGATAAACTATTTAAGAAATCATTCTTTTAAGAAGGAGGTGAAAAACGAAGGTTACTGAGTTTACTAAAATGGAAGAAAAAATTCAGGAAGTAAAGGATAAGGAGGAAATTAAGAGTTTTGAGGAGTTATTGGAGGAAGAGGAAAAGAGGTTAGAGAAGATAAAGGAAAGGCATTTGATAGAGGGGAGGATAGTAGAGATTACCCCCGAGGAAGTGGTGGTAGATATTGGTTATAAATCTGAAGGGGTTATTCCGCGCGAGGAGTTCTCAGGAGAAGAGATAAAAGTAGGGGATAAAGTAGAGGTATTTCTTCAATGCAGACAGGATAAGGACGGGAATGTAATAATCTCTAAGAGAGAGGCAGAGAGATTTAAGAATTGGCAGAGGATTATCCAGAACTATAAAGTAGGAGACTTGATAGAAGGAGAAGTGGTGCGAGCCATTAGAGGAGGTTTGATTGTAGATGTAGGGGTAGAAGCGTTTCTTCCCAGCACAATGCTTATAGGCAGTTATTTCCGCAATCCTACCCAACTGATAAAGCGGAGACAAAAGTTCAAGATTATCCAATTGGATAAACGGGGAAGTCTCATTCTTTCTCAACAAGGAGTAGCCCAGGAAGAAAGCAGGAGAAAGAAAGCAGAGATTCTGGAGAAATTGCAGAAGGGAGATATAGTAAAAGGGGTGATAAAAAATATTACCGATTTTGGAGCATTCATAGACTTAGGAGGATTAGATGGCCTGCTCCATATCACCGATATCACCTGGGGCAGAATATCTCATCCCTCTGAGATGCTTGCAGTAGGGGATGAAGTAGAGGTGGTAGTGTTGGAGGTAGATAAGGTAAAGGGAAGGGTTTCTTTAGGGCTAAAGCAAAAAACTCCCAACCCCTGGAATGAGATAGATAAGAAGTATCCAGTAGGGACGAAGGTAAAAGGCAAAGTTACCAACATCAAGCCGTATGGGATATTTTTAGAATTGGAGAAAGGAATAGAAGGCTTGGTGCATATCTCAGAGATCTCCTGGACAAAGAAGATTAACAATCTTGAGGAGATGTTTGCTATTGGAGATAGAGTAGAGGCAGTGGTTTTAACCGTGAACAAAGAAAAATGCCAACTGGGATTAGGGATAAAGCAGTTGGAAAAGGACCCTTGGCAGGAGATCGTAGAGAAGTATCCAGTAGGAACAAAGGTAAAAAGGAAGATTCATAACCTGACCAACTATGGAGCATTTCTGGAGTTAGAGCCCGGAGTTGATGGGCTTATTCATATCTCGGATATCTCTTGGAAAAGGATAGAGCATCCCCAGGAGGTGCTCAGGAAGGGTCAGGAGGTAGAAGCGGTCGTGCTCTCTGTAGATCCGGAGAAGAGAAAGATTAGATTAGGACTAAAACAACTTAGCGAAAAAAAGGATGAATCTTCAACAGGAGATTGAAATATTCAAAAAAGGAATAGCCGAACTGATATCCGAGCAAGAACTCCTTTCTCGTTTGAAAAAAAGAAGAGAGGAAGGGAAGCCTTTGCGTGTCAAATATGGAGTAGACCCTTCTGCTCCGGATATCCATTTGGGACATACCATCTCTTTATACAAATTGAAACAACTACAGGAGATAGGGCACCAGGTTATTTTTGTCATTGGTGATTTTACCGCTCAGATAGGCGATCCTACAGGGATTCTGAAAAAACGAAAACGGCTTTCTGAGAAAGAGGTTAAAGAGAATGCAAGCACTTACTGCCAGCAGGTGTTCAAGGTTTTAGATGAGAAGAAGACAGAGGTAGTGTTTAATAGCAAGTGGTTGAACAAGATGAGTTTAGGAGACCTGCTATCTCTCTGTGCCCATTCCACAGTTGCCCAGATGCTCGCGCGCGCAGACTTTAGAGAGAGGTTTGAAAAAAACATAGATATTAACATAATGGAGTTTCTTTATCCTTTGTTGCAGGGATATGATTCAGTAATTCTGCATACAGATATTGAGATCGGAGGCACAGACCAGAGGTTTAACCTTTTGTTAGCCCGCGAACTTCAAAGAGATTATGGACAAGAACCGCAGATAGTAATTACCCTCCCTCTTTTGGTAGGCACAGATGGAAAACAGAAGATGAGCAAGAGTTTTAATAATGCTATTGGCATCAATGAGCCGCCCAGGGAGATATATGGTAAGATAATGTCCTTGAGCGATGAGACCGCAAGTGAATATCTGCGCATTTTTACTCCTCTTTTAGACTGGAAGTTTTCTTTCTCCCGCATAGATTCCAAGCAGAAAAAATCAGAGTTAGCCAAGAAGTTTGTGCAGTATTTCTATGATGAGGAAAGTGCACAGCAGAGCGCAGAGGAGTTTGAAAGGGTATTTAGAGAAAGGAAAATGCCCAAGGATATTCCTTCTGTAGAGATTCCTCGCCAGGAGATAAAGAAAGGGAAGATATGGTTAGTTCGCCTTTTGCAGATTACTAATCTTGCGGTCAGCAGAAGTGAAGCCCGGCGCTTAATAAAGGCAGGAGCAGTGTTTGTGGATGATATGAGATATACAGATGTGAATAAGGAAATAGAGAAAGAGAAGGGAGTGGTTAAGGTAGGAAGAAGATTTTGCAGATATATATTTGCTCAGGAGTAGGAAAGGGGCAAATAATCTCTGCCAACAGCCCACAATTGTTATTGGTGCTAAAAAAGTTCTTATAGCCATTTTTACTATTGCTATAATAACTAACATACAAAAAACTCTTGACAAATTAACCTTTTTTGTTTATACTTTAACATCAAAAATTAAGATCGAGTGTGTCTTTCCCAGAAAACCATCCACCAGAAGGAAGGAAAAGGAGAGGTGTTTTTTATTTTTGAGTGAAATCTTCCTCTGCCGAGATAGCTCAGTTGGCAGAGCACATCCATGGTAAGGATGGGGTCGCGGGTTCAACTCCCGCTCTCGGCTCCATTTAGGTTATTAAATAGAATAAGGAAGTTTTAAGACTTAGTTTTGATAACCCCAAACAGGAGGTAATTATGGCTAAAGAGAAGTTTGAAAGAACCAAGCCTCATCTGAATATTGGCACTATCGGGCATGTTGATCACGGAAAGACCAC
>QNCL01000024.1 GCA_003645805.1 Candidatus Omnitrophota bacterium
CCTTAACGGCAATCTCTATGTGCGTGTGCGTCCTGTATTCCATATTGACAACTTAGGAGGAGCGATAAGATGTAAGACAATACGAGATGCAGAGGGTAATTTCCTCTACTATGAGATTAAAGGTAAATGGACAGAAAAAAGGATATCCTTACACATCCCCAGTGATTTGATTCTCTCTGATGAGAAGGTAGAAGAAATAAAGACCTCCGCAGAGTTGTTTAAACCTCAAACTATCCAGAAGAGCAAGGTGGAGAAGAAAGAGATAGGTGAGAAAGACAAAGATTATCTTCTCTCTGCTCTTAACCCCGAGGAGAAGAAAGGAGAGCAAGAGGTAAAGGAAGAAAGCACTCTTCAAGACACAAGCCAGAGTGCAGATGAGGAGCAGAAAGAGAGATTGAGCACCTGCCTTATCCTTCTTCCCGATGAGGAAAAAGAAGAAATTGGTAAACTCATTCCTCAAGTTGCCTATGTAAAGAGTTATACCGAGACTTCTCAGTATATCTCCTCTTTGGGGATGTTTACTGTTTATACGGATATGGTTTACAGGTATTATGATAAGGAAGATAGACTCTTGTTTGAGTATCGCTTCCGCCATAATAAGATTAGCGATGAGCAGACAATAAGCATCAGTCTCTACAATGGAGAGATAGGCAAGGAGTATGGAGAGATAAAGATGGAGGATGGCTCGATAATCAGTATTTCCGATAAGAGCATTCAGTATAAGATCTTCGATTATGAGATGAAAGAGGGGAAGAGGGTATCTATAGAGCCAAAGATAGTGCTTATGAAGATAATGAACACCAGCAAGGTCTCTCTACCGAGTGAGGAGATTAATTTAGATACCAAGGATGAGGTGAAGATCTATGCTGAGGGAAGATTATACGCTAACGAGAGAGGCAACCCAGTAGATTACACCCTTCGCTGCATCAAGAATATCTACAATCTTCCCTTGCATACCGAAAAGATATGGCCCAATTCCTCCTTCGTAGAGTACTATACCGTTAACGAGAAAGCGAGCCAGGCTCTTTGGGACATCTACAAAGAGGCTTATGGAAGCGCTCCTCGCTATCCTCTGTTGGTGGTGGACTATCGCAAGTCTACCGAACCCACTCTTTACTGGTCCTACGATTGGAAAAGTTATTATCCTGACCTTGAAGATGCAGAGGTCTCTGAAGAGACGCAGGCTAAATGGGAGCAGATGCCTTTCTGGTATGAGGTCTATAATGGCTGGACAGGAGAGTATCTATTCGGTCTAAGTGATTGGCAATACATCCGTTTTAGCCCCGAAGGTAAAGTAATAGTTCCTCGAGAGGTAAAGACTCTGTTTCCTGCAAGTTTAGCCGAACCCCCACCTACAGAGAAAGGAGAGAAGGAGAAGGCAGAGAAAGAGGAGAAAGAAGAAGGAGCAGAAGAGCCCATTATTACGGTTCCTTCTGTTTCTCCTTCACCCTCCCCCACTTCTACCTCCTCACCTGCCTCCTCTCCTTCTCCGAGCCCCGCTCCTCTGCTTCCCTCTCCAGAATCTACACCTCCTTCTGAGGAGGGAAATGAGTCCGAGACCATAATTTCTGTTCCTTCTATTTCCTTCTCTCTTCCCCTTCTTCAGACAGCCCGTGCTCAGAAAGTAGAGATTAGTTCTATCCAGCAAGAGTCTACCCCTTCTGCTCAGTTTGAGCAAGAAAAAGAAGAGAAGGAAAGTGGGCAGGTGGTGAGGATAGTTAAAGATAAACAGGGCTGGTGGTGGGAGATAGAAGGAAAGAAAGTTCCTCTCCTGTTTGGAGTAGTCTATCAACCTGTGCCCGATGGAAGGCATATTACCTACTACCGCGATAACTATGCAGAACTGTATCGCTCGTTGCTTCCCAAGGAAGTAGAACGCTTTGACGAAGGAGGATTTGACCATGCCCGTCTTCTTTCTGAGCGAAACTTTAAGGTGATAAAGGTCTATGGAGTAAGCACACTGGATGAGGTGGATATTGCCGAGACAAAACGCATCTTCCGCTGGATGTTTGAAACCTATGGTATCAGGGTAATCATTGTGCATGATGCCGGACTTTATGAGGATCCTACCGATGAGGAGGCAATAAAGAGAGATTTAGAAAGATTGGCAGAGGCTTATAAAGATGAGCCCTGGCTGTTGGCTTATCAAATAAGCAATGAGAACAACTACTATCTAACCGGAAGGATGTTGGCCGGAGAGAAAGCCATTATCTCTATGAGTGAAGAGGAATACTATCCCTTTATGAATAGATTAGCAGGAGCGATAAAGGAGGTTGATGAGAACCATCCTGTTCTTTTAGGCAATGGAGGGCTTAGTCCTTCCGAGGCTTCTTTGATAGCAGAAATGAACAATATCGATGCCCTCTCCATCAACTACTATAGAGAACCAGAGGACCTGTCTTCTCTCCTTGCCCTTGCGCAAACTACAGGTAAGCCTGTGGGTTTAGGGGAGTTTGGCCAACCTTCGGATGCCCCCGGAGGAAGAAGAGCGCAGAATGCTTATATCCAGAGGATGTCCTACACTCTCATTTCCAATATGGCGGGAAGAGAAGGCACGGATAATGCTATATTTGGCATCGTCTTTGAGGCTACTGATGAAAGATGGAAAGAAGGAATGAGCCCACGAGGAGGGACTGAGGCGAGGTTTGGCATCCTTACTCGAGATGAGATGGGCACTTATGACCCTTCTGCTCAATGGTATTCTGGAGAAATAAGATTGGTATATATAGGCAAGAGCAAGGAGTATAAGGACGCTTATTATTTAGATTTAGAAGGCAACGGGCAAGGGTTTAATGTGGATACCCTGATCAAATACAGAAAAGAGTGGGGAAGACAGGTTGTAGGCTGGGAGTACTATGATAGGGAAGGAAGGGTTAGGATAGCCCGTGATCCTTCAGATAACCTCTATTTTGTAAAGGAATTCTGTGCAGATGAGCCTTCTACCCCCAAGGAGGCATACCTTCTATATATTGACCCTGAAGGGCATTTGCGAGTGAGTGAAGGTTATATTACTGACCCTCAACCTGTGTCCCTGGAGGAGATAGAAATAGGAGGAAAGACCTTAAAGGAAATAGATGATATGGATGAGAGCAACGAGATTATCCGCGACCTGAAGAAAGTGATAGAAAGGGTGGATGCTGTCTCGGGGAAGGAGGAGAGTGATTATCAACTTCTGAGGGTAGAGGTGCGAACCCAGACAGGAGATGTGTATTATAAATACATTCTTCCCGGAGATAAGTATGCCCGCGCGATCCTCACGGTAAAGGGAGAGACTATCACCGTAGTTACGGAGTGGAACAAGATTAATCCGCGCATCCCTATGGAGAGTTATCTTGTAGATGTGCATAATGGGCATACCCGCCTTTATATCAGCCATGCCGATGGTTTGGATGTTTTCTATATAGATGAAAAGGAAAGGATTATTCCTGTGAGGGAAGTTAGCGGTAAAGAAACGAGAGTAAAGATAGCCCCGGATAGCACAAACTTAATCAGGGTAAGGATATATAACCCCAATACAGGGGAAATCTTCTATCGCTGGTATCGCCCTTATGATCTTCTGATGCGCTGGGAGTTTGAGGAAAGGGGAACAGGAGATGTGCATAAAGACTTTACTCCTGACCCTCAGAGAAAAGGTTATAGCAGGTGGAATGGGCAGAGAAGGGTATATGTAGGAAGATGGGATGTGCAAAAGACCAGTTTTGTAGATAAATACCTACCCGGAACAGATATACCTAAATATAAGGAAACATATCTTATCTCTGATGAACTTCGAACACGCTCAGATTGGAATGAGCAGATAGGAGGAGTTTTTGCTTGGCAAGAGGAGTATCAGGGCAGAGAAAGGATGCCTGTTCCCAAGAGGATAAGCAATGAAAAGGACTTAACTCCCAGAGACAAGAAGGAATTAGAGAATTTAGGAAGCAGAGATCTGGAGAAAATAAAACGCACTTACGCTAACGGACATAGCGTATACCTTTACTTTCATCCTCTTGAGCCGATAAAGACAGAGGTAGGAGTGGTGGATGAGGATCGGAAAGAACTCAAGTTAAATCTATATTGGACAGAAGATCTTGATACTCATAGTGGTTATTATAAGAAGACGATAGTGGTGGATAAGGAGAGTTTAGATGGACAGGCAGAGATAATCGCTATTTTTGAAGGGAAGAAGTGGGTAAAGGCAGAGGATATCTTTACCCCGCAGATATGCAAGGCTTATGAGGAGGAATATAACCGCGATCTATGGAAGGATTTAGCAAAGATAGGCATTGACCGAGAGACTAAACTCAGGGTGATGGAGAAAAAACCGCACGCTTTTGATGGAAATAGCACCACTGAAGTTCACTACTCTGAACAGTTCGCTCCTTCCCAGACTATCTACATCAACCCTGCTGACCCTGTTTGTCCCCAAATAGCCGTAAGAGTTCCCAAAGGAGATGATCAAGAAGAGGAATTCACGATTAATAGATGGTGGAAGGTGAAAGGGGAAGAGAAGGAGTCTTACCCCGGACTTCCTCAGGGGAGTGTAACTATAAAAGACGGAGAGAGAACCCTTAAACAATGGGCAGGGAAGGTAGAGAATATAGAGTGGTTTAATCCGGAGACAGGAGAGATAGAGGTAAAAAGCATCGCTGCACTAACCGAAGGGAAGTATGAATATGCTTTTGTGTATAATGTTAGGCATACAGACCGAACAGAGCCTTTAAAAACAGAGATTAAACTTCCTTCTGGAAGGAAGGTTCAGGATATATATGACTATCAAAGAGCAAGACTCCTTCGATCAATACCCATTACTAATGGTATAGAGGTAATTCAGTATAACCTTAACTCCAGAATTCCTCAACCTCAGATAGGGTTTGAAAAGGGAGGAGATTGGACCAAAAAGTGGATAGAGATAAGATATAGCCCGGAGGAGGTTGTGGAGATAGTAGAAGAAAAGGAAGGAACTGCTCCTAATAATCAGGTGAGACGAGAATATTGTTATGATAAGTATGGAGAACTCAAAGTTAATTCTCCCCAAAGGTTGGATATTATAGAGAAGTGGAAGAAAGACTCCTTTTCTCCTCTTTCTCTCTGGGTTATTGGCCCTGCTGTAGGAGGGGCTGTAGTCTTAGGACCTCTGGGATGGATTGCTTCCTTCTTGGGAGAGAGGAAGAGAAAGAAAGAAGAAGAGGAGGAGAGAGGAAGGGGAGGCAACATTAATTCTTCCTCCACCCAGCAGATTTCTCAGCAGGAGATAGAAAGGAAGATAGAAAGAATAGGAAAGGAATATAATAGTTTTGATAACCAATTTGGAGAAGGAGCAAGGGAAGAAGCAGAGGCTTTCTTGAAGGAATGGATTACTCGTGCCCTTAAAAAAGGAAAAACTCTTGATGAAATAATAGAGGAATATTTTGAGGATTATAAGGTTTGGCGAGAGATTGTTTTAAGAGAGAGCGAGGAAACCTTTACTTTGAAAGACCTGACTTTGAAAGATCTGTATCTCTGGCATTTAATGAAGAAATCAACGCATAACTTCTCCACCTATACTCCCGCCTTCTTTAACTACCTCTTCCATAAAGCCAGAGAGATGCCAGAGGATGAGGTTGCCGAGTTTATAAGCACCCATACAAAAAGATGGTTCTCTATTCTTCAACGGCAAATTTGGAAACTTTCTGAAATACTTCCTCCTGGCCATTACCTGAATTATGATGATGTGAACGGATTGTTTAGGGATGAAGAGTTTATTCGGAACTATGAGCGTAGATCCGAAGAGGAATATCAGAGATTCATTGAAGAGTTAGGAGATAAGGTAGATGCCCTGAAGAAGAAAGCAAAAGAGTTTGAAAACGCGGGTTTAACGCCAGAGAAGATAAAGAGAAAGATGCTAAAGACAAAAGAGTTTGCTGAATACAAAGAGTTTATGAAAAACAATGCTCATCTGGCAAAGAAGACATATAAGGAGATGAGCGCAGAATGGTTAGGATTTGGGGGATGGTTAGCCACTTTCTGGAATAACTATTATCAAGACGCTTTTCTCTTAGCAATGCTCATAGGAATTTCTTATTTCGCCTTGGTCCCTCTCCAGATACTTTCCTTGACTACCTGGGGAGTAGGGGCTATAGTCAGCATTTCTCTTTTAACTATTGTTGGAGGGATAAAAAAGATACGCTCTTCTTCTGTGGAGCGGATAGACAGAGGATATGAAAATGAGCAGAGCAAGAGAGAAGGAAAATGGCAAAGACGGGCTTTCTTAGCAGGGGTATTTATTCCCAAGGCATTATGGAATTATTATGTATTCTCACATTTAGGAATAGCCACAAAAGCCCTTTGGAATGGAGGGTTAGCCTTGGGTGGGCTTAACCTTTCTTTCCTTTCCCCCTTGGTTATCTGCGCGCTTTGGCTACCTTTCATTCTCTTCTTCTTCCTTGATGTCTTTTCCTTCTTCTATATTGCAGAAGGGGTTGTAGGGTATGTATATGGGAAGAAGATAGGGGTGGGGAGGATAAATTCTTGGAAAGGGTTAAGAGATAACTTTACGAGCATAGCAGAGAGGTTCAAGAGCAAGATTATTCCTTCTTCCTTGAAACTTTCCCCAGAGCAGAAAGACCTTCTCTGGGCAAAAGCATGGAATTTGATTATAGAGAAGTTATATGAAGAGGATAGATTAAATGCTAAGGAGAAGGAGAAATATCAATATAAGATAGAAGAAGAAAGGATAGTTGCCTCACCTGTTTTGCAAGAACCTCCCAGAAATAAAGATGCAGAGGAGGAATTGGTATACTTCGCGAATAGCCTATTTATGAAGATGCCTTCTGCTCCTTCCTGGGATGACCTTACCTCTTTGACCGTATTCACTCCTATTGGTAACGAGGAGATTATCTATTCATTCGAAGAACTGAATAATTTAGAGAATACCGGTGTCACCAAACTTACCTATCTAATTAGCCGTTACCCTGATGAGTGGAAGAACTTTATCGAAAGGATGCGAGAGGAGGGCAGGTTTTCAGAAGAGGATTTAGATAAGATGGAAAGCCCTACTCTTGGTCAAGTTCTTGAGATAGATAACGATAAATTAAAGCAGGAGATAAGGTTATGGGCTTCTTACAGATTTCAACCTTGGGCACGCACTTTAAGAGGGATTATGTACTACAAAGATGTTCTGGAGTTCTTAGCCCGAATGCACTTTCCTGATGCTTCTGAGCAAGAGATAAAAGAGAAGGTTGCTGAGAAATTTCAGTATCTAATTGCTTTAGATAAATACTATCGCTGGAGAAATTCCGATGAAGGAACCGAAGAAAGAAGAAAAGGGGAAGATATAGAATTTCTAATGAGAAGATACCCTAAAATTCTTCAGATAGTGCATATAAGTAGTGAAGATAGAGAGGGTTGGTATACTGCTTGTGCACATAGCAACGAGAAGGGGGAGATTATTCACTCTTCCAGGATTCGCTTGCCTGGTATGCCTATTTTAGGTCAAGGTAAACCCGAGGGTCAGAATAACGGACTTAAGTTTGTGCGTAAGGAAAGGATAATGAGTATAGATATAAATCAGGATATGGCTTTCCAGGAGTGCTTTAAGATACCCAATTTATTAGAGGAGTTTAAGAAAGACCCCAGAATTACCCTTCTCGGTTTTCCCGAGAAGATATTTACCCATAACTATAGTTTAATAGGCAAGTTCCATGCGTTTGCGGACGAGACATTTGTCACCCTGGTCCAGAGAATGCTTGCTTACTTAGGCGTGCGCTTTCATTATGGTCATCCAGATATTTGGAGGACATCTACAGTGTTGTCCAAGGGCGGAACCTCTCAATCTTCTTATCTTAATGAGGATATTTTTGGAGGATATCAAAGGGTTCTGCAAGGAGATAGGGTAGTATTTGTGGAGTATTTTAGAGCAAAGAAAGGAAGAGAGGTTTCCTTCCCTACTACCGAAGGAATCTTCAGAAAATTTGGAATGGGAGCAGCCGAACAAGCCCCTTCTCGTTATCTATCTTGGCTTAATACTTCAGAAAACTTTGGCTTTTCTCGAGGAATGTGTCATAGGTTGGGAGGAATCGGTTTCTTCCTGCGCAAGCCTTGGGTAGTGTTTGGGATCTATAGTTATCTTCTACTCCTCTTGCTTCTGGGAGTGAGTGGATTCAGTGCTTTTCCTTCAGAGATAATCTTTGGTTTAGTGGCAATCTACTTTACACAAGCAATAAGCACTACTGGATACTTTGAGTGGGTGCTGGAAAAGGGCTTCCGGAGAGGAAGTATAGAATTCTTCAAGATGCTCATCTTGGAAGGAATGATGCCTTTCTTTATGGCTCATGTCTTTACGCACTCTGCAGGGGTAAAAGCAGGGATGAAAGGAGTGGCAAGATATGTAGCCACAGGAAGAGGGTTTATGTTAGAGCATCTGCCTCTATTTACGCGCAAGCGTTCGGAAGTCTCCATATACAATGGCTTTGGCAGATCACATATCCTCCCCGGGTTTATTCTTACCCTGATTTCCTTAATGGGGATTGCGCTCTGGCAGAATTTGACACTTATCTGGTCAGCCTTCTACATCCTTATGGCATTTTCCGCCTTTGCGGTGCCTTTCTTGACAAATCCGGGTGCCACACTCCTTACAGTAAGCGCTGAAAGATGGTGGGAGTTATTTAAAGAGGATGTTAAAGGCTGGTATGGGGCAGTGTTTAAGGGTGAAGGGTATACTCGTCTTCAGAGAGCAGAGATGTTTGTTATAGGATTCCCGATATTCTTCACTCTTCTTGCGGTCAATAGTCTAATCGGTTTTATATCTGCACCTTATAGATATATAAAAGAGTATGAGAATTTAAAAAAGACAGAAAAAGTAAAGAAAATAAAAGAAGCAGAGGGATTGGACGAGAAAGAGAAGAAAGAGAAGGAGGAAGAAATTAAGAAAATAGAAAGAAAAGAGATTGGAATATTAGGGAATATAGTAATTAGTTTCTTTTCCGGACTTGCTGTTTTGGGTGTATTGTTTATTATGCCTTATATTTTAACAGGTATTTCTGTTATTGCCACACCCATTTTTGATATAACAGCTTCTATACCTATTCTTAATGGAGTTTTTGACCTCATAGCTATAATGGGCTCCTCGTACTTAGCTTTGTTTCAATCGATTAAATCTACTATGCTTCCTACGATAGTGGTGTTTAGTATAGTAACAATAGTCAGTTTCGCAATTTCACTTTCCATTTTTGCCCTTATACGGAGAGAAATATCTAACCAAGAACAAATTGTTGAAGGAGAACATAGATACTTCAATCTTTTTGCTCCTTTCACGTTCTTAATCTTTCTCTCTTCTTTAAATTTTGCCGCTCCGCTTAATCAATTAATTCCCTCTGTTTCAATGGATTCTATTATACCAATTTTGATTTTAACTTCAGGATTAGGTCTTGCTATTTACATAGCTCTTTGGATAGATCGGAAACATCGCAGTTCAGTAAGTTGGCTTATGTCAAAATTAGAAACAGCCCCTAAAGATTGGATTGCTATAGGCTCTCCATTGCATTATCCCTCATTAGCTTTCTCATTAGCCCAAATTTGGCTTAGAGACTATTTGAAAGGAAAGATTTCATTAGAAGAAATAAATGAGAAACTTCAGCATAAGAGTTGGGCAGTTCGTTTAGCTGTTATATATTTCTTAGAAGAATTGAACAACGAAGAAGCGATTGAACCTTTGAAAAAGAGCTTTAATGATGATAACGTATCTGTATGCTGTGAGGCTAAAAGAGCCTATTTTAAAATACTAAGCAGAAAACTTCTTAAAGTATTAAAAGAGAAGGGAATGTCCACCAAAGAAATGGTAGACAACATAAGAAAAGTAATAGATAACCTTGAGGATTATTTTCCTGAAATGCAACAAGAGAAACTTTTAAAGATGGTTATAGATTTAGGGATAAGATTGGCTAATCAAGGTATTCTGCCTTGTTCAACATTTCAGTATGGAGTTCCTCTCGCAGCGAAGACAGCCAAAGGTAATATAGAATGGTTTAAGCAAAATTTAAATGCTCTTGAAGAATTAGCAGTTGAGTTAAATAAGGAAAATATCAATCCTTTTCAGACATTAAAATTATTTGATAAACCTTCCTTATTCACCCACTTCTCCGCCCTTCGCCTCCGCAAAGGCAGTTCCTATGAAGGTAAACTATATAAGAACGGCTTAACTGATGTTGATAAAATCGCCGCTTCAATTATTGCTTCACCCGATACAAAACATATAAGTTTAAATATCCAAGATAAACAAATCACATTCAACATAGACAGAGACCTACTTACCAAACTTCATCTTTCTGATGGTGAAATAGCTGCGCTTATAAAGAAAGCCTTAGATAAAGATAAATTAGATGTGTCTAATATCAATTCTCCCATCACCATCGCCCTCCTTGATACCTCCGAACACCTCTTTGAAGACCACCTTCCCAATTCCTTTATTGGTATAAACAAAGCAATTCTTGAAATAAAAGATAAAGACATCCGCAACACTCTCCTTCAGGTTGGTATTGCTCACGAAATGAGGCATGAGGCAACTGGTAGAACAGATGAAGAATTTGAGAAAAGCCAACTTGCCAAAGATATTTCTTTCACCCTTAATTTACTCAAAGAAACAGATTTAGAGGTGAGTTCATTTATTTCAGCGTTGGAAGAGAGTGATATTTTGGAGAGAGATTCAGAATTTTGGGAAGGATTAAAGTTAGAACCACCAATCGTTCAAACGACTACTCAAACTCAATCTATTTCAACACCTACAAAAATTAGTCTTATTAGTATAAGTTCACCCAAGCATTATGCTTTATGGAATGACTTGTCCTGTGAATCACTTGCAGGAGATTTACGAGGTTCATTTGGTAAAAGAGTTAAAGCAATATACACCAAACTTGCTAATGTTGGGCAAAGTAGCATTTCTGAGACCCTCTTCGGATTCTTTAACCACCTCCACCAAGACATTCGCTCCCGCAGGGAAAATAAGAAGACTCTCCTTTCTTTTATCTCCCAAGGTAAGAAATCTATCAAGATAATGCAAGAATTAGGTATAGAGGAGAAAAACTTGATGTATACCCAAGCAGAGGAAAATTTTGACGGGGGAAAAGGAAATAAAAGAAGAACTAATGAAGAAGAAGTTGTGAGAAACACAGAGAAGTTTATTAAGGATACAGAAAGGCAGAGAAGAGAATTAGAAGAACTGTTTAGAAGAAAGGGAATAAGAGAAGAAGAGTTTGAAAGATTGATAAAGATAATCTCTACAGGTTTGGGAGAAGATGTGGGTATGAGGATAGAGCCAGGAGATTGGTGGAGATATGATTTTGAAGAAAATAAGGTTATTTTTCCTGCGGATCTTCTTTTAAGGTTTTCCCCTGATGAGATTGTAGGATTCAGTTTACATGAAGCAGCACACAGGCAG
>QNCL01000025.1 GCA_003645805.1 Candidatus Omnitrophota bacterium
ATTATCCTCAACTCCTTAAAACCTCCAGCAGTCATCAGGAAGGAGGAGAGAGGATGTGGTCTGTGCTTACCAAGAGATTTATAGGCAGAGATGGGTGGGTGAAGAGGATCTCTTGTTCAAAGGTACGCTGGAGAGAGAGGAAGGGAAAGAAAGAGATGGAGGAGATTCCTGAGAGTAGTTTTGAGATTCCCGCAGATGTAGTCATTCTTGCCATCGGGTTTGCTCATCCTGAGCATAAGGGTCCAATCTCAGCCCTAAATCTGCAAGTAGATAAACAGGGGAATGTTGCAACCAATGACCAATATCAGACTTCTGTAGAAGGAGTATTCTCAGCGGGAGATATGCGTCGGGGGCAATCGCTTATTGTCTGGGCAATCTCAGAGGGAAGGGAGGTAGCGAAAGCAATAGATAAATACTTAATGGGAGAATAGAAAGGCACCCTGTTTCCACCCCTGGGGTGGAAATCGGTGGAAATCGGAACTTATACATAATTTGACATAAGCACAGAGAGAGGGTAAAATAGAGCAAGATAAGAGTAGAAAAAGGGAGGTCAATAATTGAGGAGAGAAGGTGAAAGGGGAGAGGAGTTTTACTCTTATTGAGATGATGGTGGTAGTTGCTATTGTGGCTATGCTTGCAGTAGTTTTAGTAGTCCAGGTGAGCAGGATGATAGATAAAGGAAAGGTAAGCAGGGCAAAAGGAGATGTCCGCTCTATTGCGAACGCTATACTGGAATATCACAATGATGTAGGGACTTGGCCAAGGCAGGTGTTTATTAGCACTACTGCGTGTGGAGAGATGGGAGCATCTGGACTTACTCGCCTTTCTGATGGTACTGCTGGTCCTCTGGTAAGACGCTACCCCGGTGTAACCGGATGGAAAGGACCATATTTAGACAAAGACATCCCCGCTACAGACCCTTGGGGAAATTCCTATCTTTATGGAGAATTTTTTGATGAGATAAATTCCTTTCCTACAGAAGGATGTATAGGTACATACAGTTATGTGCTCAGTCCCGGTCCAAATGGAAACATAGACAGCGACACCGCTACTCGCACTACCGCAGGAGATGATATTGTGATCTGGTTGGAGTGAGAATTAGAGATTTAGGAGGGAAAGATGCAAAATACACCCAAATCCCTGAGAGTGCATATTGCTATTATGGGAAGAAGGAATGTAGGCAAGTCCTCTTTGCTTAATGCTCTTGCTCGTCAGCAGGTAGCCATAGTTTCTGAGTTGCCCGGAACCACCACTGATCCAGTAGAGAAGGCGATGGAGTTATTTCCTTTAGGTCCGGTGATGTTTATTGATACCCCAGGGATAGATGACCAAGGAAAGATCGGAGAGTTGCGAGTGAGAAGAGCGTTGAGGGTCTTAGAGCACACAGATATGGTGATAGTGGTAGTGGAGGCAGGTAAGTGGAAAAAGGAAGAGAAGGAGTTGATTCACATAATAAGAGATAGGAATCTTCCTTTGATAGTAGCGATAAACAAGATAGACCTGCTCGAGCCCACAGATAATCAAATAGAGGAGATGGTTAACTGGTTAGAGAACAAGGGTATCTACTATGTGAGGACATCTGCGCGCTCTAAAGAAGGAATCCCTTCCCTTTATCAACTGATCGTGGATAATGCTCCTGCAGGCCATTTCGCCCATCTTAATCTGGTAAGTGATTTTGTTCGCCCTCGAGACATCATCCTTATGGTAGGACCTCTGGATGTAGAGGCTCCGGTAGGAAGGCTAAAACTTCCCCAGGTTCAACTTATTCGGAATTGTTTGGATAAGAATGCCTGTTGTCTGATGGTAAAAGAGAGCGAATTGAGATATATTCTTTCCTGCTTGCGCACTTACCCCAAGATGGTGGTTTGTGAATCCCATATCTTAAAGCAAGTTGCCCGTGTTCTTCCTGAGGAGGTATTACTTACTACCTTTTCAGTAATCCTTGCTCGACTTAAAGGAGACCTTAGGGCTTTTATAAAAGGAGCCGAGGAGATAGGGAGACTAAAGGTAGGAGATAGAGTGCTTATTGCTGAGGCTTGCACCCATCCCCCAATCGGAGAGGATATCGGCACAGTCATCCTTCCCTCTTTATTGGAGAAGAGAGTAGGAGGAAAAGTGGACTTTCAGATGTGCTCAGGAAAAGAGTTTCCCTATGCTGATCTAAAGAGATATAAGTTAATAATTCACTGTGGAGCATGTATGCTCAATCGCACTGAGTTGATAAGTAGAATAAAAGCAGCGGAGAGGGAAGGGGTAGCAATAACCAATTATGGTTTAGCCATAGCCTATTTTCATAACCTTCTTCATAGAGTGATAGAGGTATTTCAACAGCAAGGGATAGAGGGTGATTTGGCGATTGCTTAACTGCTTATCCAAGGCAGTCTATGTTTAGCTCTACACCGATGAAAGATAGATGAAAGCAAAACTTGTCCTGGAAGATGGACTGGCGTTCACTGGCGAGTCCTTTGGTGCATCTGGAGAGAGTTGTGGCGAAGTAGTTTTCAATACCTCACTTACTGGTTACCAAGAGATCCTCACCGACCCCTCCTATAAAGGTCAGATTGTAACAATGACCTACCCTCTTATCGGCAATTACGGAGTGAATGATGAAGATGTGGAGTCTTTCCAGCCCTTTCTGGAAGGATTTGTGGTAAGAGAATATAGCCAGATCGCAAGCAATTGGCGTGCCCAGAAGAGTTTATCTGCCTATCTAAAGGAGAAGGGGGTAATGGCTATAGAAGGCGTGGATACGCGCGCTCTTACCCGTCATATTAGAGTCAAAGGAGCGATGAGAGGGGTAATCTCTACTGAAGATTTGGACGAAAGGAGGCTAAGGGAGAAAGCAAGAAGTTTTCCTGCACTGATGGGTAGAGATTTGGTGAGGGAGGTGACCTGTGCACAAGCATATACCTGGTCTTCTTCCAGAGAAGGAGAGACGAGAGGAAGATGGAGGGTGGTAGTGCTGGACTGCGGGGTGAAGTTTAATATTCTACGGGAACTGGTAAAGCAAGGTTGTGAGGTCAGAGTTGTTCCTGCAAGCACCAGTGCCCAGGATATATTAGCGATGAAACCTGATGGCTTGCTTTTGTCTAATGGTCCCGGAGACCCTGCAGGAGTTCCGTATGTGATAAATACAGTCAAACAGATGCTCGGAAGATTGCCTATTATGGGAATATGCTTAGGGCATCAGATATTAGCCCTCTCTTTAGGGGGGAGAACCTATAAACTAAAGTTTGGGCACCATGGAGCAAATCATCCGGTTAAGGACTTGAATACAGATAAGATCGAGATTACTGTGCAGAACCATGGGTTTTGTGTGGATATAGATTCCTTAAATAGAAAGGAGATCAGAATTACCCATATCAATCTTAACGATCAGACGCTGGAAGGAATGGAACACAGATATTTACCCATTTTTTCTGTTCAGTTTCACCCCGAGGCTTCTCCAGGTCCTCATGATGCAAAGCATCTATTTAGGAGATTTTTGAAGATGATAGAAGAGTATGCCCAAGCGCACAGACATTCATAAGATTTTGATTATTGGTTCAGGCCCAATTGTTATATCCCAAGCCTGCGAGTTTGATTATTCCGGAACGCAGGCTTGCAAGGCGCTCAAAGAAGAGGGGTTTGAGGTAGTTTTGCTCAACTCTAATCCGGCTACCATAATGACAGATCCCCAGATGGCCAATGCTACCTATATAGAACCCATTACCCTTCAGATATTAGAGAGGATTATCAGTAAAGAAAAACCTGATGCTCTTCTTCCCACTTTAGGTGGACAAATAGGATTGAACACAGCCGTCAAAGCCATAGAGGCAGGGATACTGGAGAGGTATAAGATTAAGATGATTGGAGCCAACTATTCAGCGATTAAAAAGGCAGAGGACAGAAAGGAATTTAAGAAAGCGATAGAGAAGATAGGCCTGGAGCTTCCCAGAAGCATTCTGGCTTATAGTGTAGAAGAAGCAAAAGAGGCTTTAGCCCGGCTTAACCTTCCTCTTATTATTAGACCAAGTTTTACATTAGGAGGCACAGGAGGAGGAATAGCCAGAACAGAGGAGGAGTTTGAGAGGATAGTGAGTTTGGGTTTGAAGAATAGTATGGTAAACGAGGTATTGATTGAAGAATCTGTGTGGGGATGGAAGGAATACGAACTTGAGGTGATGCGAGATGCAAAAGATAATGTGGTTATTGTCTGCTCTATAGAGAACCTTGATCCAATGGGTATTCATACCGGAGATTCCATCACCGTGGCTCCTGCTCAGACACTAACAGATAAGGAGTATCAGATGATGCGCGATGCGGCTATTGCTATTATAAGAGAGATAGGAGTGGAAACAGGAGGCTCAAACATCCAGTTTGCCATCAATCCTGAAAACGGGAAGATGGTGGTGATAGAGATGAATCCTCGTGTTTCTCGTAGTTCAGCCTTGGCGAGCAAAGCCACAGGTTTTCCTATTGCGAAGTTTGCCGCTAAGTTAGCCGTAGGGTATACCCTTGATGAGATAAGAAATGATATCACCAAAGAGACTCCCGCATCCTTTGAGCCAACCATAGACTATTGTGTGGTGAAGATCCCTCGCTTTACCTTTGAGAAGTTTCCTGAGGCTCAAGATGTCTTAGGAGTTTCAATGAAGTCTGTAGGAGAGACAATGGCAATTGGCAGAACATTCAAAGAGGCGCTTCAGAAAGGATTGCGGGGGCTGGAGATAGGGCATTGTGGATTGGATGATAAGATAGATAGTAGGAATATTTCCGAGCAGGAGATAAGAAGGGGTCTTTCTGAACCAAACGCCTCACGCATTTTTTTTATTAAATACGCCCTCCAGAGAGGATTTTCTCCCGAGGAAATATCAAAGATCAGTCATATAGATTCTTGGTTTGTGCACAATATTAAAGAGATAGTAGAGTTGGAAGAGGAGATGAAGAAGATGGCTTCTAACCTTCGGTTAGAGAGTAGAGGTATTGAGGAATTACCCGCGGAGTTATTCCATAAAGCAAAGCAGTTTGGTTTCAGTGATAGGCAGATTGCTCAGATAGTGAACTCTGATGAGTTGTCTGTGCGCAGATTGAGGAAGAAAAAAGGAATTAAACCCACCTTTAAGTTAGTGGATACCTGTGCAGGAGAGTTTGAGGCTTATACTCCCTATTATTATTCTTGCTATGAAAGAGAGGATGAGAGCAGAAGATCAGATAAGGAAAAGATTATGATTTTAGGAGGAGGGCCAAATCGCATAGGTCAAGGGATAGAGTTTGATTACTGTTGTTGCCAAGCATCTTTTGCCCTTAGAGAGTTAGGTTATGAAACAATAATGGTAAATTCTAATCCTGAGACCGTTTCCACAGACTATGATATCTCAGATAAACTCTACTTTGAACCTCTTACCTTTGAGGATGTAATGAATATTGTGGATAAGGAGAAGCCGCAGGGAGTAATTGTGCAGTTTGGAGGACAAACTCCTCTTAATTTAGCCCGTTCATTGGAAAAGGCAGGAGTGCCTATTATTGGCACTCCTGTTTCTTCCATAGATAGAGCAGAAGACAGAGATAAGTTTGCTCGTTTGGTAAAAAAGTTAAAACTTTGCCAACCTCCTAATGGTTCAGCAAGATCAGAGGCAGAGGCAAGAAGGATCGCCAAAAGGATAGGCTACCCTGTTCTGGTAAGACCCTCTTATGTTTTAGGAGGAAGGGCAATGCGTATTGTCTATGATGAGGATTCGTTAAGGGAGTTTGTTAAGGAAGTGGTAGATTTTTCCGCGCATCCTATCCTGATAGACAAATTTTTAGAGGGTGCGATAGAGGTGGATGTAGATGCAGTCGCTGATGGAGAGAGGACAGTGATAGGAGGGATTATGGAACATATAGAGGAGGCAGGGATACATTCAGGAGATTCTGCTTGTGTTCTTCCTCCTTATAGTTTAAGCGATGAGATTATCGAGGAGATAAAGGCTTGTATTCAGACAATATCCAAGGAATTAAAGGTGAGAGGGCTATTGAATGTGCAGTTTGCCATAAAGAATGACCGTATCTATGTGCTTGAAGTGAATCCCCGCGCCTCACGCACCATTCCTTTTGTGAGTAAAGCGACAGGTGTGCCTTTAGCGAAGATTGCTACCTGGGTTATGGTAGGGAAGAGTTTGAAAGAAATCGGGTTTGTTAAGGAAAAAGAGATCTCTCATTTTTCTGTGAAAGAGTCAGTGCTTCCTTTCTCTCGTTTTTCCGGAGTAGATATAATATTAGGTCCAGAGATGAAGTCTACAGGGGAAGTGATGGGTATAGATTCTTCTTTCGGGCTTGCTTTCTATAAATCACAGATTGCTGCAGGCCAGAGCTTACCCAAAAAAGGTAAAGTGTTTATAAGTGTAAAGAATGATGATAAAAGAGATATTGTGTTTATTGCCAAGAGGCTCTTTGATATGGGTTTTGAGATTATTGCCACTAAAGGGACAGCAAAGGTGTTAAAGGCAAACAATATTCCTTGTCAGAGAGTAGGGAAGATTAAAGAAGGAGAGAAGAGGATTTTAGAGATGATAGAGAAAGGGGAGATAGATTTAATAATCAACACCCCTTCAGGAGGAGGGGGGCATTCAGATATGAAGCCGATAAGAAGTGCAGCAATTATGCACGCTATCCCTTGTATTACCACTATTCAAGGAGCGCAGGCAGGGGTTAATGGAATGGAAAGCGCCTTAAAGGGAGAATTGAGAGTAAACTCTATTCAAAGTTGGCATAAGGAGCAGAGGTTTCAGAGAATAAGCAACGAAAAGAAAGGGGTAGAGGTCCTCTTTTAAGCAATGGAAGGAGTAGGAGTTCTGGATTTTGGTTCCCAGTATACCCAGTTGATCGCTCGCCGGATAAGAGAATGTAAGGTATATTCTCAGATATTGCCTTATAATATTTCTCCCCAAGAGATTGTAAGGAGAGGAATTAAAGCCTTGATATTCTCTGGAGGACCAGAGAGTGTCAGAGAGGGGAATGTTCCATTATGCAATAGGAAGGTTTTTGATCTGGGAATTCCTATCTTGGGTATCTGTTATGGAGCGCAGTTAATGGCTAAGATGTTAGGGGGGAGAGTAGAGAAGGGAGAGAAGAGAGAGTATGGAAAGACTGTGATCTATCTTAATAAAAGAGAGGGATTATTTAAGGGATTAGCAGAAAAAGAGATAGTATGGATGAGCCATAGCGATTGCATTACCGCTCTTCCTCATGGGTTCAAGAGAATTGCCTTTACCGAACACTCTCCTATAGCCGCAATGGAAGATGAGAAGAGAAGGTTCTATGGATTACAGTTCCATCCTGAGGTAACCCATACCCCAAAAGGAAAGAGAATTCTAAAGAATTTTTTGCGTATAGCCGGATGTGCGCCCACCTGGAATATGCACTCCTTCATAGAGAGGACGATAAAGGAATTAAGAGCCAAGATAGGAGAAGAGAAAGTGCTTTGTGCTTTAAGTGGAGGGGTAGATTCTTCAGTTCTATCTGTTCTTTTATATCGAGCAATAGGAAGGAATCTGATTGCGGTCTTTATTGACAATGGGCTTCTTAGAAAAGGAGAAAAGAAACTTGTGCAAGAACGGTTTAAGGCTTATGGGATAGATATAAGGGTGATAAATGCTCAGAATCTCTTTCTTGAAGCGCTGAAAGGGGTAGAGGATCCGGAAAGAAAGCGAAGAATTATAGGGAGGTTGTTTATAAAAGTGTTTACCGAAGAAGCAAAGAGACTAATAGAGTTGGGTGAGAGAAGAATTAGATTTTTAGCCCAGGGAACTCTCTATCCGGATGTGATAGAATCTGTTTCGCCTTTTGGAGGACCTTCAAGTACTATTAAAACCCATCATAATGTAGGAGGATTACCCAAGAGGTTGGGATTTTCTTTAATCGAGCCTTTGCGGGAGTTATTTAAGGATGAGGTGCGCAGATTGGGAAGAGAATTAGGGCTTCCTGAGGAGATAATCTATCGTCAACCTTTCCCGGGACCTGGATTAGCAGTGCGTATTCTGGGAGAAGTAAGCAAGAGAAAACTGGAAATCTTACGCTTGGCAGATTGGATATTGCTTGAGGAGATAAAGAAAGCAGGTTTATATCATCATCTCTGGCAATCTTTCTGCATCCTTCTCCCTGTGCGTTCGGTAGGAATAATGGGGGATAAAAGAACCTATGAGAGGGTAGTGGCTATCCGTGCGGTAGAAAGTGAGGATGCAATGACTGCGCATTGGGCAAGGCTTCCCTATTCTCTGCTGGAGAGGGTTTCCAATCGGATTATAAATGAAGTGAAGGGAGTAAATCGGGTGGTCTATGATATCTCTTCCAAGCCTCCAAGCACAATAGAGTGGGAGTAAAGGCGAATAAAACCAGATCCTTCCAAAGCCTCCTTTGCTCTCTTCCTTCAGGTTGTGGAGATGTTTGTAGCGGAGATTTATATTAGACTGAAGAAAGAGGTTGCCGATCCTCAAGGTCTTACCGTTAAAAGCGCCTTAAGTTCGTTGGGTTACAGAAATCTTGAGGAGGTGAGGATAGGAAAGATAGTGAATATCAAGTTGGAAGCGGGAAGTAAAAAAGAAGCAGAGAGGGAGGTGGAGGAGATGTGCAGGAGGTTGTTAAGCAATCCTGTAATTGAGGAGTATCAGTTTAAGGTAAGAAGAGAATGATGAGGTTTGGGATAGTAGTTTTTCCTGGTTCTAATTGCGATGCCGATTGCTTTTTCCTGATAAAGAATATCCTCTCTATGCCCGTGGAGTATATCTGGCACAAGCAGACAGATTTAGACGGTTTTGATTGTGTGATTCTGCCTGGAGGATTTAGTTATGGAGACTATCTGCGCACAGGAGCAATTGCCCGTTTTTCTCCCATAATGCCTGCCATTGTGGAGTTTGCTCAACGCGGAGGGTTGGTAATTGGTATCTGCAACGGGTTTCAAATCTTGCTGGAGACAGGTCTTCTTCCGGGAGCAATGCTCACCAATGCTCACTCAAGGTTTATCTGCAGCGAGGTATATCTGAAGGTAGAGAATACAAACACCCCTTTTACTCATCTGTGCAGAGATAGGTCGGTATTAAAGATTCCTATTGCCCATAATCAAGGAAATTACTACATTGATAAGAAGGGTCTTGAGGAGATAAATAGGGATAAGCAGATTGTATTTCGCTACTCTGATAAGAAAGGAGAGGTAAGCAGAGCCTCCAATCCTAATGGTTCAGTAGAGAATATAGCCGGGATCGTGAATAAACAGGGGAATGTTTTGGGAATGATGCCCCATCCCGAGAGAGCGGGAGAGAGGATATTGGGTTCAGAGGATGGGCTTTTTATCTTTGATTCTGTAATCAAATGGTTAGAGAAGTAAGAGGGTGGAGAGAAACGCGATTGCGTTCTCTGGTAAAATCGATACTTTACAGAATCCTTTCCATCACCGGAATGGTCTTTCTTACCTACGCTATTACCAAAGACACCCATACCACCATCTCTATCACTGCTACCTTGCAGGTCTTTCTAATAATACTTTATTATTTATACGAAAGAGTTTGGAATAAGGTTGACTGGGGCAGGAAGTTCTGAGCGAATAACAAGAGAAGGATAAGGAAAGCAGGATTTTTCTCTCCCAAGGTTTTATTTATAAGAACGAAGATGAACAAGGAAGATAGCACGCTTCGGGTGGCTAAAAGTTTAGGGTTAAACGAGAAGGATCTGGAGAGGATTAGAGGGATATTAAAAAGAGAACCTACTTTGACCGAGATAGCAATGTTCTCTGCACAATGGTCAGAGCACTGCGGGTATTCTTCTTCCCGTTATTACCTTAAACTTTTGCCCCGAAAGGGAAGATGTGAGGTTCTGATTGGAGAGGATGCAGGGGGAATTGTGTGGAAGGATTTGGCAATTATCTTCAAGATAGAGAGTCATAATCATCCTTCTTATGTAGAGCCCAAGCAAGGAGCAGCGACCGGAGTGGGAGGGATTATTCGCGATATCTTTGCCAGCGGAGCAAGACCCATTGCTTGCTTGAACTCTCTGCGCTTTGGGCCACTATCTGAGGAGCGAAACAGATATCTTCTGAGAGAAGTAGTGGAGGGAATCCAATTTTATGGTAATTGTGTAGGTGTGCCTACAGTGGGGGGAGAGATATACTTTGAAGAGAGTTATAGGGGCAATTGCCTGGTTAATGTAATGAGCGTTGGGCTGGCTAAGAAAAAGGAACTAATAAAGGCACAGGCAAGAGGAAAAGGAAATTCCATTATGTATGTAGGGGCAGCCACAGGTAGAGATGGAATTGGAGGATGTAGTGTGTTGGCTTCCCAGGAGTTGGATAAGAGGGAGGAAAAGAAACGGCCAAGTGTGCAGATCGGGGATCCTTTTACCGAGAAGTGTTTGATTGAAGCAACCCTTAGGGCTGTGCAGACAGGATATATTGTGGGGATGAAGGATATGGGAGCGGCAGGACTTACTTGTGCCAGTAGTGAGATGAGTGCGCAAGGAGATTCGGGTATAGAGATAGATCTGGATAAAGTTCCCCGCCGAGAGCAAGGGATGGAACCTTGGGAGGTAATGCTTTCAGAATCTCAAGAGAGGATGCTTCTGTGTGTGCAAAGGGGTAAAGAGAAGAAAATCAGAGACCTCTTTTTAGAATGGGGTTTAAACGCAGTGGTAATTGGAGAAGTAAAAGAAGATGGAATGGTGCGCATTAAGGATAGAGGAAGGATAGTAGCAGAGATTCCTGCAAAGGCATTGGTCAATGCCCCTGTTTATAGAATGCCTTTCACAAAGCCCTCTTATCTAAAGGAGATAA
>QNCL01000026.1 GCA_003645805.1 Candidatus Omnitrophota bacterium
AAGATTCCCGATAATATTATGTGCTTCCCTAAAAGGAACGCCTTTGCGCACCAGATAATAGACAAGATCTGTGGCATAAAGGCTTTCGTCCTCTATAGCCTTTTCAATCCTTTCTTTATCCCACTTCAAGGTGTCCATCAACTTGGGAAAGAGCGTAAGTTCGCTCTTGATAATCTGCAAGGACTCAAAAAGAGGCTGTTTATCCAACTGCATATCCCGATTATAACTAAGGGGCAAACCTTTCATTGTGGCGAGCAAACTCAGAAGATTGCCATATAACCTTCCTGTATAACCCCTTATCAACTCTAAGACATCGGGATTCTTCTTCTGGGGCATCAGAGAACTTCCGGTGGCAAAACTATCATCTATCTCTACAAACCCAAACTCCTTACTGGTATAGATAATCAGGTCCTCTGCCAATCTGGAAAGATGCATACCTACTATTGCCAGCCCAGAGAGGATCTCGATAACAAAATCTCTATCGCTAACCACATCCAAAGGGTTTATTTCCTCCTCTATATGCTTGCCGATATCCTCGTCCTCTTCCATTAACGAATACCTGGACAAATACTCCTTTATCGCTTTAGGATACAGATCATCTCTAATAGGAGTGCCTGCAAGAGCACCTGCGCCTAAACTTACCTTTATTCTTGCCTTTGCATCCTTCAACCTCTCCTCATCCCTTTTTAGCATCCTCGCATAGGCATTTAGATAATCAAAGAGATGGACGGGTTGGGCGCGCTGGAGATGGGTATATCCTGGAAAAACTATATCTTTATTCCTCTCCCCCACCTCTCTTAGCACCTTCCGAAACTTCTTACATAGAGAGATAACCTCTCCGAGTTCGGAAAGGCAAAAAAGTTTCAGGTCAAAGGCTATCTGTTCATTTCTTGACCTGGCGGTATGTAGTTTCAGAGACAGGGCTCCTACCTTATCTTCTACTCTCCTCTGAATCTCTGTGTGAATATCCTCACTCGTTAAATCATACTCAAACCTACCTCCTTCCACCTCCTGATATATCTCCTCCAAAGCCCTCTCTAAATTCTTATGTTCTTCCTCACTCAAAAATCCACTCTCCTTTAGCACCTGGATATGCACAAGAG
This sequence comes from Candidatus Omnitrophota bacterium, assembly GCA_003645805.1. Lineage (GTDB taxonomy): Bacteria > Omnitrophota > 4484-213 > 4484-213 > 4484-213 > B17-G2. The sequence goes on from QNCL01000026.1 coordinate 1,104, forward strand.
AACCAAGGATATCATACTTGGCTAATCTATAATCATAACCTATGGATTGAGTAAATTCCTCTACCAGAGGATCTGTCTCTTTTCTAAACCTCCCTCCCCAAAGTTTTCTTACGCCCATCTCTCCTCCACGCTCAGTCTATCTTTCTCAAGCCCATTGACAAAATCTTTATAAATCCTTCTGCCCATCTGCTCTCAAACTTACTCCCCTGTCCATAAGTAGCCAGGTCTCGATCATAGAGGGAATATCTTGATTTCCTTCCGATTACCTGACAAACCTGTGGATGGAGTTCTATCTCTACTTCTCCCGAAACCTTCTTCTGAGTAGCCTCTACAAACCTATCCAGAAATCCTCGCAAGGGAGAGAACCATAGACCTTTATATACCAGTTCTCCATATTTCAAGGAAACAAGATGTTTAAAGTCTAAGGTGTCTTTGTCAAAAACCAGAGTTTCTAAACTGTGATGGGCAATGTAAAGAATCTCTGCAGAGGGAGCCTCATAAAGTTCGCGAGACTTTATCCCTACCACCCTATCTTCTATCAGGTCCTTTCTCCCGATAGCATATTCTTTCCCTATCTCGTTTAGTCTAACAATTATCTCCCCTGCCTCCATTCTTTTCTCATCTAAAGCCACGGGAATACCCTGGTCAAACTCTATCTTTAAACGCACAGGATCTCTTCTGCTCTCTAAATGGGTAATCTGCCAGGCGTCGGCAGGAGGTTTCTTCCCCGCATCCTCCAACTCCCCACACTCAATACTTACTCCCCAAAGATTCTCATCAATACTATATGTGAGTCTTTCAAGATTAAGATCCAGTCCCTTTTCTCTCGCATACTCCATCTCCTCGTCTCTGCTTTTAAACTCCCACTCCCGCACAGGAGCAATGACCTTCAATTGAGGAGAGAGAAGTTTCCAAGAGAGTTCAAAACGCACCTGGTCATTGCCCTTACCTGTACAGCCGTGAGCAAGATACTCTGCCTTCTCTCTATAAGCAATCTCCACTACCTTCTGAGCAATCAGAGGTCTGCTCAAGGCTGTGGCTAAATAGTAGCCTTGATAGACACCTTCTGCTTTTAGAGTAGGGAGGATAAACTCCTCTACAAACCTCTTCTTTAGATCCGCAACATAGATCTCCTTTGCACCTGCAGAGATCGCTCGTTCTCTTAACTTCGCAAAATCTACTTTCTGTCCTATATCAGCAATTACTGCAATCACTGTATAACCTTTATCAGTAAGCCAGCGCACACAAACAGAGGTATCCAACCCCCCAGAATAGGCAAGCACTACTTTCTTCATCTTTTCCCTCTAAATGATTTATCAATTAATTAAAAGCAATATGGCTTTCTGCACATACAGCCGATTCTCAGCCTGATCAAATACGATAGACTGCTTTCCTTCTATCACCTGATCAGTAACCTCCTCTCCACGATGTGCGGGTAAGCAATGCATCAGGAGACAATCGGGCTTTGCCTTCTTGAGCAAATCCTCATTCACTTGAAAACCCGAGAATTCTTTTTTTCTCTCTTCTCTCTCTTTCTCTTTCCCCATACTTGTCCACACATCTGTGTAGACCACATCTGCCCCTTTCACTGCTTCCTGGGGATTATTACCTATCTCTACCTTTCCTCCTGCCTCCTCCACTATCTTTGAAGAAGGAAGATATCTCGCAGGAGTAGCAATGCTTAAACTTGTGTTGGTCTTTGCGCATCCATAAATAAGAGAATGACAGACATTATTCCCATCTCCTATATAAGCAAGTTTCACTTTCTTCAAATCGCCCTTTTTCTGCTTGATAGTAAATAGATCTGAAAGCACCTGACAAGGATGCAGAAGATCAGAGAGAGCGTTTATTACCGGAATCTGGCTATAGGCAGCAAATTCAAGAAGGAGTTGATGAGAGAATGTCCTGATAATAACCCCGTGCAAATAAACAGAGAGAACCCGCGCAATATCCTTTATTGCTTCCCGTTCAGGGAAGCCGATTTCTTTCTCCAGATAGAGAGCCTTCCCTCCCATCTGAAAAATCCCTACCTCAAAAGAGATGCGGGTGCGTAAAGAGGGCTTGTGAAAAATAAGGGCAAATACCTTCTGCTTCAAACTGCTCCTGAACCTCTCGGGGTTATCTCTCACATCCTCAGCCAAAGAGAATATCTTTTCTATCTCCTCCAAACTCAAGTCCTTGATAGAAAGAAGATGCTTCATTTATCCTTCTCCTATCTCCTTCGCCTTTTTACTCAACACCTTCTCCAGAATCCCTATACCTTTATCTATCTCTTTTTTCTTTATTACCAAAGGAGGCATTAATCTTAATACCTTCTCCTGCGTGCAATTGAGGAGCAATCCTCTCTCCAAGCACTCTCTGACAACCTCCTCACCCTTAATGCTCAACTCTACCCCCCACATCAGTCCTTTTCCTCGCACCTCCTTAATAAATGGATATCGTTCCCTCATCCTCTCCAACTTTTCTCTTAGATAATCTCCCATCTCTTTTGCATTCCTCAGCAACTTCTCTTTCCGAATTGCCTTAAACACTGCCAACCCTGCTTTGCAAACCAAAGGATTACCCCCAAAGGTGGAAGCATGGGAATGCGCAGAGAAGACATCGCTTATCTCTGCTCTCACTACCATTGCCCCTATGGGCACACCTCCACCTAAGCCTTTTGCTAAAAGGAGAATATCAGGCTCTATATCATAATGCTGATAACAAAATAACTTTCCTGTTCTTCCTATCCCTGTCTGCACCTCATCAAAGATAAGCAGAATATCCTTCTCACTGCAGAGTCTTCTTAGTTCCTTTACATACTCCGGAGAAGCAACATTTACCCCCCCTTCTCCTTGAATAAGTTCCAGTAGCACCGCTACTGTCTTTTTACTTATTGCTCTCTTGACTGCTTCAATATCATTAAAAGGCACATATCTAAATCCTTCGGGTAAAGGATAATAACCTAAATGGTATTTCTCCTGAGCGGTTAAAGTCAGAGTGGCAAGGGTTCGGCCATGGAAGGATCTATACATAGAGATAATCTCATATCTTTCTCCTTTTCCATACTTGCGTGCAAACTTTATTGCCGCTTCATTTGCCTCTGCTCCACTATTGCAGAAAAAGACCTTCCCTCCAAAGGAGTGTTTGGAGATCTCGCGGGCTAACTTCATCTGGAGATGGTTATAGTAGTTGTTGGGAATGTGGAGAATCTTGCGCGCTTGCTCTCTTATGGCGTTTACTACTACAGGATGAGAATGTCCCAAGTTGCTTACACCCCAGGAGGAGAAAAAATCCAGATACTCTCTCTGGTGCACATCCCAGACCTTCACTCCCTTGCCTTTTACTAAAGCCAAGGGAAGACGCACATAGGTAGGCACAAGATATCTTTCACATAATGCGGCAATCTCTTTGGTAGTCATTTTACCACCTATTTTACTATCTCCGTTCCTATCCCCTGGTCAGTGAATATCTCAAGGAGAAGGGAATGTTTTATTCGTCCATCAATAATATGCACCTTGTTTACTCCATTCTCCAATGCTCTAACCCCGCTGCGCACCTTGGGAACCATCCCCCCAACAATAATCTCTCTCTTTATCAAATCCTCTACCTCCTGGATATGCAAACTGGAGATTAGAGAACTCTCCTTATCTTTTTCCGCCAAGATTCCCAAAACATCTGTGAGTAAAACTAACTTCTCGGCTTTCACTCTTAGACTAACCTCGGCGGCTGCCTGGTCAGCGTTGATGTTGTATATCTTCTCCTTCTCCTTCCCTAAGGGAGAGATCACTGGAATCTCTCCCTCTTCCAAACTTCTTTTTATCTTCCTGCTCTCTACAGATTTTATCTCTCCCACATAGCCAATCTTCTCATCATAAGGACGAACCTTGAAAACCTCCTCTCCCTTCAGTCCTATCGCTTCTCCCCCCAATCCTCTAATCTCCTCGGTTATCTCTCTGTTTAGTTCTTCTAAAGTAGAGATTACTACTCTAATTGTTGCTTCATCGGTAAATCTTAGTCCATTAAAGAATTTGGGTTGCCTACCTTCCTTCTTCAGACTCTGATTGATAAAATACCCTCCCCCGTGTACCACTATAACCTTTATTCCCACATAGTTCATAAATACAATATCCTCTAAGATGGTTCGCCCTCTTTCTCTATCCACCATTGCACTTCCACCATACTTCACCACCACAATCCTATTGCGGAAGTTTCTAATATAAGGAAGAGCCTCGATCAAAACCTCTGCCTTCTCTATCAGCCTTTCCACTTTAATACCTCGCATTTATTCGTATATACTCCTCGGAAAGATCACACCCCAGGATCTTCCCCATACACCCTCCTTCTCTCAAATCCACAATCACCTCTATCTCCTTTCCCTCTAAAATCTTTGCCAAACCCTCTCTATCCACACGCTCCAAGAAATGCCCATCCTTGAAGATTCTTATCTTCTTTCTTTTATCTGACAGATATATCTCGGTCGTATCTAAACTATGAACAGATGCCCCTATCGCTGCGGCTATCCTTCCATAGTTAAAACTCCTTCCATAGAACATTGCCTTGATGAGGCTGGAATTGGCAATCTGCCGAGCAACCCTTTCTGCATCCTCGTTCCTCTTTGCTCCTCTTACTACCACCTCTATAAGTTTTGTTGCTCCTTCTCCATCCCTGACAATCTCCCGAGAGAGATAAGTAGTAATGTAATTAAGGGCTTCTTGGAACTTGCTCAACTCCTTCTTCTCGCTCCTCCCCACTCCAGAGACAATCTTCTCGTTTCCTGCCTGTGCATTTGCCAAACATAGAACTGTATCATTCGTGCTCATCTGACCATCTATGGTAATCAGATTAAAAGACTTATCTACCGCTTCCTTCAGGCATAGATAAAGAAGCCTTTTGTGGATATTAATATCGCTGGTAAGAAAACAAAGCATTGTGGCTAAATGGGGAGAGATCATCCCTGAACCTTTAGCCACTCCCGCCACCACCACCTTTTTTCCTTTAATCTCTATCTCCAAAGCAATCTGTTTGGTTTGCTTATCGGTGGTAAGGATCGCTTCAGCAAATTCTCTACTATCTTCTTTGAGTTGTTTAACCAAAAAGGGAATCTTCTTCTTTATCTTTTCTACTGGCAAAGGTATACCGATAACTCCTGTGGAGGCAGAGAGCACCTCGCTCTCCTTAATTCCCAGTTCTTGGGCAACACTCTTATTTAACAAAAGAGCGGACTTGAAAGCATCTCGGGTGGCACAGTTGGCGTTTCCACTATTCACGAGCACTGCGCGAACTTTGTTGTTAATATTCCTCTTGCATACCTGCACTGTCCCTGACTGCATTCTATTGGTGGTAAATAATCCTGCAGAAGTTGCGGGGAAGCAAGAATAGATTAATCCCAAGTCCCTCTTGCTTTTCTTTATCCCGGAATGCACGCCGGCAAACTTAAATCCTTGTGGAACACTATTCTTTTCAATCTCCCTCATCTTCCCTTTCTTAAAAACTGAATGATACCCATCAATATTCCTATCACCAAAAATGCTCCTGCAGGAAACAGAAAAAATAGCGCAGGAGGAAATCCTAAAGAGAGTCCAAAGATCTTTCCATTTCCCAATACTTCTCTGATAGAAGAGATAAGGATCAGGGCACAAGTAAATCCTATCCCTATAGCCAAAGCATCGATTATCGAGTCTTTTAAGGAATTCTTGGAAGCGAATGCCTCTGCTCTCCCTAATATAATGCAGTTTACTGTAATCAGAGGAACAAATATTCCTAAACTTCTGTCCAGCAACGGAAAGAAGGCTTTTAGCAGAAGTTCCACAATGGTAACAAAGGAAGCGATAATCACAATAAAACAGGGTAGTCTTATCTCGCGCGGAATAACCTTCCTTAAACAGGAGATAATAGAGTTAGAACCTAAAAGAACAAAGGTTACTGCTAACCCCATCCCTAAGGCATTGGAAACAGAAGTGGTAATTGCTAATACAGGGCACAAGCCTATCATTAGCACAAAGATAGGGTTCTCTTTGAAGATGCCTCTTCTCAGATGAGGAGAAACTCTTTTCCACAACCTCTCGCTTCTGCTCTGCATCTATAAACTCCAATATTCACGCCGGATAGAAACCACTTTTTCTTTTTCTATGACTTATCTCGCTTTAGGCTCGAACTCCTCTACAGATTTTCTTACTGCTTCTGTAACCGCCTGTGAGGAGATGGTTGCTCCACTGATTGCCTCAATACCTTCTCCTAAAATTAGGTCTTCTGCTTTTTTCTCCTTGAACTGGTTTTCAAACCAATCCTCACTAATTTTTGCTCCTAAGCCCGGTGTCTCGCGTTGCTCCAACACTCTAATTCCTCTTATCGTTTTGTCTTTATCAATCACCACCATCAACTTTATCTCGCTCGCATACCCTTGGGCAAACACAATTAACCCATAACCCACTATCTCTCCTTTTTTATAACAGCGATAATAAGTCTTTTCCCCTTTCTTCTCCTCTATTATCTTATCTATCCCGGGCAAAAAGTCGGAAATACCCTCTTTCTCACTCTTCAACTCTTGCTGAGCAATGATGGGAGTGGTTATAAGATAGGCAAAGGAAAGAAAAAGGGCAGAAAAAAAACAGATAAGTCCTAAAACCATAGTTTTCTTGAACATCTCTTTTTACTCCTTTGCTATCTTATTATTCCTCCTCAAAGGCTTGCGTAGAGAGGCTTTGTTCTCTCTCTTTATTTTCTTTTCTTTTTAAGGGTAAACTTGTCAATTAAAGGAGTGAAAGCATTCATTAGCAGGATAGAATAAGAGACGCCTTCCGGATAACCTCCTTTGAGACGGATTAGCGCGGTGATACATCCACACCCCAATCCAAAGATTATCTTTCCTTTATTAGATAGGGGAGAGGTAACCGGATCTGTAGCCATAAACAAAGCCCCTAACATTAGCCCTCCGGCAAGGATGTTGTAAAGGAAATCCCCAGAGAATAAGCCATTTCTGCCAAAGATCCATGTAAGCAAACCTACTGTAAGGATATAGGTAAAAGGGATATGCCAACTGATATATTTTCTAAAGAAGAGAAGGCTAACTCCTATCAGTAAGGCTAAAGCCGAGGTTTCTCCTAAACAACCGGAACAATTGCCAAGAAAGAGTTCCCGATAAGAAAAGTGCACATTACCAGTTCCCTCTATGCCTTTAATCACCGCTAAGGGAGTAGCAGAACTGAGAGCATCTACAGGATGAAAAGGAGAAGAGAAAGAGGTCATAAGTTTGGGCCAGGAAGCCATTAAAAAAGCCCTTCCCACCAAGGCAGGATTGAATATGTTGTTTCCCAATCCTCCAAAAATCTGCTTTCCCAGGACTATAGCCACAAATGTTCCTACTGCAGGAAGCCATAAAGGGACAGTGGGGGGAAGGTTATAGGCTAACAGAATACCAGTAATTACTGCACTTCCATCTAAAACACTAATCCTTTTTCTTCTAATCTCCTGGATCAAAAATTCAGAAACAAGAGCGGTTATCACAGAAATGAGAATAATCTCCAGAGCGTGAATGCCGAAGAATATCACTCCCGCCACTCCTGCAGGAATAAGGGCTATTACCACCGACCACATCACTTTTCTTATGGAATCCCCACAGTGAATATGGGGAGAGGGGGAAACGATAAACATTGCCTCTGTGCTTTCTTCTCTCCTTTCCTTCATCTTCTCTTCTTTATTCCGTTTCTCTGGAGGGTATTCTGAGCAAGGATAATCTGGGTTGCTTCCCATAGGTCGCCAGCAAGATAATCTGGAGGATTATCCCAACTCTTCACCTCAAGCAAATCTGTCCTTCCTGAACCCACCAAGATTGTCCTGCACCCTATCCTTCTCCCTGCTTCTACATCCACAGGGCTATCACCTACAAAATAGGTTTGTTTAAAATCTACCTCCTCTCCTTCTGTGGCTTTTAAGAACAAACCTATCTTGGGCTTTCTGCACGCACATCCTTCGTCTTCCCGATGCGGACAATAATAGACCTCTACCCTTCCCCGCTCCTTTTCTATCTCTCTTATCATTCGTCGGGTAATATCCTTTAACGCCTCTGGGCTATAGATACCTTTATTCACTCCTGATTGATTAGAGAGAACCTTTATCTTATACCCTTCCTCTGTCAATCTCCTGATAGCCTTGAGCACATTGGGCAAAAAAGAGAACTCTTCCCATTGGGTTACATACTTTCCATCTCCTGGATATCTATTGATTACTCCATCTCTGTCTAAAAAGACTATCTTGTTCATCTTTCTCTGGTACCCCTAACCCGATTCGAACGGGTATCTCTGGCTCCGGAGGCCAGCGTTTTATCCAATTAACACTATAGGGGCACTGCTAAACCTCCCTTCTTTTTATGCAGTCTTCAAATACACCTATTTCTTTATTCTAAAAAATAACCAGTTCTTATTCTGCTTTCCCGAATCTTGCTTAGGGTTTATCTTCAGAAGACAATAGAGACCTCTCAATCTCTTCCCTTTCAGTTCAAACACTATCTTCTTCTCTCCCCATTCCCTTAAGAGATAACTCCCTTTATCCCATATCTCCACCTTTCCTGCTCCGTATAGCCCTTCGGGAATCTCTCCTTCAAAGTTAGCATAAGCAAGCGGATGATCCTCTACCTCTACTGCCAAACGCTTGATGGAAAAAGAAGTAGGAGGCTCTTTGGGAATAGCCCAACTCTTTAGTACTCCTTCCCTTTCCAGACGAAAATCATAATGGAGATGACTTGCCTTATGTTTCTGCACAACAAATATAACTCCTTCTTTTTTCTCTAAACTCTCCTCGGGTTTTGGCTCGGGTGTCTTTTTGAAATCTCGCTTCTGTAGATATCTCTTTAGTTTCTGCTCCATCAGCGCTTAACCTGGAGGCCAAGTTAGTTTTCTTCCCCCTATCAAATGAAAATGCAGGTGAAAAACCGCTTGCCCTGCATCTTTGTTGTTGTTTATCACCAGACGATATCCTCTCTCTGCTATCCCTTTATCCTCTGCTAACTGCTTAGCCTTGAATATTATCTCTGCCATAAGGTCTTTATCCGAAGGATGAAGATCAGAGAGACGCTCAATGTGTTTTTTAGGAATAATAAGGATATGCACAGGTGCTTGGGGGTTGATGTCATTAAAGGCTAAGATTCTTTCATCCTCAAACACAATTTCTGCAGGAATCTGACGCGCAACTATCTTACAGAAGATACAATCTCTGCTCATACCTCCACCTCCTGTTCATCCTGAGCATAGAAAACATTGGCAAATACCTCTCTTGCTCTTCTACTCGCTTCTTCTCTATCTGCTAACTCTGGGTAAAGATAAGGATTGAAGTGGATAAGAATTAGTTGTTTAGCCTTGCTTCTCTGGGCTATCTGGGCAGCGGTGTGAGGATTTAGATGTGGCCATTCTTCCTTAAACTCTCCTGTTCTCAAAGAGCACTCACATAACAGCAAATCGGCATTCTCAGATAGCCTCAGAGCATTCTCACATAC
>QNCL01000027.1 GCA_003645805.1 Candidatus Omnitrophota bacterium
GCTCCCATTAATGTTGCTACTTCTAAAGAGTGCTGAAGAACATTCTGCCCATAACTACTGCGATACCTCAACTTGCCCAAAAGTTTTATCTCTTCCTTATGTAGTCCTTGAACCCCTGCTTCAAAGGCAGCCTCTTCTCCATACTTGTAAATAGTCTCCTCCATTTCCTGCTTTACCTTCGCTACCATCTCCTCTATACGCGCAGGGTGAATCCTTCCATCAGCAGTTAACCTCTCTAAGGTAATGCGGGCTATCTCACGACGAATAGCATCAAATCCAGAAAGAACTACTGCTCCGGGGGTATCATCTACTATCACATCTATTCCTGTAGCCATCTCCAAAGCCCGAATATTCCTGCCTTCCCGTCCAATTATCCTTCCTTTCATCTCATCGTTAGGAAGATTGACTACAGAAACTGTAGCCTCTGCTACATATTCAGAAGCACACTTCTGCATCGCCAGGCTTATTATCTCCTTTGCTTTCTGCTCACTATTCCTTCTAATCTCCTCCTCTGCCCTTTTAAGAAGCAGATTCTTTTCCTGCTCGATATCCTTCTGGACGCGCGTGAGGAGGATATTTCTTGCCTCCTCCTGAGTTAGATTAGAAATCTGATGCAATCTCTCCTTCTCTTCCTCTATCAACTCACTCAATTCTTTCTTCTTCTGATGAAGAGCCCTTTCCTGAAGAGCAAGTTGATTGCTGCGCTGCTGGAGTTCTTGCTCTTTTCTCTCCCAGAGCTCCATCTTTCTCTCCAGGTTTATCTCTTTCTGATTCAGTCTCTTCTCTAAATTCAGGAGTTCATAACGCCTCTCTTTTGTCTCTCGTTCAAACTGTGCGCGCAGTTTATACATCCGTTCTTTTGCTTCCAACTTTACCTTCTGCTTTCCTGCTTCCACCTCTCTCTGGGCTGCTTCCAGAATCTCCTTAGCGCGCTGTTCAGCGCTCTTGACCTTCCTTTCACTAATAAACTTCCTGCTCAGATAACCACAAAGAAAAAAAACAATCGCATTTAACACTCCCATTAAAAAGATTATCTCACTCATAGCAAACTCCTTATTAAAATAAACTCTGGCAAACTTTAGAAAGATTAGTTTGTAATTACCTTATCTACTCGCACATCATTCTCCTCTACGGGTAGCCTTTCTACAATCTGGAAGTCAAATCCTAATCCTAACTTAAAGGTCTGGAGAGTTCTTTTTAATAAGCGATCATAATACCCCTTACCTCGTCCTAAGCGGTTGTTCAATAAATCAAAGGCTACTCCTGGGACAATGATTATCTCCAGTTCATTTGGATCTATAGGAGTATTTGGCGAGCAAGGTTCATAGATACCATAAACACCCTTTCTCAACCCTTTCAGGCTCTGAATATAGGAAAGAAGAATCTCTCCCTTATGCAAATAAGGCAAAGCAATCTTTTTTGAAAAGATAACCTCCTCCATCATCTCCCAAGTGTCTACTTCTTCCTCTTTGGAGGCATAAAAACCTACCTTTTCTGCCTTCTGAAATTGGAGAAGGGAAAAAACCTTCTCCTTTATCAGTTTGCTCTTCCTTGCTCTTTCCTGAGGAGATTGGCTTTGAAGTTTTTTTAAAATCTCCTCTCTGAGCCTCTGTTTCTCTGCCTTGCACTGTTTTGGTCGAAGACCCCTTTCCATCTTTTGTGCACCCAACTCCACTGGTGAGGATACCTACGCACATAGGCTTCTACAATCTTGGTAAGTTTGCCCATTGTCTTCTCTATCCTCTCCTCCTCGTCCTTCCCTGCACATATCTTCACTTCTGGTTCTATCACTATCCTATGCCTATCTCTCTCTTTCAGGATAAAAACAGGAAGAATGGGGGCGCCTGTGCGCAGAGCAAATATTGCTGGACCTATCGGAGTAAGTGCGGGAGTGCCAAAGAAATCTACCTTTACTCCTCCTGCTCCTGCATGCTGATCAATAAGGATAAAGATGGCTTCGTTATTCCGCAAAACCTCCAAACACTTCTTTATGCTAATCTGCTTCGGATGAAGCATAATAGAGGAAATTCTTAACCTTTCTCGTATCCCCTGAAAAAATCTTTCTACTTTTCTATCGTGCATCTCGCGCATAAGTGTATTTATTCTATACCCCTCCTCCCTCAACTTGGCTATTATTAGAGGGAAATTGCCAAAATGTGCTCCTATCAAGATTACCCCCCTCTTTTGCAAAAAAGCCTTTTCTATATTCTCTTTCCCTTCTATTATTATCTTAATTCGGGAAGGGAAATAGAGAAATTGCAGAATCTCAACCCCTGCCCGACAGATCTCCCGGGCATTGAGACAAGCAATTTCTTTCAATTCCTCCTCTTTCTTCTCCTTACCAAAAGCCAATCTAAGGTTATCTAAAGCAATCTGGCGTTTTTTTCTTATCAGTAAATAAGCAAGTCTGCCTATTACATCAGCAAGACCAAAAGCCACTCTGGAAGGCAAGAAAGCAATTAAACAAGCAAATTTCAGGACTACGCGTGCTAAAAGATAGCGAATCCTTTTCTTTATAGAAAGGTGCATCATTAATTTACTTACTATTAATTCCCTGTTGCCAATACTAACCCTTTGCTAAGTAGGGCAATAAGCAAACAACCCAACAGATTACCCAAAGAGATAAGCAAAATCCCATCTCTGTGTCTTAGATTAAGCATATAGGCTAAGGGAATAGATAGATTTATGCCTCCAGTAAAAGGGATGGCTGGGGCTAAAGCCACTCCTGTTTTTCCTAAATGCTTGAACCATTTGAAGATTTTGCCTCCTTTGCTCCTTTCCTGCCTTCCAATAATAAACCTTCTTATCTTCGCAATAAATCCTCGGCGAAAGAAAACACTTCCATACAGAAAATAAACTATAGGCACAAAGATAAGGTCTAAAGCGAAAGAAAGAAAAACCACAGGAAAGAAACCCATTCCTTGAGCAACCCCCCAGGGAATAGAAACCTTTCGTCCTCCTACCAACTGGGTGCCAATAAAACTGATAATCAAAGCAGTGCTGTTCATTGGGCTTTATAGTTCCTCTGTCACTCCGGTTATTGTAAAAGAGGAGCGAGTAAAGAAGGAGTCTATCCTCTCTACTTTCAGAGGAAGCCTTCTCTTATCTGCACTAATCCAGAATCTTATCTTTGCTGGAGAACTTTCTATTCGATAAGCAAAAAATTTTCCTATAGGTGTACTAATCTCTTCCAATCTGGTAATCTCCAGTTTACACTTTCCTATCAGAGGAAAGTTTACTATCCACGACTTTCCTACACTTAACTCTTGGGTGCGGCAGTAATAGATGAGCAAAATTGGATGGTGCATTTTATCCTTGGAAGTAATTACTCGTTTCTTTATGCCTTTGGAAGTCTGACGGAAGATAGATAGTTTCTTCTCTTTCTGGTCATATTCCTCTAATATCTTGATTGAGTTTCCAAAAAGGCGAATATCTCTTCTCACCTCCACAGGATAATAGTGTCCATCTCCTTTTATCCTCTCTGTATCCTTAAAGTTTAAGGTATTGGTGGTAAAGACAATCTCATTGTTAAAGACCAACTTTGCCCTTCCTATATAGATTCCTTTCCATTTAATTCGATAAGAGATAGCCTCCCCTTTCCTGAAAGGCAACTTCTCAGATGCAGAGAAAGAAAAAAGAGGAGAAGTAAAGAAAAAGAGATAAAAGAAGATAAGAAGTTTGAAGATTTTTTTTCTCATTGCTTACCTATCATCTCCTTAAGACCCTCTTTTAAAGAATACTCTGGTCTCCAGCCTAAACTCTCTGCTTTTCGGTTATCCAAAACATCTGTGCTCTTCTTATGCTCGAGCACCCTTACACTCAATCTTTCTCCGATAATCTGCTCTACCTCTTGCACCAGTTCCTTCAACAATATCCCTTTTCCGGAAGAGATGTTTACAATCTGATTCTCCCAATCTCTCCCTTGAGCCAAGAGCAAAGCCTTCACCACATCCTTGACATATATAAAATCATAACAGGAATCCAAAGACTCATAGAACTTCACCTCTTCTTTTTCCTTGATAGCCTTAAATAGGTCATAGATGGGATTGCGTTTCATTCCCTGACCATAAATACGACTAAATCTGAGGATTACAAAAGGAGTGTCAAAATTTCTATGGTAGAGTTCACAATACTTCTCGGCGGTTAACTTAGAGATTGCATAAAACCCTCCACAAAATCCTGCTTCTTCTTCGCAGTGTGCTTTAGAGGAGGGAGGATAAACTGCTCCGCTGGAAGCATAGATGACTTTTATCCTGTTTCTCCGCGCTAACTCAAGAACATTAATTGTCCCCTCCACATTAACCTTAAAACTTCTCCGCACATCCCCCTTGCATAGACGCTCTGAAGAGACTGCGGAGAGATGATAGATGAGGGAGGTGTCCTTTAAGGCATCCTCAAGGCAATGAAAATCGGTAATGTCTCCTGAGACAAACTGAAAGCGAGAAGAGTTTAATTCCTTCTCTATTTCTCCTTTGCTTCGGGAGAATCCGATAACCTCCTCCCCTTTTTTAACCAACTCTTTGGCTAAATGATATCCTACAAAAGCACTTATTCCTGTAATTCCTATCTTCATATTTGAAATTTATTCTCCTTTACCTCCTCTCCGATGAAAAACTCAGGAAGTCAAACCTTCTCCAGTATTGCTCTTGCCAAGAGGGGAATCATTATCTCGTGGTGCCCAATAAAGAAATAGCCTTTGCCTCCACTTGCTGTAGGTCTCCTGACCACATTCTCCATAGGGCGATAATGAAGAAGCATATCCAGATTTGCGGTAGTAAATCTCTCTACCTTATATCCTAAATTGCGAGCGATAGAGAGGGATTTAAGGAAGACTTCGGGCAATATTACTGCGGAACCGATATTCAAGAATACCCCTCCTTCTAACTGGGTTACTAACCCGGCAAAACGACGAAAATCAAGATGACTTGCTTCTCCTATTGCCTTTCCTGAACAGGAAGGATGCATATGAATTATATCTGTGCCAATTGCAATATGCACAGTCACAGGAATAGAGAGTTTATAGGCTTGAATTAGCAAACTATACTCTGCATAAGGAGGATCAAGTTCTGCTAACGCTTTTGCTACCGCTTCTCCCATCCCTTTTCCTTGAGCAACACCTTCTTGAATAGCCTTATTCAATATCTGCCCTGTCTCCTCTGCCATTCCAAACCTTCCATCTCGGATAGTAATCGCTACCTCCTCAGAGGTCTGACCAATTAGGGCTATCTCTGCATCGTGAATAATCCCTGCCCCCTGCAAAGCAATAGCAGAGATTAGTCCTTTTCTCATCAGATAAATAATAATGGGGCTTAACCCACACTTAACCACGCTATCTCCCATCGCCCAGATAATCAACTTCCTCTCTCTATATGCCCTTACTATCTCCTCTACAAACTCGGAAAATTCCTTTCCTTTCAGGATTTTGGGAAAAGAATCTATAAATTGGCTAAACTTCTCATCTTTTAAGGAAACCCGCCCAAAGTTCTCTACTTTTACCTTATTTTCTCTCTCTTTGATAGAGTAAGTTCTTAATTTGGATAAGTCTACAGGGTTAACCTCCATATCTCCTCCCTAACTCTTGCCTCTGCAGTTTGAAAGCACATTATCTCTGCATCCTGCTCTCTGAAGGATACAAAGATTCAAGTCTCTGTTTTATTACCTTCTCATAGCCTAAATCTGTGGGTTGATAATACCTTTTGTTTAAGGGAAGATACTCCTGTCGAACAAAATGTCCTGGATAATTGTGGCTATACTTATAACCTCCCCGTCCTAATCTCTCTGCTCCTTTATAACTGCTAACTCTCAAATGCTTGGGCACCTGAGCAACCCTCGCTTTCTCTATATCCTGCACTGCTAATTCTATCCCTTTGTACACCGCATTGCTTTTAGGGGCAGTGGCGATATACACCGCTGCCTGAGCCAAAGGAATCCTTGCTTCAGGTAAGCCGATAAACTCGGATATCTGCAAAGCAGCATTAGCCACTACCAGAGCATTGGGATCAGCATTACCTACATCCTCAGCGGCACAGATAGCAATCCGCCGAGCGATAAATCGCACATCCTCGCCCGCACAGAGCATCTTCGCTAGCCAATAAAGGGTAGCATCTGGATCAGACCCGCGCATACTCTTTATAAAAGCAGAGATGGTATCATAGTGCCCATCCTCTGCTCTATCATAGATTACCACCTTCTTTTGTATTGACTCCTCCGCTACCTTTATATCATAACAGATCTTCCCTTCGGGGTTGAGGGGAGTAGTAATCACTCCTATCTCAAGAGCGTTAAGTGCACGCCGAGCATCACCTTCACACACCTTTGCCAAAAACCTTATCGCTTTCTCTTCTACTACTAAATTAAGTTTCCCAAAACCCCTTTCTTTGTCATTGATAGCCCTCTCTAAAATAAGAGCAATCTCCTGCTCGGTTAAAGGCTTGAATTCAAAAATGGAAGAACGGGAAAGTAAAGGGGAGATTAAAGAAAAGAAGGGATTATGAATGGTCGCTCCAATTAGAATTAGATTTCTTTTCTCAATATCAGAGAGCAGAACATATTGCTGGTTCTTATTAAAATGATGTATCTCATCGATAAACAAAATGGTTCTCTTTCCCTCTATCTGCTTTCTCTGTTGAGCCTCCTGAATTACCTTTCTCAACTCCTCTACATTAGAAGAGATAGCATTTATTGACAGAAAATGGGCAGAAGTGGTAGAGGCAATAATCTGAGCCAGGGCTGTCTTTCCTGTTCCTGGAGGACCGTAGAAAATTAAAGAAGAAATCCTGTCTGCCTCTATTAACCTTCGAAGCAACTTCCCTTCTCCTAAAATATGCTCCTGTCCCACGAACTCACCCAGAGTCCGTGGCTGCATCCGCACTGCTAAAGGTAAATCCTCTCTTTCCTTTTTAAATAAACTATCCTCCATCTCTTCTTATCCGCTCCTTAAAAAAATTCCCCACCCTGTCGTCCGGAAGGAAACTTTTGAAGCCCCTTGCCTAAGTGGGTGTCCTGTTAGGAATGACGCATCATCCCTAAACCCGGACTCCCTCACGGTGAGTGTTGGCTCAAAAATTCTCTCCGTGGGCACGAGCAAGGTAGGGAATCTATAAACAATTATAGCATATTTTCATCCAAAAGGAAAATCAACGAACCTCTGCCCCCAATCTCTCTCTCAACTGCTCACGAACTCTCCTCTCCAGATGATCTACCTCCTCATCGGTAAGAGTCCTATCTTTGTGCTGATACTCTATGGAGAAGGCTAAACTCTTAAACCCTGCTGGCACTTGTTTTCCTTTATAGATGTCAAATAGCCTGACATTGTTTATTAATTCCCTACCGCTCTCACGAATAACTTCGGTTATCTGCTCACAACTTATCTCTTCCTTTATCAGAAGAGCAATATCCCTTCGCACCTTTGGGTACTTGGGGATAGGAACAAACTTCTTTTCAAAACTTATAACCTCCACTAAAGGATTAAGTTCGATCTCACAAAGATATACTCTCTTCTCTATCTCATAGTAGGCAAGAATACTCCTGCTTACCTCTCCTAACACTCCTATCCTTCTTCCTTTTATTTTCAGAGTAACAGAAAAAGGAGAAAAACCTTTATTTTCTTCCTCTGTAAATCTCCAATCCTCTACTCCTAAGCCCAAAAGCAGTTTCTCCACCGCTCCCTTAAGGTCGTAGAAATCTATCTCTCTGCTCTTCCGGTGCCAAATATTTTTCCCTTCTTTCTCTCGCTCAATCTCCTCCTCCTTTCCCACCATAGCCATCCCCAACCTCTTGTGTTCATATATCCTCTTCTGCCTTCCATAGACCTTTCCTATCTCAAACACCTTTATTTTCTCTACTTGATGATTGAGGTTCCAGGCAAGGACGGGAAGAAGACTGAACATCAACTCTGGACGCATCACCTTTTCTTCCATACTTAAAGGATTGGCAAGCGAGAGAATTCTTTCCTTATACTTATTAATCTCATTTATTAGAGCAATCTCCTTCTCTGATATTAAACTACTGGTAATCACCTCCTCAAACCCTGAGGCAATTAAAATTTCCTTTATTCTCTTCTCCACCTTCTTCTCTTTCTTCTCTTCAAAACCAGATAATCTTGCTTTGGGCATTATCAGAGGAATATGTTGATAACCGAATATTCGGGCAACCTCCTCTATCAGATCGCTCTCCTGAGCAATATCTTGGCGAAAATGAGGAACCTTCACCTTTACCTTCTCTTTTTCTACCTCCAACTCAAAATGCAAACTCCTTAATATCTCCTCTATTCTCTCTCTCGGAACCTCCATCCCTAAAAGTTGAGCAACTCGAGAAAAGCGCAACTCTATCTCCCTTCTCCTCTCCTTTCCCTCCTCTCCTTCTAAAATCATTCCCTCTAACTCTCCCTGAGCAAACTCTT
Source organism: Candidatus Omnitrophota bacterium (assembly GCA_003645805.1). GTDB lineage: Bacteria > Omnitrophota > 4484-213 > 4484-213 > 4484-213 > B17-G2. Next base: position 8,402 of record QNCL01000027.1, read on the forward strand.
CTATCAAAGCAGAAGCCCTTTGGGAGGCAATCTCTGTTCCCTCTAAACTCACTCCTCGCTCAAAGCGATAGGAAGACTCTGTAGAGATCCCCAATCTTCTACTTGCCTTTCTTATCCCTTTAGGTGCAAAATAGGCACTTTCTAAAAGGACACTTTCGGTATCCTCCTCCACCTTGCAGTCTTCCCCTCCAATAATCCCGGCAATTGCTAATGGGCGCTGGGCATCTGCAATAATCAAGATCTCCTCGTCCAACTCCTTTTCCTCATTATCAAGAGTGGTAATCTTCTCCCCCCTCTTTGCCTTCCGCACCACAATCTTCTCTCTAATCTTGTTGAGGTCAAAAGCATGCAAAGGTTGTCCATACTCTAACATCACATAATTGGTGATATCCACTACATTGTTTATCGGCTTTATTCCTAAACTAAGAAGCCGTCTCTGCATCCACTCTGGAGAAGGTTTTATTTTTACCTTCCTAAACACCCTGCCTATGTATCTTCTGCATTCCTCTCTATCTTGAATCTCAATCTTGATGGACGAGGAGAGAGCAGGGGGGCAAATCTTTGACTGACAAGGCTTTGCACTGTCTGTTCGCAATTCCTTCCCTGTTATTGCCGAGACCTCACGGGCAATTCCTAAGACACTCAAGCAATCAACACGGTTAGGGGTAACTTCGATCTCAAAGATTACATCTCCTCCCTCCCCCTCACAGAGTTCTTTTACCTCTAATCCAGCCATTGTGAGATACTCTGCTAACTCCTTGGGCGGAATTTCCACATCTACATAGTCTTTTAGCCAGTTTAGACTTACCTTCATCTTTTCCGCTTGATCTCGAATACAAAAAATTAACCCTTTACCTTTTCACATTATAGCATTTTGGATTTGCTATTGTCAACATTGTGTATAAGTCCATAACACATTGGACAAATTATAATTTTTTTATGAGAAACTGCGGTTGTTAACCAACAAAATTCAAAATATCCAATTTTGTTAGGCAAATAATGATATTCCAATGTCTTTAACCAATTTTTTGGGAACGGCATCAGTCAGGGGAACTTGTATTGGAACAACAAGAATGAGGAAGTGGATAAAACTGCTTATAGGGAGTTTGGGGAGGAGGGGAAAGAAGATAAAAAGTTATTGAGTAAATATTTGTTACTTTCTTAATCAAAAGTTTTGCGGTTTATTAAGGGAATGTTTTGAAATATATTGACGAAATTTCTTCATTACTTCTTCTGCTTCTGCATAAGAACTGGTTATTTTTTTACATAGTTTTTCAAGTTCAAGTATACAAGAATCAATAAAATGAGGTATGTTTAAATATAACTGGTTATTATTGACCAATTTGGGAGAACCATATTGGCTTTCTGTATTTAAATCATATACCCAATTATTATCGGGTCTTAATTCATGGGCAAGTGCATGGCGATGCCACTCTACAAGTTTATTACCATGCTTTTGATAACCATTACTCATTTGGTTTAGTATTTTGTTAAGTACACGTCTAGTA